>NZ_JBJURH010000015.1:0-29916 GCF_046098215.1 Streptomyces sp. Da 82-17
CGCCCTCGGTGCCCACCTCTCGGGCCACGCGGGTGACCTCGTCGGCGAAGGCGCGCAGCTGGTCGACCATCGTGTTCACGGTGAGCTTGAGTTCGAGCAGCTCGCCGGTCGCCTCGACCGTGACGTGCTGGGTGAGGTCGCCCTGCGCGACCGCCGTCGTCACGACCGCGATGTCGCGGACCTGGGCGGTCAGCCGGGAGGCCATGCCGTTGACGGCCTCGGTCACATAGCGCCAGTCGCCGGTAAGCCCCTGCACCTTCGCCCGCTCGCCGAGCCGCCCCTCGTTGCCGACCTCGCGGGCGACCCGGGTGACCTCGCCGGTGAACAGCGAGAGCTGGTCGACCATGCGGTTCACACCGCGCCCGAGCCGCCGCAGGTCGCCGCGCAGCTGCCGCTTGCCGTCGTGCAGCTCCACCCGCTGGGTCAGGTCACCGTCCGCGACCGCGTCGAGCACCCGCGTCACATTGCCCACGGGCACGACCAGGGCTTCGAGCAGCGAGTTCGCCGCGTCGACGTTCGTGGTCCAGGCCCCGTGCCCGGGGCTGGCCGCGAGCCGCTCGTCCAGGCGGCCGCCCCGGATCACCTCCTGTCGTACGCGCTGCAGCTCGGCGGCCATGTGGGCGTTGCGCGTGACGATCTGGTTGAAGACCTCCACCAGTTCCGCGTGCACGCCCTCGGCGCCGGGCTCGGCCCGTACGGAGAAGTCGCCGTCGCGGAAGGCCTTCATCGTCGCGAGCAGGGGCCGCAGCTCGGCGGCGCAGGCGTGGTCCTGCGGGGTTGCGGCGGGGTACGGGCCGCCGCCGGTCCGGGACTCCTGGGCCGCTGCGGACCCGGGCGCGCGAGGAGGGGCCTCGCGCCGGCCCTGCTCATGCTCCATGGCGAAATACCCCTTGATGCCCCTAGATGACCCTCATGCACGTTAGGAGCGTGTTAGTAACGCTAGTCCGATTTAGGTTACATTCATTGGGCTGAGCGCCCAGAACCGAGCCGGGAGGCGCCCGTGCGGTCCTCCGCCGACCCGCTTGCTTCCGCATCGTGGATCCGTCTGCCCGCGGACGAGCTGGCGCCTTCCGCCGCCCGCAGATTCCTCCGCGCCGCCCTCAGCGACCTGGCCGCACCGGCCCTTCCCCGAGTGGCCGCGGCCGTCCGCGAGCGGCTCGTGGGCAACGCCGTCCTCCTCGTCAGCGAGCTCACCACCGCGGCCGTCGTCCGCGGCGGCTTCGAGGTCGACGTCGGCTGCCGCCTGGAGACCGGGTTCGACCCGGCGAACAACGGCCGGCAGTGGGCCGCCGTCGTCGTCGAGGTGCTCGACCGCCATCTGTCGGGCACCGACCTGGGCGGGCCCGAGCTGCGCAGCAAGCTGCGGGGGCACGGACTGCAGTTGCTGAGCGCGCTCGCCGAGTCCTGGGGCGTGACCTGCCGGCAGGCCGAGGAGACCGTCTGGTTCCGCCTCGACACCCTCCTGGACGGCCCGCCCGAGCCCGACGCCCCGCCCGCCCCCGCCCCGGCGACCGCCGCCAAGCCCCCGCACCCCGACCACCAGGGCCAGGCCGACGGCTACGACCAGGCAGGCGCGTCCTTCATCGCCGAGGTCAGCGAGCTGCTCGCGGGCCAGCTCGACGAGGACATGGTCACCGCCCTGACCGGCCAGCTGCTCGTGCCCCGCCTCGCCGACTGGTGCGCGGTCTGGCTGACCACCACCAACCGCAGGATGCGGCTGTCCCGCGTCTGGCACCGCGACGAGCAGCAGATCCGTACGCTCCGCCGCGCCCTGGAGCAGGAGCGCCCGCCGCCCAGCACGCTCAGCACGACCGCCCTGACCTGGCCCTGGCCGGAGGGCGCGGACACCACCGAGCGGGGCGGCTCGGCGCTGATGTTCCCGCTGGTCGCGAACGCCCGCTGCCACGGCGCCCTGCTCATCGGCCGCGCGGGCCGACCCCGGATGACGGACGCCGTCGTCCGCCTCACCCAGGACGTGGCGCGCAGGGTGGCCCAGGCCGTGGTCACCGCCCGCCACTACACCCGGCAGGCCGACATCAGCCACTCCCTGCAGCGCCGCCAGCTGCCCACGTCGCTCGCGTCGATCCCGGGCGTCGACACGGCGATCGTGTACGAGCCGTGCGGCGAGGGCCAGACGGTCGGCGGGGACTTCTACGACCTGTTCCCGATGGGCGAGCGCCGCTGGTGCTTCCTCCTCGGCGACGTGTGCGGCCACGACCTGGAGGCCATGTCGGTCACCGGCCTGGCCCGCCATCTCGTACGGCTGCTCGCCCGCGAGGGCCACGGCGTGGAGGCCCTGCTCGACCGGCTGAACCTGGCGATGGCCGAGGAGGGCGCGGAGGCGCAGGCGGTCGGCGGCGAACAGGCCGGCTCCCGCTTCCTCAGCCTGCTGTACGGCGAGCTGGAGCCGGACCCGGCCTCGGGCGGGGCCCGCGTCACGGTGGCGAGCGCCGGGCATCCGCTGCCGCTCCTGCTGTCGGCGGACGGGACGGTCACGCAGGCCGCGGAGCCGCAGATGCTGCTCGGCATCGACGACAAGGCCGAGTTCCGCGCCAACTCCTTCCACCTCGCACCCGGCGAGACCCTGCTGTGCGTGACCGACGGGGTGACCGAACGCCGCCGCGGCAACCGGCAGTTGGACGACGACGACGGCCTGGCCGAGCTCCTTCGCGGCTGCGTCGGCCTGGGCGCGAAGGCGGTCGCGGAGCGCGTACGACAGGCGGCGCACGAGTTCAGCCCCGAGCCGATCGACGACGACCTGGCGGTGCTCGTCCTTGAGGCCAGGCCGGTGCTCGCGGCGCCGGGAGCGGCGTTCGCGGCGGGGGCGTCGAACTGAGCCCGCGTCATACGGCGGGCGGGGAAGGTCCGGGAACGACCGAGGGGCTGCTCCAGATCTCTCTGGAACAGCCCCTCGGACCGCGACTTCGAAAAGTCGGGACGACAGGATTTGAACCTGCGACCCCTTGACCCCCAGTCAAGTGCGCTACCAAGCTGCGCCACGTCCCGGTGCCCGCTCGCGGGTGTTGCCCGCGCCGTGCAGTAAGTACCTTACCTCACCCCGGACCTGCGCCGATCACCCCCGCCCGGCCACAATCGGAGGGTGCAGAACACCTCCTCACCCCAGCCCCCCGACCGCGACCGCGACGCCGAGGGCCGGGCCCGCAACGCCCGCCCCCGCGACGGCCTCGGCCGGCCGCTGCCGTACGGGACGCCCGGCGTCGACCGGCAGCCGGAGGGTGTCGTGCGCACCCCGGCGCAGACCCTGGCCGAGGCGCAGGCGCTGCTCGACCGGGGCCGGCCGTTCCACGCGCACGAAGTCTTCGAGGACGCCTGGAAGTCGGGCCCCGAGCGGGAGCGTGCGCTGTGGCGGGGGCTCGCGCAGCTGGCGGTCGGCCTGACGCACGCGGCGCGCGGCAACGCGACGGGCGGGGCGCGGCTGCTGCGCCGCGGCGCCGCCGTGATCGCGGCACAGCAGCCCGCGCCGTACGGGATCGACGTGCCCGGGCTGGGCGTCTGGGCCGAGGAGTTGGCGGCGCGGGTCGAGCGCGGCGAGGGACCGGTGGACGCGGCGGACTGCGCACCGCTGCTGCTCGGGAGGGCGTGACCGGCGCGGCGCCTTCCCCGCGAGGTCGGCGGGCAGCCTGACTCTCCTCGTACGGTCGCGCAAGCGCTGGGCGGCCGGTGGTGACGGCCGGGGCGGAAGGGTCACCGGGACGGCCCCGCGCGGCGGGCGGTGGTACGTGGGGCGCACAAGAGTTGTGCCGTGACCACCAGTGCCGAGGCCGCCCCCGCCCCTGCCCCCGCGCCGCCCGTGCTCGACGCGCGCACCCGCAATGTCGTCTTCGTGACGATCGTGCTCGGGGTGCTGCTCGCCGCGCTCGACCAGACCATCGTCGGGACCGCGCTGCCGACGATCGTCGCGGACCTGGGCGGCGGCGCCCACATGTCGTGGGTCGTGACCGCCTATCTCCTCGCCGAGACCGTGTCGACGGTCCTGGTCGGCAAGTTCGGCGATCTCTTCGGCCGCAAACTGATCTTCCAGATCTCGGCGGTCGTGTTCATCACCGGCTCGTTCCTGTGCGGCCTGGCCACCAACATGTCGCTGCTGATCTTCTGGCGCGGCCTTCAGGGCATCGGCGCGGGCGGCCTGATGGTGACCGCGATGGCATTGATCGCCGACGTGATCCCGCTGCGCGAGCGGGGCAAGTACCAGGGCGCGATCGGCGCGGTCTTCGGCGTCTCGACGGTCGTGGGCCCGCTGCTCGGCGGCCTGTTCACGGACCACCTGTCGTGGCGCTGGGCGTTCTACGTCAACGTGCCCATCGCGATCCTCGTGGTGATCTCGGCGGCGAAGACCATCCCGAGCGTGCGGTCGGCGGTCCGGCCGGTGATCGACTACCTCGGCATCGCCCTCGTCGCCGCCGGGTCGAGCGCCCTGATCCTGGCGACGAGCTGGGGCGGCAACGAGTACGCGTGGGGCTCGGGCGTCATCATCGGCCTGTTCGCCGGCGGTGCGGTGGCGCTCGCGCTGTTCTGCCTGGTGGAGCTGCGGGCGGCCGAGCCGATGCTGCCGATGCGGCTCTTCGCCAACCCGGTGTTCACGGTCTGCTCGATCCTCAGCTTCGTCGTGGGCTTCGCGATGCTCGGCGCGATGACGTTCCTGCCGACGTATCTCCAGTACGTGGACGGGGACTCGGCGACGGTCTCCGGGGTGCGGACGCTGCCGATGGTGGCGGGGCTGCTGATCATGTCGATCTTCAGCGGCAACGTGGTCAGCAAGACCGGCGCGTACCGGATCTTCCCCATCGTCGGCTCGCTCGTCATGGCGTTCGGCCTCTATCTGCTGTCGCTGATGGGCGCGGGCACGAACGCGTGGCTGGAGTCGCTGTACATGTTCGTGCTCGGCTCCGGCATCGGCCTGTGCATGCAGGTCCTGACGATCGCCGTGCAGAACACCGTGGAGTACGCGGACCTGGGCACCGCCACGTCCGGCGTGACGTTCTTCCGTACGCTCGGCAGCGCCTTCGGCACCGCCGTGTTCGGCACGATCTACGCCAACACCCTGGAGCCCAACCTCCGGGAGGGCATCGGCGCCGCCGCGCGGGCGGGCGGGGATCCGGCGGCGCTGGCCGGGGCCGCGCAGAGTCCGCAGGGGCTGCACGCGCTGCCGGACGCGCAGGCGGCGCCGATCATCGCCGCGTACGCGGACACGCTGCAGACGGTGTTCCTGCTGACGGTGCCCGTGGCGGTGCTCGGGTTCGTGTTCGCGCTGTTCCTGAAGCAGGTCGAGCTGCGGGACAGCGCGCGGCTCTCGTCGTCCGACATGGGCGAGGGGTTCTCGTCGCCCGCCTCGACCGGGGACTCCGCCAAGCTCCTCGAACTCGCCGTCGGGAAGATCATCCGCGCCGCGGGTCCGGCGGAGGCGCGCGGGGTGCTCGCGGCCTCCGAGTCCCGCCTCGACGTCGCGGGGGCCTGGGCGGTCATGCAGGTCGAGCTGCTCACCCGGCTCGTCGGGCACGCCAGCCTCGGCCTGATCGCCGCGCGCCGCGAGGTGCCGCCGGAGGTTCTCGTGCCCGTCTTCGACCGGATGGTCGACGAGGGCTATCTGAGCCGCGAGGGCTCGTTCTTCGCGCACACCGCGGCGGGCGCCCGCGAGGCCGCCGTGATCCACCAGGCCTGGAGCGACTGGCTCGGCGACCGCCTGGAGGAGGACCGCGGCCGCCCGGCCGGCCCCGAACTGCGGGCCGCGACCGACGCCTGCGCGAAGCGCCTCCTCGCCGAGGACCTCGCGCAGGGGATGCCGGGGGCGGCCCGGCAGCGGGTGTCGACCTGACGCCCCGGGCCGGTGTCCGGTCGACGGCCGCGACCCCGTCGTCGACGTCCCAGGTCAACGCCCCCCGTACCGGGCGGTATTCAGGGCTTGCCCTGATGTTCCGTACGGCCCGGCCGCCTAGTTTTGGACATCCGGCACCGCTCCGCACCGGGCAACACGGGGGTACGGGGCAACGGGGGCATGGTCACGGGTCACGGGGGCCCGGGGCCTGCGCCCGGTCGCGGAGCGGCAGTCGGGGCGTCAGGAATCGCGCAGGTAGGCGAGGACGGCAAGGACGCGGCGGTTGTCCTGCGCGTCGGCGTCGATGCCCAGCTTCGTGAAGATGCTGCGGACATGCGACTCCACCGTCTTCGCCCCGATGACCAGTGCCTGGGCGATGGCCTGATTGGATCGGCCCTGCGCCATCAGCGCGAGCACGTCCCGCTCGCGCCCGGTGAGTTCGGCGAGCGCCTGCGCGGCGCGCGCCCCGGCCATGAGGTGCGCGACGACATCGGGGTCGACGACGGTCTCCCCCGCCGCCACCCGGTGCAGGGACCGGCCGAGCTCCTCGGCGTCGGCGACGCGCTCCTTGAGGAGGTAGCCGAAGCCCCGCCCGTCGTCGGCGAGGGCCCGCACGGTCGCGGTGGTCTCCACGTACTGCGACAGCAGCAGGATGCCCGTGCGCGGATGCCGGGCGCGGATCGCGGCCGCCGCGCGCAGGCCCTCGTCGGTGTGCGTGGGCGGCATCCGGATGTCGAGCAGGACGGCGTCGGGCCGGTGCCGGTCGACGAGCGCGAGCAGCGGCCCGGCCTCGCCGCAGTGCGCGGGCACGTCGAAGCCCTCGTCGGCCAGGAGGCGTACCAGCCCCTGGCGCAGGATCGCCGAGTCCTCGGCCACGATCACCCGCACGGCAGCTCCGCTCGTACGCGCGTGCCGCCGCCCGCCGGGCTGTGCACGCTCAGCACTCCGTCGACGGCCGCTATCCGGTCGGCGAGCCCGCTCAGGCCCGAGCCGCGCGAGGTGTCGGCGCCGCCGACGCCGTCGTCGACGGTCTCGACGACCAGGGTCGCGCCCTGCCGCCGTGCAGAGACGCTGACGGCCCGCGCCCGCGCGTGCTTCGCGGCGTTGGCGAGGGTCTCGCAGACGGTGAAGTACGCGGTGGTCTCCACGACCGGGTCGTACCGCCCCGGCTCGGCGGCCACGACGACCGGCAGCTCGGCCTGGCGCGCCAGCTCCGCGAGCGCCGGGGCGAGCCCTTCCCGGGTCAGTACGGCGGGGTGGATGCCGTGGGCGAGGCCGCGCAGCTCCTCCAGGGCGAGGTGCAGGCTCTGCTCGACCTCGGCGACGGAGCCGCGCACCTTCGCGTCCGGGTGGTCGGCGACGCCCTTCGCGACCCGGCGCAGCGCCATCAGGGCGAACACGATGCGGGCCTGCGCTCCGTCGTGCAGATCGCGTTCGAGCCGGCGGCGCTCGTCGTCGGCGGCGCGCACGATGCGGGTGCTGACCTCCTTCGCCTCGGTGCGCAGCCAGGCGTTCTCCAGGCCCAGACGGACGGCGGCGGCCACGGCGGCGAGGAGTTCGGGTTCCTCGGCGAGCGCCGGGTCGTGGTCGAGGACGGCGAGGGGGGTGCCGCGCGCGGAGTCGACGCGGGTGGCGCGGGCGCCTTCGGCCCGTACGGTCCGGCCGTCCTCGTCGACGTACCGGCCGGTGCCGTTCCGATCGTCTCCGTTCGAGTCGGGCCCGTTCTGACCGGTGCCGTTCCGACCGCTTCCGTTCGGGTCGGGGTCGGTCGGGCCGAGTCCCTTCGGGGCCTGGTGCCAGAGGCCGAGGCGGAGCGAGCTGTCGCCGAGGACGCGGGCCAGGACTGCTCGCATCCCTGCCGGTGACGGGTCCGCCCCGATCTCGATGACGAGCCCGCCGACCTCCGCCTGCTGCAGCCGCATCCGCAGCAGCCCGACGAGGAACGCGACCGGCACGGCGACCTGCGCGAGGTCGGAGAGCAGCAGCACGAGGTCGGCGCCGAGCCCGTCGAACCGGGGCAGCGCGAGCAGCACGATGTCCCACAGGACGAAGACGAGCGCGATGCCGATGGCCACCCAGACGGGCAGCAGGGCGCGCCGGCGCGCGAGGGAGGCGCGCCGCCAGCGGTGCACCACGGCGACGACGGTGAGCACGGAGATCACCAGCGCCAGCCCGCGGTACGCGAGGTCGACCGGACCGAACAGGCCGGTGGCGCTGTCGACGAGCAGCGGGTTCGGGCCGCACGCGTGGCAGTCCAGGTAGGTGGCGTCGGGCGCGCGGGCCGGATCGTAGGTGAGCGCGCGGAGCAGCCCGCCGACGGCGACGATCGCGTACGCGGCGAGGATCAGGCGGCGGGTGCGGACGCCGGTGGTCCGGCCGTCGGGGAAGGTCAGGACGAGGTGGGTGAGGACGGCCAGGTTGAGCCCCTCCCACCAGGCGCCGAGCGCGAACAGGGCGGGTACGGAGGTGCCTTGGAGGTTGCCGATGAACCAGGTGACGCCCTCGGCGACCATCAGCGGGCCGGTGCGGTTGGCGGGCCTGTGCCACCAGGCGACGAGCCCGGCGCCCGCGAAGGCGAGCCCTACGGACAGGTCCCGCACGATGTCGGCGCCGTCGGCTCCTGCCTGCGCGTACGCCCAGGCGCCCACCGCGGCCGCCCCGAGCGCGACTCCGCCTGCTGCCCCCACCCTCATCACGGCCCACACGCTAAGCCATGCCCGCCGTGGCCGGACCCCCCGGTTCCGTTCGGGTGGGCCGAGGCCTCACTCGTCCGTCGCCCGCTGGTCCGCCGCCTGCTCGTCGGCCGGCTGCTGCTCGGCGTCCGCCGGCTTCGGCTCGTCCGTCGGCTTCGGCTCGCAGGTGATCTTGTCGCGCGGGGTGTAGTGCGTGCGGAACGGTTCGCGCTTCACTTCCTGACCGTCGTTCTTGAAGATCCGCTCGATGGTGATGTCGAAGCCCTCCAGCGGCGTCTGCGGCTCGCACTGCTTGCCGGTGTTCTCCCGCTCCTTGGGCTGCTTGACGTTCTCGCGCGGGCCCTGGGTGGCGAGGACCTCGTCGTACTTCTTCGTGCCGAGGAACGTGACGGTCACCGAGGTGTCCGTGGACTCGGCCTGGATGTAGATCGCGTTGCCGGAGTCGTTGAGGAAGCGCAGGTCGAGGCTGCCCCAGGCGACGGTGGCCTCGCGGCCCTCGGGGTAGCGCTCGATGTAGAAGGAGTGCGCGCCGTGCTCCAGGGGCTTCACGCCGGCGAAGAACAGCGCGTTGTACATCGTCGTGGCGACCGCCGAGACGCCGCCGCCCGCGGCCTTCGCGTACTGGTCGTTGAGGATGATCGTGCCGTCGACGAAGCCGTTGGCCTTGGTGCGCTCGCCGACGGTGCGGTTGAAGCTCCATGTCTCGTTCGGCATGACGAGCGAGCCGTTGATCAGCTCGACGGCCCGGCCGATGTTCTTCGTGCGGTACTCGGCGGGCTCGAAGTTCACGGTGAACGACGACATCTTCTCGGTCAGGCCGAGCTCGGCGGCGTTCTCGCGGGTGATCTGCGGCTGCGTCGTCTTCGTCGCGACCTCGCCGGTGCGCGCGGCGGCGCCGCTCTTGGTGAGCAGCGGCATGACGGCCTTGCCGAGGGCCTTGGCGGTGACCTCCTGCCCGGCCCGCCCGTCACCGGCGACGACGACGCGGTCTCCGTCGAGCCGCAGCTGGGCGTTCTCGGGACCGCCGGTGAGACGCGCGAGGGGGTCCGCGACGTCGGGGTTCTTGATCAGGCCCTCACTGTCGAGGCGCGGCCGGAGGCGGCCGGAGTCGTCGGCCTTCATCTTGAGGTGCTCGCCGAGCGTGGACTGCGCGATGGTGAGCTCGCTGTCGCCGACGCCGAGGGTGACGGGCCCGGACATGGCGGGCTCGGCGAACTCCTTGAGCGCCCGCTCGGTCTCCTTCGCGCTGACCTTCGGCCGGGTCTCGCGGGTCGGCAGCTCCGTCTCGTCGACGGGCTTCTCCGGCAGGTACGCGGCGCGCAGGGCGCCGACCGCCTCGTCGACGTCGAGGGTGTGGCCGGTACGGGCCTCGCGCACCTTTGCCTTGCCGTCCTTGAAGGTGACGGCCCCGTCGCGGACCTTCTGCCGGTGCTCCTCGCCGAGGTCCCGGAGAGCGGCGCGGGCCTTGGGCTCGTCGACGTGGACGACGGGTTCGACGTCACCGCCGGAGCGGAAGAGCCCGCCGATCACAGTGACCGGGTCGGCCCCGTCGCGGGCGGCCTTGTCGACGGTCGCCTCGACGTCCACGCCGAGCCCCGCGGCGGCCGGGTCGACGGAGTCCTCGCGGTCGCCGATCCGCACGGGCAGGGACTTCGCGCCCTCGCCGGCGACGAGCTCGCGCTGGAGTTTCTCCTCGGCGGCGGCCCGGCTGAGCCCGCCGATGTCCACGCCGCGTATGCGTGTGCCGGGGTCGATGCCGTCACCGTTGACCAGGGTGCCCGCCAGGTAGAGCCCGCCTGCGCCGACCGCGAGGACACCTCCCGCGATGGCGGCGGGGTGCAGGTACGCGGGGCGTATTCGGTGCTGCATGGAGCTCCCTCGGAGACGGCGGTACAGATCCCGGCAGTGTTCGGGGCAACCGATCAAGTACCTCATATTCGGGCATTAGCCCCATAGGGCGCACCTCACATCCGGACAAACCACTACGCCCGGTACACGAGTGCGCACAGCCACGGGCCGCCACAGTCACCCGACGTCACGATCACGCACGGTCACCCCGCTCGTCACTACCCCGCTCGTCACTACCCCGCCCGTCACTACCCCGCCCGTCGCCCCTCCAAGAGTCCTCCGTCACCCCTCCAGGAGTTCCGCGTGCTCCTCCGCGAAGCCGTCCACGTAGCGGTCCATCCACGCCACGAACCGTGTCTGGTACGCCTCTTCGGCGGCGAGCACGATGCCGCCGGGGTCCTCGTCCGCGCCGAGGCCGAAGTGCCGCTTCAGCCAGGCGAGATAGAGCTCGCGGGCCTCGCCGGAGCCACGCCCGTCGGCGGCGTCCTCCTCCTCGCCGGAGAAGGAGATCCCGTCGTGGAACACGTACACACAGCGGTCGCAGGCGAGGAGTTGGAGCAGATCGCGCAGCGTGGCCGCGACGAGGTGGACGCCGCCCTCGTCGCCGAACGCCACGATCGGCAGGTCGGCCAGGTCCTCCCGGTCGTCCACGCGCCATATCGCGTACAGCGAGCCGGAGCCGTTGGCCTGCCCGAACACCCGGAAGCGGTCGAGGAATGCGGGGTCGGCGGACCAGGTGTCGATCCCGGCGGCCGAGCCGAACTGCTCCATCTCGAAGCCCTGCGAGAAGTAGTCGGCGAGGCCGCTGCTGAAGGCGTGCAGCAGATTCAGCTCGGGCACGGGCGAGTACACGTCGTCGGTCATGCGAGCGACACTACGACCCGGCACTGACAATCCGGCCCGCACGCCCGGCAGTTGAGGCCCGGAGCGCTCTCCGCTCGGCCGATGCCGCGCCGACGCCCTCCGCTCGACCACCGAAGCGGCACTCTCCGCTCGACTACTGAAGCGGCCCCCCGCTCGACTACTCGCCCGGCGCGCTGCGCTCCACGAGCACGTCGATGATGTGGTCGATGCCGTGCGGTTCGAGCAGTGCGGGCACGGTCAGGTCGTCGACGATCACGCCGAGCATCGCCAGGTACAGCAGCAGCACGGTGTCGCGGTCGCCGGGCAGGCCCGCGTCGAGGTGCCAGGAGATGTTGTCGTCGAGGAGTTCCGTGAACGTGCGGGTCAGGTCCTCCTGCAGCTCGGGCCTGCGCGTGGCCTCCAGGCGCAGTTCCAGCATGGCGAGGTGGCTGCTGCGGTCGCCCCGCATCCGCTCGACCAGCTCCCGCAGCAGCGTCGCGGTCAGCTCACGGCCGGGCTCTGCCTTCATGGTCTCGGCCATCGCGACCGGGTCCGGAGTGAGCCGTTCCTTCGTACGGCCCATGATCTGGCGGAGCAACTCGGCACGATTGGCGAAGTAGTTGGTGGTGGTTCCGGTGGGCACTCCGGCAGCCTTGTCGACGGCGCGCAGCGTCAGGCCGCGCGACCCCTCCTGCGCCAGCACCTCGATCGCGGCGTCGAGCAGCGCGGTCCGCCGCGCGGGATTCTGTCGCACAGGGATCTCCCCACCAGTCACAACTGCATATGCAGCACTACACCTTTACCACTGCAGGCAGAGTACGTTACGTCCGTACGGAACCAGACCCCGAACCCGAACCGAATACGAACCGACCGAACCCGAAAGGCTTCCCATGCGAGTGCGAGTAAAGGACTTCGACCACCTCGTCCTGAACGTCGAGGACGTCGAGCGCGCCCTGGAGTTCTACTGCGGACCGCTGGGTCTGGAGCCGGTGCGCGTGGAGGAGTGGCGTGCGGGCAAGGTCCCGTTCCCGTCGGTGCGGGTCAGCCCGACCACGATCATCGACCTCCTGTCGCGCCCGCGCGGGGAGTCGAACGTGGACCACATCTGCCTGGTCGTCGAGCCGCTCGACTGGCAAGAGGTCATCGACGCGGGCGAGTTGACGGTCGTCGACGGCCCGGGCCCCCGCTTCGGCGCCCGCGGCGAGGCCCAGTCGATCTACGTGCGGGACCCGGACGGCAACACGATCGAGCTGCGCTGGTATCCGCAGGACCGGTAGCGGTGGCCTGCGGTGGCCCTGGCCCGCGTCACTCCGGCAAGATCTGCACGGTGAGCGGGCTGGCCACCAGGCACCTGGGCTCGTCGCCCGTCTCGGGCAACAGGGCGCTGACCCGTGCGTAGCCTGTCATCAGTACGGACATGTCGAGGTCCCCGTTCTGCTCGTCGAGGGCCTTCAGCAGGTCCCGGACGCCACGGCTGTTCAGGCCGCCCGTCGGCCCTCCCTCCGGGCCGGCCTCATCCGGCGCGTCGGGCGCATCGTTCTGCGCGGAGAGCGCGCGGACGACCTGCCCGGCCCGGGTGACGAAATTCGGGCCGATGCTGAACCCGCCGGTGCCGTCCTCCGCTTCCAGGACGTCGACCGTCGCAGGGCTGACACCCCGCAGGTGACGGGCCGAACCATGCATCAGGAGACGGCAGTCGGCCCCTTCCTCTCCGGCCGGATCTGCCGAACGCGGCTGATCGACGAACAGCACGAGCCCCTGATACACACCACCAGGCGTGACGCTGCGCAGCGGCACCTCGAACTGCACCCACTGTCCGGGCCTGAGGTCCGGCTCCCCGTACCAGCGGGACACCAGCTCCATGTGCTTGTCCACCTGTCGAAGGTGACGTGCCAGGCTCTGCTCGCCCTCCGTCGCCGGCGCGTCGACGTCGAAGCCGCCCACCGGCGTGGTGACCCGCAGCGTGCCCGTACGGGGAAGGAGCCGCCGGCGCTCCGGCACGAACTGACTCAGCTTGCCTTCCGACAGATAGACGATCTCTCGCACCGATACCCCTCGTCGTGGTGGCCGGGTGGCTTCCGCCAGGTCGGAGCCATCGTGCCATCACCAGCAGCCCGAGGTTGGCCGATCTTCGCCGGACGACCTGCGGCGGCTCGCACGACAATGGGCGGGCACCGGCACTGTACGCCGCGACGACCTGGGGGAACCTCATGACGGATCGACCTGAACTGGGCCCGGACCCAGGGACGTTGGGCGACGAAGTGGCCGAAGTCGCGGAGCGGCAGAGCGAGTTGAGCACTCGGGCCGACAGGTTCGAGTCCGGGCTGGCGGCTCTGGGCGAGGACATCACCGAACTCCGCGGCACGGTCGCCCGTACGACCCGCGGGTTGCAGGACGTACGCGAGGACGTCGCCGGACTCGGCCGGCAGGTCACTGAGACCCGGGAGGTGCTGGACGAGTTCATCGAGCAGTACGGCCGGGACCGCGAGGTCGCCCGAGCGCAGGCGGAACTGGCCAGGCTGACCACGGAGTGGCACGCGACGTTCGGCCAGCGCCGCCAGACCCGCGCCCTGGCCCGTGGCCTGGTCCACACCCTGACGGCGGAGGCGGTGCAACGGAACGTGGTGAACACCGCCACCGTGCGCGCCTGCGCCGAGGAGCGCATGCTGCTGGAGCCCACGTACTGGCTGGCGCCCGCGGCGATGGCCGTCGCAGTGCGGTTCGGCAACGAGACGGAACGCTTCGAGCGGGCCTGCGCGCACGCGCAGCTGCTCGACACCGCCAAGGCCAATCTCTTCTTCGCCCTGACCTGTTCCCGCCTGGGTGACGAACGCGAGGCGGCAGCCTGGATGGACAGGTACCTGAAGTCCCTTGACCCCGATGAGCTCGGCCAGGACTTCCTTGTCGTCCTGGACGCCATCGCGAGCAACGAACTCGGCGAAGAGGCGCTGAGTTACGCACGGCAGACCGTGGGCCGCTGGCACAGCGACGGCTCGGCCGTCCATCACGCCTTCAGCCACGGCGAGTTGGAGGACCGCCTCCGCGCGCTGGCGACCGATCTCCCTGACGACCGCTTCGGCGCCTTGCGTGCGATGTGCCGCGACCGCTGGCCCGCGCTGCGCAGCGGCTGGGAGTTGGCGACCATCCCTGCCGGGGCGTTGGGTCATCTCCGCGCCGAGTACCCGGACACGGCCGATGCGCCGGGCAGCCCGTCCGGGGAAGGCCGGCACGTGCTGCACGCACTGGAACGCCTCATCAACCAGATGGAGCCGGACGAGGCCTCGATGCACGACGCGATGCAGTGGCAGCAGAGCATCGTCGAGCACGGCGGGGACCTCGACGCGGCCCGTGCGTCCCGTACGCCACTGCACACGGGCGGGGGCGAGCCGGTCACCATCTCGACACTCCTCGACAGGGCGGTGTTCGCACCGGACGAGGTCCAGCTCGGCGAAGCCGCTCGCCGCATGGCCCTGCGGGCGGTCTGGCCCGGCCTGGAGACCGCGCTGCACCGCTTCGTGGCGCACTCGGCCGGCCAACTCCCGCAGGAGATGAGCCTGGAGATCGAGGGCTGGACCTGCACCGTGCCGACCGACCCGCGCGCGGCCGTCGAACTGGCGCCGCTGGCCGAGGAGTTGTCCGGGCACATCGACGCGAGAACGGAGCTCGCATCCGAAGCGGTGGTACGCCGATGGCCGCACGTGATCACGGCTGTCCTGGGCGGCACACTGATCGGAACGCTGGTCGTGCCGTATG
Source organism: Streptomyces sp. Da 82-17 (assembly GCF_046098215.1). Classification (NCBI taxonomy): domain Bacteria; kingdom Bacillati; phylum Actinomycetota; class Actinomycetes; order Kitasatosporales; family Streptomycetaceae; genus Streptomyces; species Streptomyces sp. Da 82-17. The sequence continues at coordinate 14,971 of NZ_JBJURH010000015.1, forward strand.
TCGACAGTCCACTGCAGCCGGTGTTCGGACTGCTCACCGTACTGGCGGTCGTGTGGGTGGTGTGGGAGCTGTGCCGGGTTCCCGTACGCAGGTGGATGCTGCGCGACGAAGCCAGTCGGCAACGGAGCCAGGCGCAGTCCGTGCTCCGTGAGGCCCTGCGGGAGCGCCCTGTCTTCTTCCAGCAGTGGACGGCGGGCCTGGCCTCCGTCGCCGAGCTCGACGCGTGGGGCGAGGAGCGGGGGATCCGGGGATGACCGCCGAGGAGGGGCGGGTGTCCGGGACCGCTGGGGACGGGCGGGTGTCGGAGGATGCCGGGGACGGGTCGGTTTCGCAGAGTGGAGGGCCGGGATGGTCGACCGTTCCCAGCTGATCGACGGTCGTTATCGGACGGTGGAGCATCGCGGCAGCGGGTCCATGGGAGACGTGTGGACGGCTCAGGACACGAAGCTGGACCGGACGGTCGCGTTGAAGTTCCTGGCGGGCGACCGGATCGCCCAGAAGAGCCTGGCCACGGAGTACGCGCAGTGGCCGATGAAGACGTTCAGGGTCGAGGCGCAGGCCATGGCCCGGGTCATTCACGGCAACGTCGCCCAGATCTACGACTACGGGGAGCACGAGGGCACGCGCTACATCGCCATGGAGTTCATTGATGGCGGGTCCCTCGCGGACCGGCTGAAGGCAGGCCAGGACATCACGCTCGAACAGACTGTGCGGTGGACGGGTCACATCTGTGCAGGACTTGGTACGGCGCACCGGGCGGACGTCGTTCACCGTGACATCAAGCCGAGCAACATCATGATCAACGAGCAGGGTGACGCGAAGATCGTGGACTTCGGTCTCGCCCGGTTCACCGATGCCACGCACTCGCACATGGGCGCCGGCACCCCTCTGTACAAGGCGCCGGAGCGCTGGAAGGGGGAGTCGGGCTCCGCGCCCAGCGATCTGTACTCCCTGGGCTGTGTCATGTACGAGATGCTCACCGGCCGGCCTCCTTTCGGCACTGGGCGGGACAGCATGCACACCGTGATGACGATGCACCTGGATCACGCTCCTGTGCCGCCCCGTGCCCACCGCCCCGGTATCCCGGCGGAGCTGGACCGGATCGTGCTCGGCCTGCTGGCGAAGGACCCGGCGCAGCGCCCCGCGTCGGCCGAGGTGGTCGGTCGGGCCCTGGAGTCGGTCGCGTACTTCCCGTCCGTGGACGTGGAGTTCGGCGCCGGTGACGCCTCGGCGCGGGTCGTGTCCCCGGATTTCGCCCGCCACATCCGTGCGGCGGAGCGCCGCGTCATGGAGCTGGGCCGCGAACTCGGCTCACGGGACCAGGCGGTGATCGACGCGCGTACGGAACTCGCCGAACTCACCGGGAGGTCGGGGGACGCGCGCGGAGCGGCCGCCCTGTACGACCGTCTCGCCCACGACTGCCGGCGCCTCTTCGGCCCCTTCGACGTACGGGTGCTCGACGCCTTCGAGGGGGTCGCGCGCTGGATCGGCAGACCTGACGGCACGTAGGGCACTGGGAAGCCCTGGGTTCCGCGCCTCGGCGGCGCCGACGGGAACGCGCGGAGGCCGTCCTCTCGCGAATGAGAGGACGGCCTCCGACCAGCGTTTCCGCTAAGTCGGGACGACAGGATTTGAACCTGCGACCCCTTGACCCCCAGTCAAGTGCGCTACCAAGCTGCGCCACGTCCCGGTGCCGTTCGTGACCTGGGGTTTCCCCCGGCCGAACGCGCACGGAAACAATACCGCACTCGGGCGGGTGGTCGTGAACCCGTTTCCGGCGGTGCACGGAGCGTGACGAGGGGTGGGGCGGCCGGATCTCGTCGGCCGTTCGCCGCCCGCGCTTGACCTCAACTTTGATTGAGGTTGCACGCTCCTTCACATGACGACGACCACGACTGTCCAGGCCCCCGCGTACGGCTTCTCCGACCTGCACGGGCTGATGCCCCTGATGACCGGCGACGAGAAGCACGGGCCCGCCGCCACCTCGACCCTGGACGCGCTCTGGGTCCTCTACCACCGGGTCCTGCGCGTCTCCCCCGGCACCGCCGACGCCCCCGACCGGGACCGCTTCCTGCTGTCCAAGGGGCACGGCCCGATGGCGTACTACGCAGTGCTCGCCGCCAAGGGGTTCCTCCCCGTCGACGTACTGCCGGGCTTCGGGTCGTACGACTCTCCGCTCGGGCATCACCCGGACCGGCTGCTCGTGCCGGGCGCCGAGATCGGCAGCGGGTCTCTCGGGCACGGGCTGCCGATCGCCGTCGGCACCGCGCTGGGGCTGCGGGCGCAGGGGCTCGACGGTCCGGCGGTGTGGGTGCTGGTCGGCGACGCCGAGCTGGACGAGGGCAGCAACCACGAGGCCATCGCGTACGCGGGGCCCGCCGGCCTGGACCGGCTGCATGTGCTGGTGATCGACAACTCGTCGGCGAGCCACGCGAGGCCGGGCGGGCTCGCGGCGCGGTTCGAGGCGGCCGGCTGGTCCACGGCGACCGTCGACGGCCGCGACCACGAGGCGCTGCACGCCGCGTACACGGCCCCGCACCCCGGCCGGCCGCACGCCGTGATCGCCCGCGTCGAGCCGAAGGGCCCGTTCGTACCGCCCACCGCCGCCAAGCCCCGGCGCCAGCCGTAGCCGTAGCCGTGCCACAGGCCGTGGCCCCAGCTGTAGCCGAAGCACACGACACCCCCCTTCTGAAGAACCGAGGACCAACACCATGGACTCCATGCGTGACCGTTTCGCCCGTACCGTCACCGAGCTGCTCGACGAGGATCCCCGGGTCGCGCTCGTGCTCGCCGAGATCACCCGGGACCGGGTGGAGGACGCCGAGCGGCGGCATCCGGACCGGGTGGTCAACGTCGGCATCCGCGAGCAGCTGCTCGTCGGCGCCGGGGCGGGGCTCGCCCTGACCGGGCTGCGGCCGGTCGTGCACACCTTTGCAAGCTTCCTCGTCGAGCGGCCCTTCGAGCAGGTCAAGCTGGACTTCGGGCACCAGGGCGTGGGCGGTGTGCTCGTCAGCGCGGGCGGCTCGTACGACTGGCCGGCCGGCGGGTTCACGCACATGGCGCCCGGTGACGTGGCGCTGCTCGACACCCTGGACGGCTGGACCGTGCACGTCCCGGGCCACGCGGACGAGGCGGAGACACTGCTGCGGCACGCGGTGGCCGCCGGGGACGACAAGGTGTACGTACGCCTCTCGGAGCAGGCGAACCGCGCCGGGCTCGGCGTGGACGGGGCGCGCATGCTGACCGTGCGCGAGGGGCGCGACGGCGTGGTGATCGCGGTCGGGCCGATGCTCGACGCCGTCCTCGCGGCGGTCGAGGGGCTCGACGTGACCGTCCTGTACGCCACGACCGTGCGCCCCTTCGACGCGGAGACGCTGCGCCGGGCCGTCGGCCACCGGCCCGACGTGGTGATCGTCGAGCCGTATCTCGCCGGGACGTCCACCGCCGCCGCGAACGAGGCGCTGCAGTCCGTGCCGCACCGGGTGCTCGGGCTCGGGGTGGGGCGGCGGGAGCTGCGGCGGTACGGCGACATGGCGCAGCACCTGGCCGCGCACGGGCTCGACCCGGCGTCCCTGCGGGCCCGGATCACCGGCTTCCTGCCGAGCCGCGTGGCCGCCTGAGCCACGGCGAGCCGCCCCGCCCCGCGCGGAGCGCTCCCTCACTCCGGTCTGGGTACGCCCAACTCCGGGTACTGCTCCAGGAGTTGGGCGGGGGCCGCCTGGCGCCAGGAGTCCGCGAGGATGTCACGCAGCTCGTCCAGGTCCTCCAGGCGGTCCAGGCGGGCGCGGACCCAGGCGAACTGGGCCTCGTGGTCCGCGATCCAGAACTTGCCGGGCTCCGCGAGGACCAGCTCGTCCCGCTCCTCCTTGGGGCAGCGGACGGCGATCGACGTCTCGTCCTCGGGGAGCGTCGCGAACATTTTTCCCGCCACCCGGAAGGTGGGCATGGACCAGGCGATCTTCTCGGTCGTCTGCGGCAGGGCGAGCGCCGCCGCGCGCACGTCCTCGGAGGTCAGGGAGTCAGCAGCCATGCCTCCGACAGTAGGACACGGCACTGACAACGGCCGCCCGCGCAGGACCGGTTGGGCCTCCCGGCCGGTCCCGCGCGCCGGTCGCCCCTGGCGTCACACGTGCTTGTCCAGCCACTCCGTGAGGTCCCGCTGGACCTCGTCGCGGTTGGTCTCGTTGAGGATCTCGTGGCGGGCCCCCTCGTACCCCTTCCAGGTGAGGTCGGTGACGCCCGCGTACCGGAAGTCCTCCAGGAGTTCGTAGACGAGGGTCATGCGCTGGTTGCAGGGGTCCTCCGTGCCGACGGCGACGTGGATGGGCAGGTCGGCGGGGACGCGGGCGAGGTTGGCCGGGTCGTTGATCTTGCGGACGTTGCGGACCCAGTCGAGGGCGAGGCCCGCCGAGAAGGGGAAGCCGCAGCGTTCGTCGGCGACGTACGCGTCCACCTCCGCGGCGTCGCGGGAGAGCCACTCGAAGCCGGTGCAGTGCTCGTACGGGTCGTTGAACGAGGCGAAGAGGCGCGGGATGTAGTCGGACAGGGCGGTGCGGCCGCGCTCGGCGATCTCGCGCTCCAGGAGGGCCGTGTCCTGCTCGGTCTCGGCGCCGGGCAGCGAGCGGAACGTGCCGGAGAGGATGAGTCCGGCGAGGTCGTCCGCGTACTCCTGGGCGTAGTCGCGGGCGAGCAGCGAGCCCATGCTGTGGCCGAGGAGGACGAGCGGGACGCCGGGCTGGAGGGCGCGGACCGGGTCGCCGACGGCCTTGAGGTCGTCGACCATCGCGCGCCAGGAGTCCTCGATGTCCGCGCCGGTGACGCCGTGGCCGCCGGTGCCCTTGGCGGTGGCGCCGTGGCCGCGGTGGTCGGAGGCGATCACGCCGAAGCCGTGGGCGGCGAGGTGGCGGGCGAACCGGTCGTAGCGCAGGCCGTGTTCGGCAGCGCCGTGGGCGATCTGCACCCACGCGCGCGGGCGCCCGGTCTCGGGCTGCCAGGTGTAGGTGGCGATCTGCACGCCGTCGCGGGCGGTGGCCATTCCCACGGAGTACGTCATGGGGTGCTGCTCCTTCGCGGTGCGGGGCTTCCTGGTCCTCCGCTCGACCCTCCCCCGTAGGGGCGGGCGCACACCAGAGGCGGGCCGGAAGCAACCGTCGCGGCAGCCCCATTGACCCCCCGGAGGCGCCAACCTACTCTGAACGACGCACTCCAGAAAGCGCTTTCTACCCGGCCGGTCCACCCCCGGCCGCCCGTCCCCCGAGCCCAGGGAGCGCCCATGAGTCATCCGGCACGTGCTGTTGCTGTGCGAAGACCACTGATCACCCTGCTCGCGTTACTGGCGCTGCTCCTCGCTCTGGGAGTCTCCTCGGTCCCGACTCCCGCGCAGGCGGCGCCTTTTCGCGTTCTGGTCTTCTCGAAAGTGACGAACTTCTACCACGACTCCATCCCCGCCGGGATCGCCGCGATCGAGAAGCTGGGCAGCGAGCACGGCTTCGAGGTGGAGGCGACGGACGACGCGGGCGCGTTCACCGACGCCAACCTGTCCCGTTTCCAGGCCGTGGTGTTCAACAACACCAATTCGACGCCGGAGAAGGGCGATCTGCTGAACGCCGAGCAGCGCGCCGCCCTGCAGAAGTACATCCGCGGCGGTGGCGGCTGGGTCGGCCTGCACGCGGCGTCGGCGAGCGAGCGCGACTGGGACTGGTACGAGGGCCTGGTCGGCGCGATCTTCGACAAGCACCCGGCCGTGCAGACGGGCCGGATCAAGGTGCTCGACCAGGCGCACCCCTCCACGAAGGGCCTGCCCGAGCTGTGGGAGCGCAGCGAGGAGTGGTACAACTGGCGCGCCAATCCGACCGGGAAGGTGCACACGCTCGCCCAGATCAAGGTGCGCGACGGCATCTCGGGCCTGGACGAGGGCGTCGACCACCCGTGGTCGTGGTGCCAGAACTACGACGGCGGCCGGTCCTGGTTCACGGCCGGCGGGCACGACAAGTCGGCGTTCTCCGAGGCGGGTTTCCTCAAGCATCTGCTGGGCGGCATCGAGTGGGCGGCGGGCGCGAAGCCCGGTGACTGCACGGCCACGAAGACCGGGGCGTTCCAGCGCACCCCGCTCGCGACCAGCGATCTCGCCGACCCGTTCGAGTTGGCGGTCGCCCCGGACCGGCGGGTGTTCTTCATCCAGCGGACCGGCAAGCTGAAGGTGATCGACCAGGAGACGCTGCGGGTGACGACGGCCCTGGACTTCGCCTACACGCCGGAGATGACGAGCCAGTCCGACGGGCTGCTCGGACTCGCCCTCGACCCGGATTTCCAGGACAACCACCGGCTCTATCTGCTGCATTCCGACAAGACCGAGAAGCAGCTCAACCTGTCGCGGTTCACGGAGAGCGGCGGCAAGGTCGACATGGCCTCCGAGAAGCGGCTGCTCACGATTCCGACGTACCGGAACGAGGGGCGCGCGAATTCGCATATGGCGGGGTCGCTGGCGTTCGACAAGAGCGGCGATCTGTACGTGGCGACCGGCGACAACACCGACCCGTTCGCTTCGGACGGGTTCACGCCGATCGACGAACGTGAGGGCCGCAGGGCCTGGGACGCGCAAGGCACCTCGGGCAACACGAACGACCTGCGCGGCAAGATCCTCCGCATCACGCCGAAGGACGACGGGAGTTACTCGGTCCCGGAGGGAAATCTCTTCGCGCCCGGCACCGACAAGACCCGCGCCGAGATCTACGCGATGGGCATGCGCAACCCGTTCCGCATCACCACCGACCCGCTGAGCGGCGCCCTGCTCGTCGCGGACTACGGGCCCGACGCCCGCACCGCGAACCCGGACCGCGGCCCCGAGGGCACCGTCGAGTACAACCGCATCACGAAGGCGGGCAATTACGGCTGGCCGTACTGCGTCGGCAACAACACCCCGTTCAACGACTACGACTTCGCGACGAAGACCTCCGGCGCGACATTCGACTGCGCGAAGCCGGTCAACGACTCGCCGAACAACACCGGCCTGCGGGAACTCCCGCCCGCGCAGCCCGCGTTGGTGTGGTACGCCTATTCCGCCTCGCAGGAATTCCCCGAGCTCGGCACCGGGGGCGGCGGGCCGATGAGCGGTCCCGTGTACGACTACAGGGCGGAGAACACGTACCGGACGAAGTTCCCCGAGGCGTTCGAGGGGAAGTGGCTCAACTACGAGCTGACCCGGACGTATTTCAAGTCCTTCTCCCTCCAGCAGCAGGACCAGACGTTCCAGGACCCGCGCTTCCAGCCGGTCAGGGCCGGGGATCTGCATTCCATCAACTCGGTGTTCTCCGACATGAAGTGGAACCAGCCTTTCGACGCGGACTTCGGGCCTGACGGGGCGCTGTACGTCATCGACTTCGGCGTCGGCAGCGGCACCGGGCGCGGCGGGTCCAACGAGGGCGCGGGCATCTACCGCATCGACTACGTCGGCGACGACCGGCTGCCGGAGGCGCGGATCTCCGCCTCGCCGGACAACGGCCCCGCCCCGCTCACCGTGAAGTTCTCCGGCAAGGGCTCGGGCCTGCCCGACGGCACGCCGGTGACGTACGCCTGGGACTTCGACGGGGACGGCACCACCGACTCGACGGATGCCGAGCCGACCCACACGTACGAGGAGAGAGGGAGGTTCAGCGCCCGGCTCGAAGTGACCGGGCCGAAGGAGTTGAGCGCGCTCGCCGTGCAGGAGGTGACCGTCGGCAACACCCGGCCCGAGGTGACGATCCGGACGCCGGACGACGGCGGGATGTTCTCCTTCGGCGACACCATCCCGTTCACGGTCAAGGTGAAGGACCCGGAGGACGGGCAGATCGACTGCTCGCGGGTCGTCGTGCAGTCGCAGCTCGGCCACGACTCGCATCTGCATCCGCTGGACAACCACACCGGCTGCGAAGGGAAGATCGTCACGGATGCCGGTGACAGCCACGGCCCCGGCCAGAACCTGTACTACGGCATCACCGCGCAGTACGAGGACAAGGGCGGGCCGGGCGACGTGCCCGCGCTCACCGGGTCGGACGCGCTGACGCTGCGCACCTCGTTCCGGGAGGCCGAGCACTTCACGTCGACCGGTGGCGCGCACGGCGGCGCACAGGTGGCCTCGCGCGCGGACGCCTCGGGCGGCAAGCGGCTCGCGGAGATCGAGCACGGCGACTGGGTCAGCTTCGCCCCGGCCCACCTCAGGGGCGTCGACTCCGTGACCGTGGGCGCCGCATCGGCCGGGCTCGGCGGCGCCATCGAGTTCCGCGCCGACTCCCCCACCGGCGAGCTGCTCGGCAAGGTGTCCGTGCCGGACACGGGCGGCTGGGGCAACGTCGTCTCGCCGACGACCGAGCTGAAGGACCCCGGCAGGAGCGTCAAGCTGTACGCGGTGTTCAGCAACCCCGAATGGGCCGAGGGCAAGCCCGATCTGCTCGCCCTGGACTGGCTGCACTTCAACGGGCCCGGCGTGGAGCAGGAACCCGCCTCCCGGGTCGAGGTCACGGCCACCCCGGCGGAGGGCACGGCGCCGCACACGGTCAAGCTGTCCGGCTCGGTGAATCTGCTGCCGGGGCGCCAAGTCGCCTCGTACCACTGGGACTTCGGGGACAACGCGAAGCCCGCGGGCGAGGAGGGCGCGACCGCCGAGCACACGTACGCCCGCAAGGGCAGCTACACGGCGCGGCTCACCGTGACCGACGACAAGGGCGACACGACGACGGGCTCGGTTCCGATCACGGTCGAGTGAGGTCCGTCGATGTTCGTCGAGGTCCGTTGATGTTCGTCCAGTGAGGTTCCTCAAGTGAGGGAGTTTTCCATGCAGTTGAGATCCCGGACATCCCGCGCGTCCGGCACGGGCCGGGCCGCTTCCAGACGCGCGTTCCTCGGTACGTCCCTGGGGCTCGCGGCGGGCGCGCTCGTCACGTCCCCGGCGGCCGCGTCGTCCCGGCAGCGGTTCATTCCGCGCGGCGGCATCGGCATGCACCTGTACACGATGCGCGCCCCGCTCGCCGCGGACTTCCACGGCACCCTGGAACGCCTCGCCGAGATCGGGTACGCGACCGTCGGCGTCAGCGGCCGGCACGGCAACAGCGCGGCCGACATCCGCCGCATGCTGGACGCGACCGGCCTGCGCGCGGTCCTGGAGCACGTCGCGTACGACACCCTGCGCGGGCCCGGGCTCGCGCAGGCGCTCGCGGATCTGCACACGCTCGGCGCGAAGTGGCCGGTGGTGCCGAGCCTGCCGGGCGCGCTGCACACCCCGGCCGGATTCCGGGAGGCGGCAAGGGAGTTCAACCGGATCGGCCGGGCCTCCCGGGACGCCGGACTCGGCCCGCTCCTGTTCCACAACCACGGCTCGGACCACGCCACGGTGGACGGCGAGGTGCTGTACGACATCCTGCTGCGGGAGACCGACCCCGAGCTGGTCGCGTTCGAGCTGGACGTGTACTGGGCGGCCAACGGCGGCGAGGACCCGGGCACGTACTTCACCCGGCATCCGGGACGGTTCCCGGCGCTGCACGTGAAGGACATGGCGCCGGACGGGTCGTTCGCGGACGTCGGCTCGGGCGTCCTGGACTTCGCCGCGATGTTCCGGGACGCGCACATCGGCGGGGTCAAGCAGTGGCTCGTGGAGCACGACGCCCCGAGCGATCCGTTCGCCACGGCCCGCAACAGTTATGCGCACTTGGCGGGGTTGCGGTACTGAGCCCTCCGGGGTGCTGGGGCGTTGGGGGTGCGGCCTGTTCCGGCCGCGCCCCCTCTGCTCAGGTGCCGTGCGCAGGTCCCGTGCTCAGATCCTGTGCTCAGATCCTGTGCTCAGGTCAGCCGCTTGTAGAACAGTGTCGTGGGGTGCAGGGTGCCGTGCGGGTCGGCCGCGTAGTCCGGGATCGTGCCTGCGCGGGTCCAGCCGGCCGCCGCGTAGAAGCCCTCGGCGGGGCTGCCGGTCTCGGTGTCCAGGACCAGCAGGGTCACGCCCCGTTCGGCCGCGGCGCGTTCGGCGGCGGCGAGCAGGGTGCGGCCGAGCCCGAGGCCGCGTGCCGTGCTGTGCACCATCAGCTTGACGATCTCGGCGCGGTGCCGGCCGTTGGGTTTGTCGACGAGGGCGAGGCTCACCGTGCCGACGACGCGGCCCTCGTGGCGTACGGCGAGCAGGAGCAGGCCGTCGCCCGCGTCCAGCTCGGCGGCCCGGGCGCGCCACCAGGCCTCGGCCTCCGGGCGGGTGAGGGAGGCGAGGAAGCCGAGGGAGTTGCCGCCGTGCACGGTGTCGAGCAGGAGGTCGGCGAACTCGGCGACCAGGGCGCGGAGTTGGGTGCCGGTGAGGTGTTCGGCCACGGTGTTGCCGCGGGTGCCCGTTGTCGCGCTCATGCGGCGGATCGTACGGGTGGAGGATTTCGGGGAGGTTTCCGGGTGCGGGGTGGTCTTTCCCCTCCCCGCACTTCCCGAAGTCCTCAGCGGACAGCTCCGGGGGCTGCACACCCGGGCCCCGGCATTCGGGGCTCCGCCCCGGACCCCGCTCCCGGGCCGTCCTTCGGCTGCACCGCCGTCGTGGCTTGTCGCGCAGTTCCCCGCGCCCCTATCGGGACCCGGGACCCCCGACCCACGGATCGCGGCCCCGTACCGCTAACCCCCGACCCCCGCGCTGCCCAGCAACCCCCGGATTCGGCCCGTTGCCGAGGCGAACTCGGGGCGGGTCATCGTCTCCGCGTACTCCCGCTCCGCGGGCAGGCCGACCTCGATGGTCTCGCGGATCGTGCCGGGGCGCGGGCTCATGACGATCACCCGGTCCGCGAGGTACGCCGCCTCCGCGATGGAGTGCGTGACGAGCAGGACCGTCGTGCCGGTCTCGCGCCAGATGCGGCGGAGTTCGATGTTCATCTGCTCGCGGGTGAGCGCGTCCAGGGCGCCGAACGGCTCGTCCATGAGCAGGACCGGCGGCTCGTGGAGGAGCGCCCGGCACAGGGCGACGCGCTGCTGCATACCGCCGGACAGCTCGTGCGGGTAGGCGTCCTCGAAGCCCTGCAGGCCGGTCATGGCGATGAGTTCGTCGGCGCGGGCGGCGGCCCGCGCCGACGGCATGCGGCGCATCTCGGCCTGGAGCAGGATGTTGCGGCGGGCCGACCGCCACTCCAGGAGCGCGGCGCGCTGGAACACGTACCCGATGTCGTGGCGCGGCCCCGTCACCCGCTCGCCCTGCAGCCGCACCTCGCCCGCCGACGGCGCGAGCAGCCCGGCGACCAGCTTGAGCAGCGTGGACTTGCCGCAGCCCGAGGGGCCGACGAGCGCGACGAACTCGCCCATGCGCACATCGAGGGACACCCCGGTCAGGGCCGTGACGTCACGCTTCCTCGACCGGAAGCGGACGTCGACGGCGTCGATGCCGACGGCCGGAACTCCCTTGCCCTGCGCAGGAGTTGACGGCATGTGCAGGTGCAGGCTCGTCTCGTTCGGCGTGCTCGGCATGGCGTCAACCCTTCGCGGCCACGTCCGCGGCCCAGTAGTCGGCGACGGGCTTGGCGTTCTTCACCATGCCCGCCTCCTTGAACACGTCGATGGTCTGCTGCCAGTCGGCCTCGTCGTTGACGCCGGGCGCCCTGCCCTCGGTGGCCTCGGTGTGCAGCAGCGTGAGCGTGGTCCTGAACTGCTCCGACAGGACCTTCTCCGGCGGGAGTTGGTCCGAGGCGCCGTCCATCGCGGCGACTGCGGGCCCCGGCGACTTCTCGGCGGCGGCCCAGGACTCGCTGACCGCCTCGGCCATCCGGGAGGCCAGGTCCTTGTCGGACTTCAGGGTGCGCTCGCCGACGATCAGGCCGTTGGAGAAGAAGTTCAGCCCGTGCTCGGAGAAGCGCAGATACGCGACGTCCTTCTTGGCCTTGTCCTGCATGATCGGCCCCTGGTCGCTCGCGTACCCGAGCAGGGCGTCCGTCTTGCCGGAGATCACCGCGGCGATCTTGCCCGCCGGGTCGGTGTTCTGCACCTTGACGTCGGACTCGGAGAGCCCGTTGGCCTTGAGGAACGCGGGGAACGTACGGGACAGCGCGTCGCCCGTCGTGCCCGCGACCGTGCTGCCCTTGAGGTCCGCCGGGGACTTGATGCCCTGGTCGGCGAAGAACTGCACGGACGCGGGCGTGGTCTGCAGGAACACCCCGAGGCTTTTGACCCGCACCCCGGACTCGACGCCCGCGAGGACGGCCGGGGTGTCGGCCCAGCCGAAGTCGGTCTGCCCGGCGCCGGTGGCCTGCACGGTCTTCTGCGAGCCCTGGCCGGCCTGGATCTGCAGGTCGATGCCGTGCTTCTCGAAGATCTTCTGCTTCTTGCCGTAGTAGAACGGCGCGTGTTCGCCGTACGGGTACCAGTTGAGCGTCAGCGTGACCTTGTCCAGCTGCTTGCCGTCGGCGCTGGTGGTGGTCTCCGTATCGTCCCCGCCGCACGCGGTGGCGGCGACGAGCAGCAGCGGGACGAGCCCGGCCAGAGCACGGCCGGTCGGGGTTCTGCGTGGGGTCATCGGGGGCGGCCCTTTCGCGAGGGGCGGTACGGCGAGTCGTACGCGCAACTGCCGTACAGCATGGGCGGGTTGACGAGGGGTCAGTAGGCGGTGGTGACGGACGCGTCCCGGCGGCTCGCGTGCCACGGCAGGAGCAGCTTCTCGGCGATCTCCACGAGCACGAACAGGACGACGCCGATCAGCGACATCACGAGCAGCCCGGCGAACAGCATCGGGGTGTCGAGGTTGCCGTTGGCCTGCAGAATCACATAGCCCAGGCCCTCGTTGGCGCCGACGAACTCCCCGACCACGGCCCCGGTCACCGCGAGCGTGACGGCGACCTTCAGGCCGGAGAAGAGATGCGGGAGCGAGGCGGGCAGCCGGATCTTGACGAAGGTCTGCCAGGGGCGTGCGCCCATCGTCGAGGACAGCTGCAGCATCTCCGGGTCCACCGCCTTCAGGCCCGTCACCATCGAGATGACCACCGGGAAGAACGCGATGAGCACGGCGATCAGGATCTTCGGCGCGATCCCGAAGCCCAGCCAGACGACGAACAGCGGGGCGATCGCGATCTTCGGCACGACCTGCGCGAACAGCAGGATCGGATAGAGGGTCTTCTCGACGGTCGTCGAGTACACCATCACCACCGCCGCGAGCACGCCGACGACCACCGCGATGACGAACCCGAGCAGCGTCTCGTACGTGGTGATCCAGCTGTGCTGCCACAGGTAGTCGGACTTCTCGACCAGGACGTCGAGGGTCGCACCCGGGGACGGGACGAGATACGGCTCGACCAGCTCGGCGGCGGCGATCGCCCACCAGACGGCGAAACAGCCGAGCAGCAGGGCGACCGGGCGCCAGCTGTGCTCGACGGCCTCGGCGAGCCGGCGGCCCGGACCCGGCCGCTCTCGCACGGCGACTCCCGCGGTCTTCGCTGGCGGTGCGGACAGTGCGCTCTGGCTCACGGGTAACTCCCCGGGGTAGGGCGGCAGTTGGCGAGTCGCGGGCGCCGGACAGGACCTGGACCTGAGCCCCGAAACCGCTTTCAGAAAGCGCTTTCTGCTAGCATGTCGGCCACGCTAATGACCGCGCGACAACACGGTCAATAGGTAGGTCGTCCCGAAGTTCTTTCGGACCCCTCCGCCACGACGCCCGAAGGGGGCGCGGTGAGTGAACGGGAACGCCTGCGCGGTGAACGGGAACGGGTGCGCGCTGGGCAGGAACCTCCGCGCGGCGCACAGGTACCTCCCCGTCAGGGCCGCGCCCGCCAGGAGCCACGGACCGCCCCGGGAGCCGCGCCCGGTCCGGTCACGCTGCACGCCGTGGCCGACGCGGCGGGCGTCTCCCCCGCGACCGCGTCCCGCGCCCTGAACGGCACGGCCCGGGTGCGGGAGGAGCTGCGCGGCCGGGTGCTCGCGGCGGCGGCCGAGCTCGGGTACATCCCCAACGCCCATGCGCAGGCGCTCGCTTCGGCCTCCAACAACACGGTCGGCGTGATCTGTCACGACGTCAGCGACCCGTACTTCGCGGCGATCGCCGGCGGCGTGATGCGGGCGGCGGCCGAGCGCGACCTGCTCGTCATGCTGGCGTCGACGTTCCGCGACCAGGCCCGCGAGATCGCGTACGTGTCGATGCTGCGGGCGCAGCGGGCGCGGGCGATCCTGCTGATCGGCTCGGGCATCGAGGACCGGGCCTGGGAGCGGGCCCTGGACGCAGAACTCGCCCCGTACGCGCGGGCGGGCGGCCGGGTCGCGGTGGTGAGCCGGCACCGCAGCCTGCGCGTCGACACCGTGCTGCCGGAGAACCGCGAGGGCGCGGCGGCCCTTGCGCAGGCTCTACTGGCCCTGGGACACCGGGAGTTCGCGGTGCTGACCGGGCCGCCGGAGCTGACGACCGTCGCCGACCGGCTCGCCGGGTTCCGGGAGGCGCTCGCGACGGCCGGGGTCGCGCTGCCCGAACACCGGGTGGTTCAGGGGGCGTTCACACGGGACGGCGGGCATGCGGCGGCCCTCGAACTGCTGGCGCGCGGGGCGCGGCCCACGTGTGTGTTCGCCGTGACGGACGTGATGGCGGTCGGCGCACTCGCCGCCCTCCGCGAACACGGCCTGCGCGTACCGGACGACGTGTCCCTCGCGGGCTTCGACGACATCCCCCTGGTACGCGAACTCACGCCCCCACTCACCACAGTGCACCTCCCCCTCGCCCACATGGGCGAACAGGCCATGGCCCTGGCCCTACGAGAACGAAGAGGAACACGGGCCAGGGTGGAGCGAGTACGGCCCCAGATCCGCCTGAGACCCAGCACGACCCCACCCCGATAGGAACGCGGGGAACTGCGCGACAAGCCACAACGGCGCAGCACCCGAAAACAACCCGGGGGGAGCCAGGCCCCGACAGGGGCGCGGGGAACTGCGCGACAAGCCACAACGGCGCGGCACCCGAAAACAACCCGGGGGGAGCCGGGCCCC
>NZ_JBJURH010000015.1:30016-206697 GCF_046098215.1 Streptomyces sp. Da 82-17
GGGGGGAGCCGGGCCCCGACAGGGGCGCGGGGAACTGCGCGACAAGCCACAACGGCGCCGCAGCCGAAAAACAACCCCGGGGGGGCCGGGCCCCGACAGGGGCGCGGGGAACTGCGCGACCAACCACGACGGCGCGGCAGCCGAAAAGCAACCGCCGGGGGGCAGGGGGCGCAGCCCCCTGGGCGGTCATCGGGTCGACGGCGCCGCTCAGGCCCGCGTACCGATCACCCCCACCAACTCCCCCGCCAACCCCTTGATCGCAGCCAACCCCTCCCGCCCCCACGCATGCGGCTCCGTGTCCACGACACACACCGTGCCGAGCACCATCCCCGTACCGTCGATCAGCGGAGCGCCCAGGTACGAGCGGATGCCGATCTCCTCGACGACCGGGTTCCCGGCGAACCGCGGGTAGTCGCGGACGTCCTCAAGGACGAGGGCCTTGCGGCGGACCACGACGTGCGGGCAGTAGCCCTGGTCGCGTTCGAGGTGGCGGCCGACGCGGCCGTTCTTGGTGTCGATGCCCCGGTCCTGGCCGGCGAGGCCGCCCTCGGGGGTGTGCAGGCCGGCGAAGAACTGCCGGTTCTCGTCGATGAAGTTGACCATCGCGTACGGCGCCCCGATCGTCTCCGCGATCCGGTCGGCGAACGCGTCGAACACCGGGTCCGGCTCGTCGCCGAGGCCGAGCTCGCGCAGCCGCCGTACCCGGTTCGAGGCCTCCTTGTCGACGGGGGTCAGCAGCAGGTGCCCGGTCGGGTCGTACGTCATGTGTGTGCTCCGTGGCTGGGGGCGGCCGGGTCCGGGGTCTGGGTGAGCAGGTACTGGACGAGGGTCACCAGGGTCTCCATGCCGGATCCGGCGACCCGCGCGTCGCACAGCACCACCGGCACGTCGGGCTTCAGGTCGATGGCCGCGCGCACTTCCTCCGGCTCGTACCGGAAGGAGTCGTCGAACTCGTTGACGGCGACGACGAAGGCGATGCCGCGCCGTTCGAAGAAGTCGACGGCGGAGAAGCAGTCCTCCAGGCGTCTGGTGTCGGCGAGCACGACCGCGCCGAGCGCGCCGTCGGACAGCTCGTCCCACATGAACCAGAACCGTTCCTGGCCCGGGGTGCCGAACAGGTACAGGACGTGCCGCTTGTCGAGCGTGATGCGGCCGAAGTCCATCGCCACGGTCGTGGTGGTCTTGTTCTCGATCCCGTCGAGGTTGTCGGTGCCCGCGCTGGCGGTGGTGAGCAGTTCCTCGGTGCTGAGCGGCTCGATCTCGCTGACCGTGCTCACGAAGGTCGTCTTGCCCACTCCGAACCCGCCCGCGACCAGCACCTTCAGCGCGTCGGGGAAGCCGTCGCGGGCTTCCCGGGGCTCCCGGGGCTCCGGGATCTGCCGTACCTCCGGGACCTCCCGGGCCGGCGCGCGGGAGCCCGTCAGCGGGTCAGAGCCGTCGTCGTAGACCATCGAGCACTGCCTCCAACAGGGACTGGTCGTCGGTGGGTTGGGTGCGGAAGGTGGGGGCCTTGGCGGTGAGGGCGCCGCAGTCGACGAGGTCGGACAGGAGCACCTTGGTCACCACGGCGGGCAGCCGCAGCTGCGCCGCGATCTCGGCCACGGAGGTGGGCCCGCCGCCGCACAGGCCGAGCGCCTGTGTGTGCTCGGGCCCCATGTGGGCGACCGACACTGCGCCTGTCGGCACGACCAGGGAGAGCAGGTCGAGCGGGGCGCTGGGCCGGGTCCTGCCGTTGATCACGGTGTACGGGCGGACGAGCCGGCCGGCGGCGTCGTCCAGCCACGGCCCGTCCTGCGGGAGCGCCACGTTCACGGATTCATCACCGAGGGCTCCGCGGGCCGCCGCGCGGGGGTGACGAGGTACGGGCGCACGCTCTTGACCAGCATCGCCATCTCGTACCCGAGGACCGCCGCGTCGGCCTCCCGGCCCGCCATGACGGCCAGGCACGTGCCGGAGCCCGCGGTGGACACGAACAGCAGGGTCTGCGCCAACTCGACGACGACCTGGCGGACTTCACCGCCGTCGCCGAAGCGGATGCCGGCGCTGCGGCCGAGCGAGTACAGGCCGGAGGCGAGCGCGGCCATGTGGTCGGCGCTGTCCGGGTCGAGTCCGTGGACCGATTTGACCAGTCCGTCGGAGGAGAGCAGGACCGCGCTGCGGGTGTGCGGCACCCGCTGCACCAGACCGCTCAACAACCAGTCGAGGTCGGAAACCTGGCCGGTCGGCACATCGCTCGCCATGGGGGATCGACTCCTTGGGGTACGGCGTGGTGGTACGGCCTCAACAGGCCGTGGAAGCAGAGGGGTTGGGGCGGGGTGGTGCTGTCGGCGGTCACCCGGCGGGTTCGGCGCCGGGGCGCGGGGCGTCCTGCCCCTCCGCGAGGCCGATGCCGCGCTGGAAGGCGGCCATCAGGCCCGGGTCGTGCCCGTCGAGCCCGCTGTCCGCCGGCTCGGCGGCCGCCGCCGCGGACGGTACGGGCGCGTCGCGCAGCTGCGGCACCAGGTGTTCCTGGGCGCGCCGCTTGGGGAGTTGGGGCCGGCCCGCGGCACCGCGCCCGCCGGTGGACGCCGGGCCCGCGGGCTGCGGGTCGGGGCGCAGGGAGTGGTCGGCGGGGTTGGGCCGCGCCTCGTGCGCGCCGCGCACCGGCAACGGCGGGGCGGTACGGGCCTCACCGCTCCGGGACTGCGCGGCGCCGGCCCGCTCGGTGCCGGGCTGCACGGCCGCCTCGTCGCGCCGGGGTTGCGTCGCCGGCTGGGCGGGGACCTGGGCGACGGGGGTGTGCGTGGCGGTGTGCAACGTGAACCCGGCCCCGTCCGTGCCGCCGCCCTGGACTCGTACGGCCCCTTCGCGGGCGCCCTCCTGCCGCGGGGCGGGCGAAGGAGTGGGTGCGGGCACGGCGGCGGCGTGGGCGCCGGTCGAGGTGAACTGTTCCTGGTACGGGGGCTGTTGGGCCGACGCGGCGGCGGTCGCGCTCACGTGCGGCCGGGCCTGGCCCTGAGCGGTCGGCGTCTGCGTACCCGCCTGGGGGCCGCCCGGCTGCGGGACACCCTGCTGCGAGCCGCCCGGCTGCGGGACACTGGCCTCCGAGCCGCCCGGCTGCGGGACACCGGCCTGCGAGCCGCCCGGCTGCGGGACACCGGCCTGCGTGGCACCGGGCTGCGTGGCACCGGCCTGCTGCATGGCCGCCTGTGCGGCTCCCGCCTGGGTGGCCCCCGTCTGGACGCGGCCCGCGCCGCCGGTGTCCTCGTCCGCTCCGAGCAGGCTCTGCGGCAGCACGATGACCGCCTGGACGCCGCCGTAGATGTTGGTCTGCAGCCGTACGGCGATGCCGTGCCTGCGGGCGAGGGCCGCGACCACGAAGAGGCCGATGCGGCCACCGGCGATGAGCCCGGCGACGTCGACGTCCTCGGGGTCGGCGAGCAGGGCGTTCATCTCGCTCTGCTCCTCGCCCGCCATGCCCAGGCCGCGGTCCTCCACCTCGATGGCGAGACCCGAGGTGACCCGGCTCGCGCGCATCAGGACCTGGGTGTGCGGCGGCGAGAACACCGAGGCGTTCTCGACGAGTTCGGCGAGCAGGTGGATGACGTCGGCGACGGCGTGGCCGCGCAGCGTGCCGTCGATCGGCGGCACCAGCTTGACCCGCGAGTACTGCTCGACCTCGGCGATCGCGGAACGCAGCACCTCGCTCATGGTCACCGGGTGCGACCACTGGCGGCGCGAGATGGCGCCGCCGAGCACGGCGAGGTTCTCGGCGTGCCGGCGGATGCGGGTGGCGAGGTGGTCGACCTGGAAGAGGCCCTTGAGGACGTCCGGGTCCTCGACCTGGTTCTCCAGCTCGTCGAGGAGCTGGATCTCGCGGTGCACGAGCGACTGCAGCCTGCGCGCGAGGTTCACGAGCAGTTCGACCTTCTGCTCGCTGCCGGCCTGCCCGGACAGCTGCGCGGCCTGGACGACGGAGGCGACCGCGGCCTCCTGCGCGCGGGTCAACTCATGGGCCAGCTGGTCGAATTCGTCGCCGTCGGAGGCCTTCGGCGGGGTGGTCGCGGTGCGCTGCGGGGCGCCCTCGCCGCGGCGCAGGCGCTCGACGAGGGCGCGCAGCTCGCTCTGGCCGCGGGCGGTGCTGCGGCGCAGGACGGACACCCGGTCCATGACGGCCCGCGTGGTGCGGTCGGCCGCGACGACGGCGGCGGCGATCCCGGCGACGGCCACGGTCGCGGCGGCGGCGAGGAGTCCCCAGAGGACCGGCGTGGGCCGGGCCCCGGTGACCTGGACGACGCACAGCACGGCCGCCGCGCCCGCCAGGGCGACCGCGACGGCGGGCAGGACGGAGGCGCGCAGGAGTTGGCGGCGTATCCGGGCCTCGGGCAGCTCCTTGGCCACCCGGGGTCCGGGCCTGCCGTGGCGTCCGCCCTCGCGGCGTTCTGCGCGTGCGGCCGGTTCGCGAAGGTGAGACATCAGCGTCCTCGTCGAGTGGACTCGTGGTGCGCGGGCGTCGCGCTCGGCTCCGGGCGTACGGCATGGCTGTGCCGTACGTCGCCGCGCGGATGATGCGCCCTGCGTGGGTCGACGAGCACACACGGTAGTCACGAAAGACGGGCCCGCGACGGGGAGTTGGGGAACTTCACCGAACCGCGTTCACCCTCGGCGTGACATCTCGTACAATCGCGCGAATCCCCCAGGTCGGACGCGTGTTCGTGTCGTCTGCGCGCGGCCTGGGACGAGGGGCGTACGCGGTCCTCCCGGCGGGTCCCGGCGTACGGATGTCGGACTGCGGCAGCGGTCGGGAACGGACGCCGCCCGGTCGCGTACGAGAACGAAACGGGCACGCCCGGTCCCCTGAGGTGTCTCCTCGGGGACCGGGCGTGCCCGGCAACTGCGGTGGGGCGGCGGCCGGTTGTGGCCGGGCCGTCCGTGCGGGGTCAGTTGTCTCCGCGCCACCAGTTCAGCCAGAGCTGCACGACCTTGCCGCCCAGCGTCGGCTTCTTCGGCGGCGGGGGCGGCGGGCCCGGCTGCAGGAGCGAACCGGACGGCCGGGGCGCCTCGCCCCGCGCGGCGGCGGACGCCTTCTCGCCGGCGCGCGCGGCCCGCGGCGAGAAGCGCACCGGAAGCTCCTTCAGGGCCCGGTGGAAGGGGCCGGGCCGCCACTCCAGGGTCGACTCGTCGACCCCGAGCCGGAGGTCCGGCAGCCGCTTGAACAGCATCTCGATCGCGGTGTGCGCGATGGACAGCGCCTGGCGCTGCGCGGGGCACTGGTGCGGGCCCGCGGACCAGGCGAGGTGGGCGCTGTGCGTGGCCTCCTGGTCGGCGGCGATGCCCTCCATCGGGTCGTTGTTGGCGGCCGCGAAGGAGATCAGGATCGGCACGCCGCTCGGGAACACCACGTCGTGCAGCTCCGTCGTACGACGGGCGTAGTGCACGCCGTAGTTGGCCACCGGGGGGTCCCAGCGCAGCACGTCGTTGATGGACTCGCTGATCGGCGGGTTGATGCCGGCGAAGTGCCCGGCGAACCGCGGGTCGGCGAGGATCTTCAGGGCGGCGGTGCCGATGAGGTTGGCCTCGGGCTCCGTACCGCCGGCCATCAACGTGACGAGCTGGTGGATGATCTCCTCGCCGCCCGGCTGCGAGGGGTGGGCGAGCATCCAGCTGGTGACGTCGGAGCCGGGCGTCGTCGTCTTGTACTCGATGAGGTCGACCAGCCCCTGGGTGACCAGGGCGTTGGACTTCTCCGGGTCGCGGCCGTCGAACAGGCCCGACATGCCTTCCACGAGCCGGTCGGCGACGTCGTCGGGGCAGCCGAAGAGGCGGTTGAAGACCCGCAGCGGCAGGGTCTTCGCATAGTCCGCGATCAGGTCGGCGCGGCCGGCGGGCGCGAACCGGTCGATCAGCTCGTCCGCGGCCTCCTCGACGAAGCGGCGCAGCTGGTAGAGGTCGACCTTGCCGAGCGCGTCCTCGATGACCTGGCGGCGGGCCTGGTGCTCGTGGCCGTCGCTGAAGAAGGCGTTGGGGCGCCACTCCATCATCGGGCGGACGCTGCTGTCCGCGGGAATGCTGCCCCGGTTCAGGTCCGCCCAGTTGCGGGAGTCCTTGGAGAAGTCGGGGCTGAGCAGGATCTCGCGGGCCGTGGCGTAGCTGGTCACGAGGATGGCGTGCACGCCCGGTTCGAGCGCGACGGGGTGGGCGCGGGAGCCGGTGGCCCGCAGCCGTCCGTAGACGGCGTGCGGGTCGGCGGCGAAGTCCGCGCCGAACAGGGGTGTGACGGCGGCGGCACCGGTGCCCGACACGGGGCATCCGGGCGCGTTCGGGCTCTGTTGGCCGTAGGAGTCGACGGGGTAACTCACCGGAAGCTCTCTTGGTGTACGGCCCGCTCGTGGAGGTGTTCCACGAGGCGGATCAGGGCGATGGTGGAGGACTGGGGGTCACGGGCGTCGCACGTGACCAACGGGGTGTCCGGGTGCAGGTCGAGCGCGTCCCGCACCTCGTCCTCGTCGAACCGTTTGCCGCCCGCGAAGTGGTTCACGGCGACGCCGTACGGCAGTCCGAACTCCTCGACGCGGTCGAACACGGGGAACGACTCGGCGAGGTTGCGGGTGTCGGCGAGGACGAGCGCGCCGAGCGCGCCGTACGCGAGGTCCTGCCACAGGCGCCGGAAGCGTTCCTGTCCGGGGGCGCCGAACAGGTACAGGACGAGGCGCGGGCTCAGGGTGAGCCGGCCGAAGTCCATGGCGACCGTGGTGGTCTTCTTGTCGGGCAGGCCGACGAGGTCGTCGTAGCCGACGCTGGACGCCGTCATGACCTCTTCGGTCCGGAGCGGGTCGATCTCGGACAGGGTTCCCACGTAGGTGGTCTTGCCGACACCAAAGTGCCCCGCTACCAGGATCTTCGTGGCCACCTGAACGGTGTCGGCCAGATATATGGGCTGCTTAGAGACGGGCGCGGAGCCCATTGAGGACCTCCTCCAGGAGGGTTCTGTCTGTGGCGGGGGTACTGGTGGGCGCCGTGCGGGTGGTGAGGAGCTGCTCGTCGACCAGGTCGGCGACCAGGACCTTCGTCAGCGCCACCGACAGGTCGAGGTAGCCCGCTGCCTCGGCCACCGTCATCAGCGCGCCGCCCCGGCAGAGTTCGACGATGGAGCGCTTCTCACGGTTGAGCCGGTGCAGGGGCTCATTGCTTGCGGTCGCCTTGATCAGCGTGATGACGTCGATGTCCGCTCTCGACGGCTTGGCTCGTCCACCGGTGATGACATAAGAGCGGACCAGCGAGCTGTCGTCCTGTCCGCTCATCCGTGGAAGCCAAGGCCCTGCCGGTCCGCTACGGCCATCTCGTGCCCGATCTGGCCCACCAGCTCGTGCATGCGGCGGCTGATGGCGGCGAGGTCCACCGCGGCCGTCGTCGACACACCGAGATAGGCGCCGGCTCCGGCGCGGACGGCGAAGACGTACCGCGAGTCGAACTCGATCACCGTTTCGAGCCAGGGGTTGTGCGCCCCGCCGCTGAAGATCGGGTCCTGGCACAGTGACGCGAGACCGGACATGGCGGCGGCGTAGGTGTCCGCCTCGTCCTTGCTGATCTCCTCGGTGCGGGCCTGCATGAGGCCGTCCCGGGAGAGCAGGACCGCGTGCAGGACCTCGGGGATCTCGAGGAGGCTGCGCAGCATCCACGCGGGCTTGCTCGTCGTGTCACTCATGAAGTTGTCTTCCCCTTGTGCTCGTCTGCCGTGCTGACACGGCCCTCACGGTTGCCCCGCTGCAGTGCGGCCATACGGCGCGCGGTCTCCTCCGCCGAGCGGGGAGGCTGTACGTCGCCGTCCTGGAGTCGTGCGTCCACCGTCGGCGCCTTGCGTCGGCGCCGCGGGAGTCCGCCCGAGGTGTGTCCGAGCTCGTCGCCGGGCTGGGCGGCACTCTCGCGCCGGCCGGCCTCGGCGGTCGGCTCGGGCTCGGGCGTCGTGGTCCGGCGGTGCGCGGCGGGCGCCGTGTGCGCGCGCGGGGGTTCGGGCGCGGGCGGCGGGGGCGTGAGCGCGGTCTCGCCGGACTGTATGGGCGCGTGCGTGGGCGTGGGCTCCTGCCGGGGTGCGGGCATCGGCGCGGGCGCCGTGCGCGTGGCCTGTTCGGGCCTGGGCGCGGGCGGGGCGACGGCGGGACGCTCCTGGGCAGGCGCGGGCAGCGGCTCGGCGGGGGCCGAAGTGGTCGCCGTGGCACGGCCGTTGACGGCGTCGGCGGAGTGCTGGGCGCCGTTGATGGCGTCCATGGGGCGCTGCGGGGCGACGCCGGGGACCTGCCGGGGGGCGCTCTCGGGCATCTGCGTGAGCAGCGCGTTGGGCAGCATGATGACGGCCCGTACGCCCTTGTAGAGGCTGGTCTTGAGGCCTACGGAGAAGCCGTACTGCTGGGCGATCTGGCCGACGACGCGGAAGCCGAAGCTGGGGTCCTCGGCGAGTTCCTCGATGTCCAGGGCCGGAGGGCGGGACAGCAGTTCGTTGGCGTCCTGCACCTTCTTGGGCGCCATGCCGAGGCCGCGGTCGTCGATGGAGATCGCCACGCCGTTGGGCAGGCGCTCCAGCTCGACCTCGATGGGCTGCTCGGGGTTACTGAACTGGTCGGCGTTGTCGAGGAGTTCGGCGATCGCGTGCACGACGGGGTTGACCGCGTGGGCGGACACGCCGACTTCCAGCTCGTTGACGAGGCGGACGCGGGTGAAGCCGCGGATGTAGCCGGTGGCGCCGCGGACGACGTCCGTGACGGTCTCGGGCACGCGGGAGCGGCCGGGGAAGCCGCCGCAGAGCACCACGATGTTCCTGGCCTTGCGGAGGAAGTACGACGTGCGGTGGTCGACCTTCATCAGGGCTTCGAGGAGCCGGGGGTCCTGGAGCATCCGCTCCAGGTCGCTGATGGTCTTCTGCTGCTCGGAGCCGCGGGCGAGGAAGCTCTCGCCGATGACCTTCAGCAGCTTCCACAGGGACTCGCTCATGCGGTCCCGGGCGACGTCGCTGAGCTGCGAGAACCACTCCGCGATGACGCGCAGGTCGTGCTCGAAGTCACTGCCCGCCAACGAGCCGTAGGCCTCGGGGAGTTGGAACGGCGGCGGGGTCTCGTTGGGGTTCGCGAGGCGCGGCAGGTAGTTCTCCAGCAGGTAGCGTGCCGCGTCGTCCCGCCGCTGTCGCTGCGCCATCGCCTCGGCGCTGCGCTTGCGCTGTACTCGGGCCACGTTGTGTCCTCGCAGTGCGAGCACCGCGAGGACCAAAATGGCCCCGATCAGGCACCAGAACACCCAGTCCTGTTGCCCAAGGTATTGGATCATCGCTCTAGGGCCCCTCGGCCCATCCTCCTTCGTGTAATCGAATCCTCACGCTCAACGCCCCTTCGCCTGGCGGGCGTTGAGGGCCGTCGCCAGGAGATAGCCGTCGAGTCCCGTGAGGTCACCGCTACGGGCGGGGGTCCCGTATGCGCGCATCAGAGCCTTGGTGCCACGCAGCGCGGCGGGTGAACGGCGTGCGATGGTGCGTGCCCACCGGTCGACGATCTTGTCGAGCTCCGCGGAGTCCGCTGCCACGCGGTGCAGCAGGGACCACTCGAGTGCTCGGGCAGAGTCCACGACGTCGCAGGTCAGCACCATTTCCCGGATACGGGGCGCGCCGACCTCGGCGATCAGCCGGCTCAGCGCTCCGCCCCAGGCCGTCGGCAGTCCGAGGCCGAGTTCGGGCATCCGGAAGGTGCAGTCGGCGGTGCCGACGCGCAGGTCGCAGTAGAGGGCCAGGGCCACTCCCGCTCCGACGGCGGGACCGCGGACGGCGGCGATGGTGGCGACGTCGGCGGACTCCAGGGCCTCGCAGACGTGTCGGGCCTTCTCGGCGACTCTGAGGACGGCTTCGCCGGTGGTGTCGGCCTCGGCAAGCGACTCCAGCTCGTGCCGGTCGCCGCCGAGGCAGAACTCCGTCTCCTCGCCCGCGAGTACGAGGACGCGCAGGTCGGGGCGTTGCCGCAGGTGGGCGAGTACGTCGGAGAGGTCGTCGAGGAGGGCTTCGTCGGCGACGTTCTTGGCGTCCTCGCGGCGCATGCGTACGTGCAGCACGGCGCCGTTCTCGGTGATGTCGAGGGTCTTGGGGTCCAGGGGAAGGGTCTGCCGGTCCATCGTCACGCTCCGAACGAGTAGAAGCGCGGCTTGGGTGCGAGACCCACCCGCAGACTGGCCATCCGCCGGAACGCCACCCTGGGCTCCCACTTCGGCTCGGACACCACACGCAGCGTGGGGAAGCGGGTCAGCAGCTTCCGGAGCAGCGCATGGCCCTCCAGCCTGCCGAGTCCTGCCCCGAGGCAGAAGTGGGCGCCTTGCCCGAAGGCGAGATGCCGGGCGGGCCCGGGGCGTCGCACATCGAATCGATCGGGGTCGGCTATGAACCTCGGATCATGATGCGCCGAGCCTATGCACACGTACACCAACTGCCCCTTGCCTACGGCAACATCTGACAGAGAGTCACTGCGGGACCCTACACGAGTAGTTATCGACACCGCGGGGTCATAACGAAGAATCTCCTCTGTTGCTGCGGGAATCCCCTCGGGGTGGTATCGGAGCCAGTCGGCCTGGTCCGGATGCCGGTCGAGGAGCCACATCGCGGCGTTGAGGAGGTTGGACGTCGTCTCAAGTCCCGCCATGATGCTGAAGGTTGCCAGCCGCTGCACGATGGTAGCCGCCTGCCGGGGGTCCTCTTCCACTTCGGACCACGCGTGGATCCAGGAGGAGAGTACGTCGTCGCCGGGTGACTTGGTGCGCTCGGCCACCAGGTTCTCGAAGTACGCCTTGAGGTTGAGGGCGGACTCGTCGGCGACGGCCAACTGGGCGGGCGTGGGGAAGAGTTCCTGCGACCAGGCCTGCCCGTGGGTCCACTTGCGCAGGTCGGCGAAGTCGGCGCTGGGGACGCCGAGCCAGCGGCCGACGGCGGCCACGGGCAGTCCGTCGCCGACGATGTCGGCGTAGTCGGCCTCGCCGTCCTCCTTCATCCGGGTTTCCAGCTCGTCGAGCAGCCCGTCGACCAACTGCTCGATGACGGGGGTGAGTTGTTCGATCGTGGCCCGGTCGAAGGTGTTGCCGAGCACACGGCGCTGCCGGGTGTGCTCGGGGGCGTTCAGGAGCATGATCATCTGGCTGAACTCGCTGGACGCGGGGGACGTCCACCGCGGTTCGCCCTGCTGCTGGCGCCAGGCGTGGTCGGGCGTCAGGTACGAGCGGTCCCGGAGCACCGTGTTGGCCGCCTCGTAGCCGGTCACGAGGACGCCGCCCCACGGGGAGGGCACGACGTCGCCGCACTCGCGCAGCTTCTCGAAGACCGGCCAGGGGTTGCTCTGTCCGTCGCCGAACTTGCGCGCCGAGCGCAGCCGCGAGAGCAGGACGGCAACCTGCCGCGATATGTCGGGATCCGGTTCCGGTTGCGGGTCGGCCTCGGTTAATTCCGGACGCGGAGCGTGTTGCGGAGGGATCGATTGTGGACAGGCTATCGAGGCGTCGACAGACATGTGCTCCTCCAACCCAGGGGCAGGCCGCGTGCGCGTGCCGGATGAACTTGTTGGCCTCATATGCCTGCTGACCTTGGCAGGTCTCGCACGGAGTGTGAAGGACGCTTTCTCGCCACAGCGGCCGAGGAGCTGCGGCTGGTCTCAGCCAGCGAGACAGACCCTCCGCTTACGGCTCACTCAACGCAGCCTCACCAGCGAGGATTTTGGGACGAGCGGGATTCCGCGAGGCCTCTGGGACTACACAGCGCGAACTCCGCACCATGGCTTGATCTCGCCCTACCGTGCAGCTCGGTCACATGTACGTCACGTCAACTAAACGTTCGCGTCGGCTGGTTCGGGCCGCCTTTCTTGCCTCGGGGGCAAACTCCGGCACGGGGAGCGGCTTTTGACGGCGCGTCAAGAAGGACCATCAGGACACGATGCGGCAAGGGCGGCCCCGCCACCGGGGGCCCGTCTCACCTCTGCGCCGGGCGGCGACGCCTCACCTCTCCGCCGCGGGGCCGGGGGCGCGCACCGCCCGGCTGCCGGGACCGCCCCGCTGCCGACGAGCCTGCCCGCACCTCTCCGCCGACGGGGCGGGGCCCCACCCCGCGTAGGGGGTGGTCTCACCTCTCCGCCGCGGGGGCGGTCCCACCTCTCGGCCGCGGGGACCGCTCTCACCCTCCGCCGCGGGGGCGACGCCTCACCTCTCCGCCACCGGGACCGCCCGCACCACTCCGCCACCGGGACCGCCCGCACCACTCCGCCACCGGGACCGCCCTAGGGCCCGCACCGCCCGGGCTGCCGGGACCGCCCCGCTGCCGACGAGCCTGCCCGCACCTCTCGGCCCACGGGGCGGGGCCCCACCCCGCGCAGGGGGCGGTCTCACCTCTCCGCCGCGGCGGCGTCCGGTCCCACCTCTCCGCCGCGGGGACCGCTCTCACCCCTCCGCTGCCGGGGGGGGGCGCCCGTCTCACCTCTCCGCCGGGGGGCGACGCCTCACCTCTCCGCCGCGGGGCCGGGGCCCCACCCCGCGCAGGGGGCGGTCTCACCCCTCCGCCGCGGCGGCGTCCGGTCCCACCTCTCCGCCGCGGGGGCACCGCTCTCACCCCTCCCCCGCCGGGGGGGGCGACGCCTCACCTCTCCGCCGCGGGGCCGGGGCGCGCACCGCCCGGCTGCCGGGACCGCCCCGCCGCCCTCACCGCTCCCGCGCCAGATCCAGTCCGCCCCGGGTCGCCGCGACCGCCACGTCCTCCGCCTCCGAGCGCAGTCGCCACGGCTGGGCGATCGGGGCCGAGACCGGACGCCACCACGCCTCCCCCGGCAGCTCCCCCGACGGTTCGAACGGCTCGCCCGGCCGGGGCGAGGCGACCCGCTGCCCGGCCTGCTCCGCCGCGTACCGGGTCCACTCGCCGGGCTCCGCCCACGGGTGCGGGGCGAGGTTGAACGTGCCCCAGTGGATCGGCAGCAGCGCGCCGTGCGGCCGGCCGCCCTGGAGGTCGAGGTGGGCCTGGACGCCCTCCTCGGGGGTCATGTGGATGTCCGGCCAGTACTCGCTGTACGCGCCGATCTGGATCATCGTCGCGTCGAACGGGCCGTGCTCCGCGCCGATGTCCCCGAAGCCCGGGAAGTACCCGGTGTCGCCGGAGTGGTAGACGCGGTGCTCGTCCCCGGCGACCACCCAGGACGCCCACAGCGTGTGCTGTTCGTTGCGCAGGCCGCGGCCGCAGAAGTGCCGGGCCGGGGTCGCCGTCAGGCTCAGGCCCGAGATCTCCGTCCGCTCGTGCCAGTCCAGCTCGCGCAGCCGGTCCGGGGCGACGCCCCAGTGCTCCAGGTGCGCCCCGACGCCGAGCGGCACCGCGAACACCGTGTCCGTGTCGGCGAGCGCCTTGATCGTGGGCAGGTCCAGGTGGTCGTAGTGGTCGTGCGAGATGACGACCGCGTCGACCGGGCCGAGGGCGGTGAGCGGGACGGGCGCCGGGTGCAGCCGCCGGGGCCCGGCGAACGCGAACGGAGAGCAGCGCTCTCCCCAGACCGGGTCGAACAGCACCCGCCTGCCGTCGATCTCCGCGAGCACGCTGGAGTGGCCCATCCACGTCAGCCGCAGCCCGCTCGCCGGGGGCCGGGCCAGGTCGGCGAGGGTCGTGGGGTGCACCGGCACGTTCCCGGAGGGGGCGCGGCGGATCCGCTCCTCCTTGCGGAAGTACGTCTTCGCGAACTCGACCTTGGAGCCGAGCGGCCCGACCCGCGCGCCGACCGGGTTGGTGAACCGGCCGTCCGCGAAGTTCGGCGAACGGTGGATCCGCGCGAGGCGCTCACCCGTCGGCTCGGCGCCGAAGGACGCGGGCCGCAGCGAGCGGAGCCCGGAGCGCAGGGAACGGAAGCCGGTCACGGATCCTCCAGCGGAGCGGTTCGGTCAGGTTTTCATTATGTGCGGCAGGTGTACGAGCGGCAGGTGCTGCGCGGGCCCCCGGGCGCCGCGCGAAGGCCCGGACGTGGCTCACCCGGCGCTCTGCCCGTACGCCCGCTCCACCGGCAGGCGCAGGACGAGCCGCCGGTCGCGGACCATCGCGGCGCGGTAGTCGTCCCAGTCCGGGTGTTCGCCGTTGATGTCGCGGTAGAGCCGGATCAGCTCCTCGACCGTGTCGTCGTACGGGTCCTCGGCCACCGGAGTGAGTTCCGCGGTGCCGTCGACGACGGTCCAGGACCAGCGGTCGGCGCTCGTGACGTGGTACGAGGCGCGGGGATCGCGGCGCAGGTTCCGGGTCTTGGCGCGGTCGTCCGTGACGGAGACCCGCAGCACGCGGGCCCGCGGGTCGTAGTGGTGGTTGACGTTGGACAGCTGGGGGCGGCCGTCGCGCCGGAGCGTGACGAGCACGCCGCCGTCGCGCTCCGTGAGCAGCTTCAGCAGGGCGTCCTGGTGATCGTCTCCTGTCGTCATGCCTCGTCAACGTGTCGGAGCGCGGAAGGATTCCGCCCGCGCGGCATCGTCTTCCCCGCGATGTCACATTCCGCGTGCCCCCGCACGTCGCAGAGGTGACAGGCGCACGAAGCCCGTACGGCCGGCCCGTACGGGCACCGGCGTACGAACGTTCTCTGGAGGTGGCCCTCATGGCCCGGATCTCGCTGAAGCCGCGCAACACCGTCCTCAACCGCTTCGTGCAGTGGTACAGCCGGAAGGCGTACGGCAAGGTCATGGACCCGGTGCTCGCGTCCGGGCACCACCCGAAGCTGCTGTGGTCGCAACTGCGGTTCGAGCAGGGCGTGGGCCGCTGGGACAAGCTCGACCCGGATCTGAAGGCGCTGGCCGTGATGGCGTCGGCGGCGTCGATCGGCTGCTCGTGGTGCATGGACTTCGGGTACTGGAAGGAGCACGGCCGGGGCATGTCCGAGCGCAAGCTGCGGGACGTGCCGGTGTGGCGGGACAGCGACGCGTACACGGACTCCGAACGGGACGTCATGGAGTACGCGGAGGCCATGACCGCCAACCCGCCGGAGGTGTCGGACGAGTTGGCCGCGCGGCTGGTGGGCCGGCTGGGCGAGCCGGCGTTCGTGGAGCTGACGATGATGGTCGCGGTGGAGAACCTGCGCTCCCGCTACAACGCGGCGCTCGGCCTGACCAGCCAGGGCTTCAAGGACTCCTGCGACCTGCGGGAGGCCCCGGCACCCAGCCGCTGAGCGGCCCCCGGGGTGCTCAACTCCCGCCCCATTGCCGAGAGTTGAATACGCAACGACAATCGGCGCATGCCACAGCAGACTCCTGAACCACCCGGAACCCGTGGGCCCACCCGCCGCCCCGGAACGCCCCGCAGGACCCTGCTCTCCGCCGCCGGTGTCGCGGCCGTGGGCGCCGGGGCCGGTCTCACCGCCGGCCCGGCGCACGCCGCCGAGCGCCCCGCCGGACCGGCCGGCGCGCCCGCGACCGCGCAGCCCCCGTCGCCCGAACTCCGGGCGCTGCTGCGGGAGATCGACCCGAAGCGGATCGAGGCGACGGTGCGCCGCCTCGCCGCGTTCGGCACCCGTCACACCCTCTCCAGCCAGGACCACCCGGAGCGCGGCATCGGCGCGGCCCGCGACTGGATCAAGGCCGAGCTGGAGCGGTACGCGCGCCCCAGTGGCGGCCGGATGACGGTGGAGCTCCAGTCGTACGTGCAGGAGCCCGCGCCGCGCATCCCGGAGCCGACGCGGATCACCAACGTCGTGGCCACGCTGCGGGGTTCGGTCGCCCCGGAGCGGGTGTACGTGGTGTCCGGGCACTACGACTCGCGCGCCTCGGACGTCATGGACGCCACGAGCGACGCCCCGGGCGCGGACGACGACGCCTCGGGCGTGGCCGTCGCGCTGGAGCTGGCGCGGGTCATGGCGACGCGGCGGCCCGCGGCGACGCTCGTGTTCGCGGCCGTCGCGGGCGAGGAGCAGGGCCTGTTCGGCGCGGCCCACATGGCGTCCCGCTTCAAGGAGGCGAAGACCGACGTCCAGGCGATGTTCACCAACGACATCGTCGGCAGCTCCACCGCGGACGACGGCTCTCAAGACCCGTACGTCATACGGCTGTTCGCGGAGGGCGTGCCCACCTCGGAGACGCCCGAGGAGGCGGCGACGCGGCGTTCGGTGGGCGGCGAGAACGACTCGCCGTCCCGGCAGCTGGCCCGGTTCGTGCGGGACACCGCCGACAACGACGCGACCGGCATGCGGGTGCGGGTGGTCTACCGCAGGGACCGCTATCTGCGCGGCGGCGACCACATCCCGTTCCTCGAACGCGGCTACCCGGCGGCCCGGTTCACCGAGCCCGCCGAGGACTACGCGCACCAGCACCAGGACGTGCGCACGGAGGACGGGAAGCAGTACGGCGACCTGCCGGAGTTCTGCGACTTCCCGTTCATCGCGCGCGTGGCGCGGGTCAACGCGGCCGCCCTGTGGACCCTCGCGACCGCCCCCGGCACCCCGCGCGGCGTGCAGATCCGCACCTCGGCGCTGACCAACTCCACGGAACTGCTGTGGGAGCGCGGCCCGGAGCCCGATCTCGCGGGCTACGAGGTGGTGTGGCGCGAGACGACCGAGCCGGAGTGGACGCACGTCGTCGACGTGGGCGACGCGACGGCCCACGAGGTGGACCTGTCCAAGGACAACGTCTTCTTCGGCGTCCGCGCCGTGGGCCGCTCGGGCGCCCGCAGCCCGGTGGCGTTCCCGAAGCCGCTGCGCTGAGCCCCGCCCCGCTGACGTACTGTCAAGAAGTGGCTTCCAGCTGCGACTTGAGGACGTACGGGTCGATGACGCCCTTGGCCGACACGTGGTCGCCGGAGGACTCGCCGCGCAGCCTGCGGCCGATCCACGGCACGAGGTACTCGCGGGCCCACTGGATGTCGTCGCGCCGCACTTCGAGGGTGCCGCGCGGCGGCAGCGGCGGCCACGGCTGGTCGGGGTCGACCGGGACGTCGAGGCCGAGCACCTGGGCGGCGCGCAGCGCGACGCGCGTGTGCCCCTCGGGCGAGAGGTGCAGCCGGTCCCCGTCCCAGGCCCGCCGGTCCTGCACGGACTTGAGGGACCACAGGTCGAGCACGGGGCAGTCGTAGCGGTCGGCGACGGCGCGGACATGCGCGTTGTACGTGGCGATCTTGCCGCGCAGGTGCCGCAGGACGGGCACGCCGCGGGTGTCGAACCCGGTGGTGACCATGACGGTGCCGACGGACTTCTTGAGGTCCATCACGGCCCGCTCGAACCGCTCGGCCACGTCGTCCGGGTCGGTGCCGGGGCGGATGATGTCGTTGCCGCCGGCGCAGAAGCTGACCAGCTCGGGCGCGAGCTCCTTGGCCCGCGGCACCTGGTCGGCCACGATCTGGTCGAGGAGCTTTCCGCGTACGGCGAGGTTGGTGTACGCGAAGGTGTGCTCGGGGTGCCGGTCGGACAGGAGCACGGCGAACCGGTCGGCCCAGCCGACGAAGCTGCCGTCCGGGCCAGGGTCTCCGACGCCTTCGCTGAAGCTGTCGCCTACGGCCGCGTACGAGCTGGGGACCGCGGTGCTGGTGAGGGGTGTCGAATCGTCTGCCACGTCGGCATATCTTTCACCTTGCTAAGTGACCTACGCCACCGTAAGTAGGGGTTGACTCCTGGTGAGAAACACCATTGGTAAAGAGTCGATCAAGCCGGAATAGGGTCCGACGCCCCAAGTGGACGGATTCATTCCGACCGGTCCGGCCGCCTGGTCCGCCCGTTCGCCCCGTACGTTCACTCCGTACCTGTGATGCCGAGCCGCTCGCGCTCCGGGAAGTACCACCGCATGACCTTGCGGAGCTTGTCCGAGTCCTCGCGGGCCCAGTTGCGCATGAGCTCGCTGCCGAAGGAGATCGCGGTGACCGGGCGGGCGCCCGCGGCGGTCATCCGGTCGAAGGCGCGGGCGTGCGCCACGGGCGTGATGCCGCCGACGGCGTCCGCGACCGGGAACACCTCGTACCCCTCGGCGAGCATGTCCAGGGTCGGGAACGTCAGGCAGACCTCGGTCCACAGGCCGCCGATGACGACCTTGCGCCGGCCGGTGTCCTCGATCGCCGCGCGGAACTCGTCGTCCTCCCAGGCGTTCACGCCGGTCCGGTCGATCTCGGTGACGCCGGGCAACTCCTCCAGGATCGCGGGGTCCGTCCCCTCGTTGACGCCCATGTCCACGCCCACGGTGCTCAGGACCACGGGCACCTCGTACGCGGTGGCCAGCTTGGCGACGGCGCGGACGTTCAGGTCGATCTCCTCGCGGCTCGACGACGTGACGGTCGCGTACTGGCCCGGCTGGTAGTCGATCAGCGCGACGACACAATTCTCCGGAGTGAGCAGCCGGTCCGCCGTCGGGTCGCGCTGGGGTTCCGGTGCGAGCTTCGGCACGGCTCTTCCTTCCCGCGGGCAATGGGCCTCTCCCCCGCCGCCTCCCCCGCCGCCCCTCCAGCCATCGTGACGCCTTCCGCCGACCCCCGCGAACGCACCGGCGCCCGAGGCCGCGGCCGTCCGCGACGTCGCACCGCCGTCGCCCCGCCCCCGCCGAACCGATGTCTCACCGTCCCCGCCGAGGGGCATCACCGCAACGTGCCCGCGCCCGCCGAGCGCACCGCGCCCCGTACCGAGAGGGAGCCCCATGACCGCATCGCCCGCGCCGCTGCTCACCGGGATCGAGGACCGGCTCGCCTCCCTGCAGGACCTCTACCGCGATCTGCACGCCCACCCGGAGCTGTCCCACCAGGAGGTGCGGACGGCCGGGATCGTCGCCGCGCGGCTGCGGGAGCAGGGCTGGAGGGTCACCGAGGGCGTGGGCGGCACCGGCGTGGTCGGCACGCTCGCCAACGGGCCGGGCCCGGTCGTGCTGCTGCGCGCCGACATGGACGCCCTGCCGGTGCGCGAGGCCACCGGCCTGCCGTACGCGTCGACCCGTACCGCCGTGGACGCCGACGGGGAGACGGTCCCGGTGATGCACGCCTGCGGGCACGACCTGCACGTCACCTGCCTGCTCGGCGCGACCGCGCTGCTCGCCGCGAACCGGTCGGCCTGGCGCGGCACGGTCGTGGCGGTGTTCCAGCCCGCCGAGGAGGTCGGTGGCGCCCCCGCGATGCTCGACGACGGCTTCCTCGACCGCTTCCCGCGCGCCGACGTCTGCCTGGCCCAGCACGTGGCCCCCGCCCCGGCCGGGCTCGTCGCGCTCCGGCCCGGCCCGATGACGGCCGCGGCGGACGGCCTGGCGGTACGGCTGCACGGCCGGGGCGGGCACGGGTCGAGCCCGGCGTCGACGGTCGACCCGGTGGTGATGGCCGCCGCGGTCGTGCTGCGGCTGCAGACGGTGGTGTCCCGGGAGGTCGCCCCGGAGCGCACGGCCGTCCTCAGCGTGGGCTCGATCAACGCCGGGACGCGCGAGAACGTCATCCCGGACACCGCCGACCTGAAGCTGACCCTGCGCAGCACGACATCCGACGTACGGGAGCAGCTCCTCGCGGCCGTCGAGCGGATCGTGCAGGCGGAGGCGGCGGCGTCGGCGGCGCCGAAACCGCCCGAGACGACCCTGCTGAGCAGCTTCCCGGCGACGGTCAACGACCCGGCGGCGAGTGCGACCGTCGACGCCGCGTTCCGCACCGCGCTCGGCGCCGACGCGGTCCTGACGCTCCCTCAACCCCTCACCGGCGCCGAGGACTTCGGGGTGTTCGGCAGCGCCCTGGGCGTGCCGTCGGTGTACTGGGTCTTCGGCGGCCTCGACCCGGCCGGCTTCGCCGGGCTCGCCCCGGCCGACCTGGCGACCGGCCTCCCGCCCCACATCCCGCACAACCACTCCCCGCTGTTCGCCCCGGTACCGGAGCGGGCGGTGCGGGACGGGGTGCGCTGCCTGCTCCTCGCGGCGGGCGCGTGGCTGGTCCGGTGACGTTCAGGGCGTGTCCGAAACGTACGACGGACCGGCGCTCGGGATTCCCGAGTGCCGGTCCGCGTACGGGAGCAGACGCCGCGTCAGACAGTGACGCCGTGCGAGCGCAGGTACGCCAGCGGGTCGACGTCGGAGCCGTAGCTCGGGCCGGTGCGCACCTCGAAGTGCAGGTGCGGTCCGGTGGAGTTGCCGGTGGAGCCGGACAGGCCGATCTGCTGGCCGCCGCTGACGGTCTGGCCACTGGCCACGTTCAGGGAGGTCATGTGGGCGTACTGGGAGTAGTGCCCGTCGGCGTGCCGGATGACGACCTCGTTGCCGTACGAGCCGCTCCAGCCGGCGGAGACGACGGTGCCCTCGCCGATGGCCTTGATGGGCGTGCCGGTCGGGACGACGAAGTCGGTGCCGGTGTGGTAGCCGCTGGACCACATGCCGCCGGCGGTGCGGTACGCGGTGGAGACGGCGGCCTCGACCGGGGCGGTGAAGCCGTCCGCGGCGGCGGGCTCGGCCTCGGCCGGGGCCGACTCGGCCTTGGCGGGCTTCGCGGGCTCGGCCGCCTTGGCCGGGGCCTTCTTCGCGGCCTTGGGCGCCTCGGCCTTCGCACCGCCGACGGTCAGCTTCTGGCCGGGCAGGATCAGGCCCGGGTCACCGCCGACGACCTTGCGGTTGTCCTCGTACAGCCGCTTCCAGCCGCCGTCCACGTCGAGCTGCCGGGCGATCCCGGAGAGGGTGTCGCCGGAGACCACGGAGTACGACTCGGCGGCCTTGGAGGCGGCCTGCGGGGCGGTCTGCGGTGCGGCCTGCGCGGCGGACTGCGCGCCGGCGGCGGCCAGTTCGGTGGTGGCGGGGGCGGCCTCGGGGGCGGCGGCGTTCGCTCCGGTGGCACCGAGCAGCGGCAGCGCGAGCGCGGCCGAGCCGGTTCCGGCGACGGCGAAACCGCGGGTGAGGCGCAGGGACTTGGGACGGCGGTGCTTACCCTTCGCGGGCATGGCGAATTCCTCTCCGGCGCCTGCGAGGTGAGCTGTCGGGTTCGGGCTGGAGCTGCCCGGCCGCGTTTCCGCGACTTCACCCCAAGCCGCTCCGGTGGACCGGATCCGGCGTTTTACCGTGGGTCCCCCGCTCCTGCCGTGCACGGGTGGGTGTGCGGGAATCCGGACGGCGGCAGGATTGGGCGTCCGCCCGGACGTCGGCGACCGTAATGGAGCGAAGAGCGGGCCGACAAGGATTCAATTCCCGGGCCCGCACGGAACGGTGATCCTTTCTCGAATTCACGGTCACACTCCGTCGACACGGAAACTTCAAGGGCGTTCAGGCATAAGGAAATCGCCCGCCGGAGACCGCCACGCACCGTCACGAATATGATCCCGCTCACGACAGTTCGCCCCACCTCCCTTTACTCCAGGGCCAGTTACCGCGAACACCCTGAAACGGACATTGAAGGCGAACTGCAGAATGTGCGCCGATTGCCGCAAGCTCCCCAGCCCGTTCGCCGCACTTCCCCCCGCCCCCGGACAACTGCTTGCCCCAGGAACTCATGTCGTACGTGTGTCGTATCGTCGAAGACGCGCCCCGTCGACGAGCAGCGCCGACGGCCGAATGGGAGGAGCCCCCGTGACGCAGCAGGTCCCGTCGACAGAGCCCGAGCTCGCAGGGGTACGCAACTTCCGGGACCTCGGCGGGCTGCCGACCGTCGACGGGCGCCGGGTGCGGGCGGGACGCCTCTTCCGCAGCGGCCACCTCGCGCACGCCACGGAGGCGGACGCGGACTTCCTCGCCGGCCTCGGCCTGCACACGATCTTCGACTTCCGCAACGCCGCGGACCAGAAGCTGGAGGGCCAGGACGTCGCCCTGCCCGGCGTGCGGAACGTGAACCTGCCGCTGACCGACCCGGCCGACGGCGCCGAGTTCTGGAAGATGGTCCGCGAGGGCGACACGGCCCAGCTGCGCGGCCTGCTCTCCGACGGCAAGGCGGCGAACCGGATGATCACGTCGTACCGCACGATCATCAAGGAGCGCACGGCCGAGCACAGCCACGTCCTGCACGCGCTCGCCGAGGACAGCGTGCCGGCCCTGATGCACTGCGCCGCCGGCAAGGACCGCGCGGGCCTCTCCATCGCCGTCACGCTGCTCGCGGTCGGCGTCGAGCGCCCGGCGATCGAGGAGGACTACCTCCAGTCCAACGCGGCCCACCGGCGGTACAAGGTGCACCGCAGCAGCACCTCCCCCGACGCCATGTCCGACGAGGTGATGGAGCTCCTCAGCCCTCTCTTCGACGCCCGCGCCGAATACCTGGCGGCGGCGTTCACCACGATCGAGGAAACCTGGGGCACGGTCGACACGTATCTGGAACAGGGCCTGCGGATCACCCCGGAGATACGCGAACGCCTCCGCGCCAACCTGCTCGACTAGAACACCGCAGCGCCCGGATCACTGGTTCTGGCCGCCCAGGGTGAACAGCAGATAGACGAACGCCGCGAAGAGATGCCCCACGGCCACATAAATGATCAGCCGGACCCAGAGGCCACGGGGAAACTTCTCCTCCATGGAACGCCGGGCGGGCTGCTGCGCGGCATTCTCGCTGCCGATCGCGTCGTCTTCGGTGTTCATCGCGGTTCCCCTCGGGTGGGCCCGCCCAGGCACAACGCGGTGGCGGGGCTCTGCAGCAGCGTGTGGACGAAGAGGAGGTCGGCGCCGCCCTCGTCGGCGGCCCCGATCCGGTGCGGGGTGAGCGAGTCGAAGTGCGCGCTGTCCCCCGGGTCGAGCGTGTGCGCGGTGTCCCCGAGATGCAGCCGCAACCGCCCTTCGAGTACGTACAGCCACTCCTCGCCCGGATGCACCCGCACGATGTCGCCCTGCGCCCCGTGCGGCACATGCACGCGCAGGGCCTGCATCCCCCGCCCCGCGGCGCCCGCCTGCCAGTACGTCCAGCCGCCGGCCCGCGTCGGCTCCATGTCGGCGGCGCGGACCACCGCGTCCCGGTCGGCGACCGTCTCGCCGAGCAGCTCCGACACCGTCGTACCGTAGATACGGGCGAGCGAGAGCAGCACCGGCAGCGAAGGCTGGCGGTGGC
This sequence comes from Streptomyces sp. Da 82-17, assembly GCF_046098215.1. Taxonomy (NCBI): domain Bacteria; kingdom Bacillati; phylum Actinomycetota; class Actinomycetes; order Kitasatosporales; family Streptomycetaceae; genus Streptomyces; species Streptomyces sp. Da 82-17. The sequence goes on from NZ_JBJURH010000015.1 coordinate 52,953, forward strand.
CCGTCTCCAGGCGGGACAGATGGGCGGGCGAGAGCCCGGCGGTGCGGGCCGCGGCCTCCAGGGTCAGCGCGGAGCGGCGGCGCAGCTCGCGCAGCTGCGGGGCGACGACGGCCGGCAGGGCCGGTTCCGGATCGGCGGAGCTCATACCGTCGATTCAGTCAGAGACATGCCTCTGGGGCAAACTTTTTGCCTCAGAGGCAAAGGCACCCTTTCGAGGGCTCACCGCCCCGCGACGGCCTGCTTCACCAGCGTCCGCCCGAAGTCCCACATCAGTCCGCCCCCGCTGTGCGCCTCGTCCATCACGGCCGTGAACGCCCCGACGAACCGCTCGACCTCCCGCTCCCCCACGACCAGCGGCGGAATCAGCTTGATCACCTCCAGGTGGTCCCCGGAGACCTGCGTGAGAATCCGGTGCTTCTGCAGCAGCGGCACGACCACCATCTGCGCGAACAACCCCTTGCGCGCCACCTGGAGAGCGGCCCAACGGCTGCGCAGCTTCAGCGAGTCGGGCCGCCCGAACTCGATGCCGATCATCAGGCCCCGGCCGCGTACCTCGTGCAGCAGCTCGTAGCGGTCGACCAGCGCCGCGAGCCGGGACTTCAACTGCTCGCCCGTGGCCCGGGCGTTGGCGACCAGCTGCTCGTTCTCGATCACCGACAGGACGGCGAGCCCCGCGGCCATGGCCTGGGCGTTGGACCCGAAGCTGGCCGAGTGCACCAGGACCCGGTCCATCGACGAGTAGACCTTCTTGAAGATCCACTCCTTCCCGAGCGTCGCGCCGACCGGCACGTACCCGCCGGACAGCGCCTTCGCCACGCACACCAGGTCCGGCTCGACGCCGTCCTCGTGCTGGTACGCGTAGAAGTCCCCGGTCCTGCCGAGCCCCGTCTGCACCTCGTCCGCGATCAGCAGCGCCTTGTGCCGGTGCAGCAACTCCTGGGCGGCGCGCAGGAATCCGGGCGGGCAGGCGTGCACGCCCTTGCCCTGGATCGGCTCGACGACGAGGGCCGCCACGTCCCCGTGCCGCAACTCCCGTGCCAGCGCGTCCAGATCGCCGAGCGGCACCGCCGTGTCGGGCAGCAGCGGCGCGAACCCGTCGCGGAACCCCGCCTCCCCGTTGACCGAGAGCGCCCCGGCGGTCAGCCCGTGGAAGGCGTGCGTGCAGTACAGGACCCGCGGCCGGCCCGTCGCGTACCGGGCGAACTTCAGCGCCGTCTCCACCGCCTCCGTGCCGCTGTTGCCGAAGAACACCCGGTCCAGGTGCGGGCTGTGCGCGAGCAGCTTCTCGGCGAGCAGCCCGGGCAGCGGCTGGCAGTCGAACCGGGTGAGGTCGGCGAGCTGCGCGTCGAGCACGTCGTGCAGCGCCTTGCGGACGACGGGGTGGTGGCGGCCGACGCCCATCACGCCGAAGCCCGCCAGCATGTCGAGGTAGTCGTTCCCGTCCGCGTCCCAGAAGTACGCGCCCTCGGCCCGCTCGTAGACCTTGTCGAAGCCGATGGTGTGCAGCATGCGGGGCAGCTGATGGTTGAGGTGCCGGGCGTGCAGCTCGTACCGCTCCGCGCCCCGCTCGGCCAGCAGCGCGGCGAGGTCGAATCGATTCTGCGGCTCCTGCGGCGTCATCACGCTTCTCCTTGCGGGGCCTGGTCGGGCGTACGGGCCTTGCGGGCGAGGCTCGCGCCGATGCGTCCGGCGATGTCGACGGGGGTGAGCCCGAGGTCGGCCAGGACCTCGCCGCGCTTGGCGTGCGCGAGGAACTGCTCGGGCACGCCGAAGGTGCGCAGCGGCAGGTCCACCTCGGCGTCCTGCAGCGCCTGCCCGACGGCCGCACCCACCCCGGACGTACGGGAGTTGTCCTCGACGACGGCCACGAGCCGGTGCCGGGCGGCGAGTTGCGGCAGCGCCGGGTCGACGGGCTTGACCCAGCGCGGGTCGACCACCGTGCAGCCGATGCCGCGTGCGGCGAGCAGTTCGGCGGCCCCGAGGCAGACCTCGGCCATCACGCCGACCGCGACGAGCAGCACGTCCGGCGCCTCGCCGGCGGCGGGCAGGTGCAGCACGTCCAGGCCGCCGATCCGGTCGACGGCGGGCACCGCGGGTCCGGCGCACTCCTTCGGGAAGCGGACCAGGGTGGGCGCGTCGTGCACGTCGACGGCCTCGCGGAGCTGGGCGCGCAGCTGGTCGCCGTCACGGGGCGCGGCGATCCTCAGGCCCGGCACGACCTGGAGGACGGAGAGGTCCCACATGCCATTGTGGGACGCGCCGTCGGCCCCGGTCACCCCGGCCCGGTCGAGCACGAACGTCACGCCGCAGCCGTGCAGGGCGACGTCCATGAGCAGCTGGTCGAAGGCCCGGTTGAGGAACGTGGCGTACACGGCGACCACCGGGTGCAGTCCGCCGCTCGCCAGGCCCGCGGCCGAGACGACGGCGTGCTGCTCGGCGATGCCGACGTCCCAGACCCGCTCGGGGAAGCGCTCCGCGAACGGGCCGAAGCCCACCGGGTGCAGCATGGCCGCCGTGATGCCCACGACGTCGGGCCGCTCCTCGGCGATCGCGACGATCTCCTCGCCGAACACCGACGTCCAGGACGGCCCGCCCGCGGGCGTGAGCGGCTCGCAGGTGTGCGGGTCCATCACGCCCACGGTGTGGAAGCGGTCCGCCTCGTCGGCGAGGGCCGGCTCGTAGCCGCGGCCCTTCTCGGTGATGCAGTGCACGAGCACCGGCCCGGTGAACCGTTTTGCCTGCCGCAGCGCGGCCTCGACGGCCGCGACGTCGTGCCCGTCGACCGGCCCCACGTACTTCAGGCCCAGGTCCTCGAACATGCCCTGCGGCGCGAACGCGTCCTTGAAGCCCTTCTTCGCGCCGTGCAGCGACCCGTACAGCGGCTGCCCTATCACCGGCGTGTGCTGCAGCACCTCCTTGCCCCAGGCGAGCACCTTCTCGTAGCCGTCGGTGGTGCGCAGTGCGGCAAGGTGGTCGGCGAGGCCGCCGATGGTGGGGGCGTACGAGCGCTCGTTGTCGTTGACGACGACGATCAGCGGGCGGTCCTTGGCGGCGGCGATGTTGTTGAGCGCCTCCCAGGCCATGCCGCCGGTGAGCGCCCCGTCCCCGATGACGGCGACGACATGGCTGCGCTCGCCGCGCGCGTCCCGGGCCTTGGCGAGCCCGTCGGCCCAGCCGAGCGCGGTGGAGGCGTGGCTGTTCTCGACGATGTCGTGCTCGGACTCCGCACGCGAGGGGTAGCCGGAGAGGCCGCCCTTGCCGCGCAGCTTGGAGAAGTCCTGCCGCCCGGTGAGGAGCTTGTGCACGTACGACTGGTGGCCGGTGTCCCAGACCAGCCGGTCGACGGGCGAGTCGAAGACCCGGTGCAGGGCGACGGTCAGCTCCACCACGCCCAGGTTGGGCCCCAGGTGACCGCCGGTGCGGGTGACCGCGTGGACCAGGAACTCCCGGATCTCCCGGGCGAGTTCGCCGAGTTCCGCTCCGTCGAGCGCCTTCAGGTCCTGCGGCCCCCGGATGTTCTCCAGGATCGTCATGCGGGCCCCCTCTCGAAGTGGCACGTCTCCAACTGGCGCGTCCCGTACGGCCGCGGGCGGCCGGCTCGTGGGCCGGCCGCCCGGTGAGCGTCAGCCGCTCGTGACGGTTTCCCGCATCGCCCGCAGCGACTCCTTCAGCGAGCCCATCGTGGCGAGCACGGCCGTCGGCTCGTATCCGCAGTGCGCCATGCAGTTGGCGCAGCGCGGGTCCTTGCCGCGGCCGTACGCGTCCCAGTCGGTCTCCTCGATGAGCTGCCGGTACGTCGGCACATAGCCGTCGCTCATCAGGTAGCAGGGCTTCTGCCAGCCGAACAGCGAATAGTTCGGAATGGCCCAGGCCGTGCACGGGAAATCGACCTTGCCCTCGAGGAAGTCGAGGAACAGCGGCGAGTGGTTGAGCCGCCAGCGTCCGCGGTTGCCGCCCGCGAAGGTCTTCTTGAAGAGTTCCCGGGTCTGCTCGACGCCGAGGAAATGCTCCTGGTCGGGCGCCTTCTCGTAGGCGTAGGCGGGCGAGAGCATCATCTCGTCCACCTGCAGGTCGTCGTTGAGGAAATTCAGCACCTCGATGACGGTCTGCGGGGTGTCGGTGTTGAAGAAGGTCGAATTGGTGGTGACCCGGAAGCCGCGCCGCTTGGCCTCCTTGATGGCCTCGACCGCCTCGTCGAAGACGCCTTCCTTGGCGACCGACTCGTCGTGCCGTTCCCGCATGCCGTCGATGTGCACGGCGAACGCGAAGTACGGCGAGGGCGTGAACTTCTCGATCTTCTTGCGCAGCAGCATCGCGTTGGTGCACAGGAACACGTACTTCTTGCGGGCCACCAACTGCCGTACGATCTCGTCGATCTGAGGGTGCATCAGCGGCTCGCCGCCGGCGATGGACACCATCGGCGCACCGGACTCCAGAACGGCGCCGACCGCCTGCGCCACCGGCATGCGCTGCTTCAGCACCCCGGCCGGGTGCTGGATCTTTCCGCAGCCCTCGCATTTCAGGTTGCACGCGAAAAGCGGTTCGAGCTCGACGATCAGCGGGAACTTGTCCCGCTTCCGGAGCTTCTGTTCGAACAGATACGTAGCCACCTTGATGGACTGCCTCAGCGGCATGGCCATGACTCGCTCACCTCCTGGGGAGCAGCAAAGAACGGTGCCATTCATAAAAAGCCGGAAGGATGCCGCGTAGAACGCGGAAAGCCGATATTCCACCGCGCACCGTGCCGATCCGGACGAGCTCATGCTCAGGAGCGTCCACGACCACCCGTACGGCCGCAACCGGGCGGGCCCCCACCCGGGCCGCCGCCCGCAGCGTCGCCGCGGACTCCATGTCGACGGCGATGGCGCCCCCGGCACGCAGCTCGGCCCGCTCGTGGCCGCGCACCACATGGTCGGAGCCGGTGAGGCCGCCGGTGTGCACGGTCCGCCCGGGCACGGCCTTGACCAGCTCTTTCACCAGAATCTCGGCGCCTTCGCAGACCGTCGAGCCGTACGTGTCACGGGTCGCGTCGGCGACCACCAGGTCGCCGGGGTGCATGCCGGGCGCGAGGCCCGCGCAGAAGCCGGTGGCGAGGACCGCCGCCCCGTCGAGGCCGGGACCGCCGAGCGTGCGCGTCACCGCACGCTCGGCCGCCTTCGGCCCCATGCCCGTCCGCACCACGGTGACCGGGAGGCCCGCACCGCCGCGCTCCCCCGTCCGCAGCGCGAGGCTCTCGATGCGCAACGCACAGGCGATGAGCAGCGGCGGTACGTGCTCCGCCGCACCGTCGGCCATCAGTCCGCCCCGCGTCCCGGCCCGTCTCCGGCCCCCCGCCCCGGCGCGTGCCCGGTGCCGTGGACGTACCGGCCGAGCGCGGTCAGCGGGAAGACCTGCCGGTACAGGTGGTAGTTGATCGAGAAGTCCCAGGGGAACCCGGTGCCGGTGAAGTACGGCTCGTCCCAAGACCCGTCGGCGTTCTGCGTCCCGGCGAGCCAGGCGACGCCGCGCTCGACGGCCTTCGAGCCCCGCTCGTCCGCGGCGAGCAGCGCCAGCAGCGCCCAGGCGGTCTGCGACGCGGTGGACTCGCCGCTCGCCACCCACTCCGGGTCGACGTACGAGCGCAGGTCCTCGCCCCAGCCGCCGTCCTCGTTCTGCACCGACTCCAGCCAGCGCACCGCCCGCCGGATCGCCGGGTGCGAGGCGGGCAGGCCGGCCGCGACCAGGGCCGGGACGACCGAGCCCGTGCCGTACAGGTAGTTCACGCCCCAGCGGCCGAACCAGGCGCCGCTCGCCTCCTGCTCCGCGAGCAGCCAGGCGATGCCCCGCCGGGTCCGCGGGTCGCCGGCCTTCCCCTCGTACGCGAGCATCTCGACGACGTGCGCGGTGACGTCGGCGGAAGGCGGGTCGATGACCTCGCCGAAGTCGCAGAACGGCAGCCGGTTGGGGAAGGCGCTGGTGTTGTCGACGTCGAAGGCGCCCCAGGCCCCGTCCTTCGACTGCATGCCGAGGTTCCACTCGACGCCCCGGCGGATCGCCGCGTCGACGCGGGCGGGCTCGGGGTGCCGCACCCGGCGCAGGGCCAGGGCGACCTCGGCGGTGTCGTCGATGTCCGGGTAGTTGTCGTTGTGGAACTCGAACGCCCAGCCGCCGGGGGCGAGTTCGGGCCTGCGCACCGACCAGTCGCCGGGCCGGGTGATCTGCTCGGCGAGCATCCAGTCGGCGGCCTTGACCAGGCGCGGGTCGTCGGCGGGCACCCCGGCGTCGGCGAGCGCGATGGTCGCGAGGCAGGTGTCCCAGACGGGCGACTGGCAGGCCTCGATCATCCGCGCCCCGTCGTCCCGCCACACCGCGAACCGGTCGAGGGAGGCGAGGCCCTCGCGGAGCACCGGGTGGTCGAGGTCGTAGCCGAGGAGGTGCAGGGCGATCACCGAGTACACGGCCGGGGGCTGGATGCCGCCCCAGCAGCCGTCGTTCTCCTGCCGCTCGACGATCCAGCGGCCCGCCGAGCGCATCGCCATCCGCCGCAGCCCGGGCACGGCCACCTTGTGGTACGCGTGCAGCGCCTTGTCGAGCCGCTCGAACACACCGTCCCAACTGGCCAGCGGCGCCGGGGACTTGGGCGGGTTCGGGTTGCTCGGGTCGGTGTGCAGCTCGTCGAGCGGGAACGGCGCGGGCCGCACCGGCCGCTTCGCGGACACGATGGTGAGCGGCACGATGGTCTGGCGGGCCCAGCAGCCGAAGTCGTAGATGTTGAGCGGGAACCACTTCGGCAGGTAGATGAGTTCCGGCGGGAGTTCCGGCAGATCGTCCCACTTCCACCAGCCGAACAGGGCCAGCCAGATGCGGGTGAAGACCCGGGCGCGGGCGATGCCGCCGCGGGAGCGGATCCAGGCCGAGGCCCGCGCCATGTGCGGCGCCTCGGGGTCGTCCCCGGCGAGCCGCAGGGCGACGTACGCCTCGACGGTGGTGGAGAGCTCGCCGGGGCCGCCGTAGAAGGTGGCCCAGGTGCCGTCCTCGCGCTGCTCGCCGCGGATGAACAGGGCGGCGGCCCGGGTGGTCCGCTCGTCGCGGATGCCGAGGAACTGGCGCAGAAGCAGGTCTTCCGCGTCCATCGTCACATTGGTCTCGAGGTCGCCCTTCCACCAGCCGTCGGCGTGCTGCCGGGACAGCAGGTGCTCGGTGGCGCGTTCGGTGGCCCGTACGGCCGCCTCGAACGTGTCGGGGCTCTCGTCGGTCTCCGGGGCCGCGGCTGCCCGGGGCGCTGCCGCCCCGGTGCTTCCGTCGGTCGTCGCTGTCATGGCTTCCCCTCCGTGCAGATTCGTGGCTTCTCGAAGTGCTGCTGTGCTGGGGTCCGCCGTCGGCCGGTGGCTGCCTGTGCTCGTCCTGCTGTGGGCGCTGGTCAGCGCACCGGCCGGCGACTGCGATTCATATCCGGGTGCTGCGGAAGACGCGGATGGTGATCATCTCTTTCGTACGACGACGAAGTCGGCCAGGGCGACGAGCTGCCGCCTGACCTTGTCCGGCATGTCCACGCTGTCGAGGGCCTCGACGGCGATGCGGTGCTGCCTGCGCGCCTCCTCGGCGGTCCAGGCACGGCCGCCCGCCTCCTCGATGAGGGCGGCGCGGGCGGCGAACTCCTCCTCCGAGAAGTTCTCGAAGTCGGTGCTCTTGGCGTCGGCGGCGAGCAGCTCGCCCAGCTTCTCGGCGGCCTCGCCCTCGGCGCTCAGGGCGGCGACCACGGGCAGCGACTTCTTGCGCTGGCGCAGGTCGCTCCAGGTCTGCTTGCCGGTCGCGTCCGGGTCGCCCCAGATGCCGAGCAGGTCGTCCACCGCCTGGAAGGCGAGGCCCAGGTGGTAGCCGTAGCGCTCCAGGGCGTCCGCGGTGCGCTCGTCGGCGCCGCCGAGGACCGCGCCGATGGAGACGGCGCAGGCGAGCAGGGCGCCGGTCTTGTTGCCCTCCATCTCCAGGCACTCCTCGACGGTGACCCGCTCGCGGTGCTCGTACGAGATGTCCTGGGCCTGGCCGTCGATCAGCTTCCGGGAGGCGATGGTGAGGCGGCGGGTGGCGCGGCCGGCCTCGACGGTGTCGAGTTCGAGGAGGATCTCGTTGGCGAGGGCGAAGAGGGCGTCGCCGACGAGGATGGCCTGCGCCGGGCCGTGCACCTTCCACACCGTGTCGCGGTGCCGGCGCTGCTCGTCGCCGTCCATCAGGTCGTCGTGGAGCAGCGAGAAGTTGTGCACGAGCTCGACGGCGACGGCGCCGGGGATGCCCACCTCGGGGGCGGCTCCGGCGGCCTCGGCGGAGAGCAGGGCGAGCGCCGGGCGTACCGCCTTGCCGCCGTCGCCCGCGGAGGGGCGGCCCTCGGCGTCGATCCAGCCGAAGTGGTACGCGGCCACGGTGTCCATGGGCGGCGCGAGGCGGTCAACGGCGGCGCGCAGCACCGGCGTTGCCAGGGTCCGCCCGCGGTCGAGCAACCCGCTGACGTCCACGTCCTCGACGTGGTCCGCGACGCCGGCAGCCGAAGGCACAGTCGGCACAGTCTCTCCTCTTGATCCGGTACTGCTACTGCTCATGCCGCCTCCTGAAAGAGATGGTCGTGGGGGCGGCTCAGGGCGGAGAGCGCGGCGCGTGCCGCGGTGGTCCCGCTGCGCACGGCGCCCTCCATGGTCGCGGGCCAGCCGGTGGCCGTCCACGCGCCGGCCAGGTACAGGCCGGGTGCCTCGGTGCGGGCGCCGGGCCGCAGCCGGCCGACGCCAGGGGTGGGAGCGAAGGTCGCGGTGCGCTCCCGGGTGACGAAGAAGTCCCGCACCTGGGCGCCGCGTGCCGCGGGCAGCAGCCGCTCCAGTTCGGGCAGATAGCGGGCCCGCAGCTGTGCGACGGGCGCGTCGATCTCGTCCTGCGCGGCGGACTGGGACACGGCGAGGTACTGCCCGCCCGTGTACCCGGAGGCGTCGGTGCGGTCGAAGACCCACTGCACGGGCGAGCCGACCGCCGCGAAGAACGGCCGCTTGAACACCTTGCGGTCGTACAGGACGTGGACGTTGAGGATCGGGGCGGTGCCGATGCCGAGCAGCGCCTTCGGGTCGTCGAGCGCGCCCTCGGGCAGCAGCTCGTACGCCTCGCGCTGCGGTACGGCGAGGACGACCGCGTCGGCGTCGATCCGCTCGCCGTCCGTGCGGACCTGCCAACTGCCGTTGTCCGTACGGGAGATCGCGTCGGCCTTGGCGCGGGTCTCGACGCGGACGCCGGCCGCGGTGAGGGCCTTGCGGACGAGGGTGTCGTGGAGGTCGCCGAGCGGGACGTGGGCCCAGCCGATGTCGGCGGCGTCGGGCTCGGTGAGCAGGCCGGTCCGGAAGACCATGGCGGCGAGGCCGAGCGAGGCGTCCTGCGCGGTGGCGTTCAGGGTGGCCACGCCGACCAGGTCCCACAGCGCCTCGATCGCCCGCGGCGACTGCCCGCGCGCGGCCAGCCAGGAGCCGAAGTCCTGTGCGTCCAGGGCGGGGTCTGCCGGGTCGAGCCGCTGCAGGGCGAGCGCGGCGCGCCCCACCTTGGCCCGCTCGGCGAGCGAGAGGTGCGGGTAGGTGGACAGGCTCGCGGCGAGGTGCAGCGGCACGGGCAGCGCGGTGCGGCGCAGCCGTCCCAGCCGCATCCGCTCGGCGTCCAGGACGGGGACGTCGAGCCGGTCCTGCAGCGGGGCGAGCGCGGCGCCGCCGATCCGGTCGAGGAACCAGCGGTACGCGGTGCAGCAACGCAGGTACACGTGCTGGCCGTTGTCCACGGAGAGGTCGCCGCGCTTGAACGAGAACGCGAGTCCGCCGAGGCGCGGCCGACCTTCGAGGAGGGTGACGCGCAGGCCGCCGTCGGCGAGCGCGAGGGCGGCGGTGACCCCGGCGAGGCCGCCGCCGACGACGACGGCGGACCTGCTCTCGTACCCGCTCATGCGCGCCTCCTCGTGGCCTTGCGGGCGATGTGCCGGGCGTCCAGCCCGGAGAGGCCGCGCACGGCGACGTACGCCTTCTCGTGGCCGGGGAGCGAGACGCGTCCGCGGAGGACGGCCTCGGGGTCGCGCTCGATGCGGTCGAGGAGGCGGCGGTAGATGCCGGCCATGGCGGCGACGCAGGCGCCGCTGCGCCGGTCGAGCATCGGCAGCAGACGGTACCCCTCGACGAACAGGGCGCGGGCGCGGCGCACTTCGAAGTGCACGAGCCCGGCGAAGTCGGCGCCCCGCGGCGGTTCGGGGCCGAGGAACGCGTCCGTGCAGCCGAACTTGGCGAGGTCGTCCGCCGGCAGGTAGACGCGGCCACCCTCGGCGTCTTCCCGAACGTCCCTGAGGATATTGGTGAGTTGGAGGGCGAGACCGAGCGTGTCGGCGTACTCCGGGGCGCGCTCGGACTGCTGCGCGCCCGGTTCGGTGCCGAAGACGCCGAGCGAGAGCCGCCCGATGGCCCCGGCGACACAGCGGCAGTACGTCTTCAGCTCGTCCCAGGTCTCGTAGGTCTCGCCGCGTACGTCCATGAGGACGCCGTCGATGAGTTCGTCGAGGCCGCCGAGCGGGATCGGGAAGGCGCGCGCGGCGTGAGTGAGGGCGACGGCAACGGGGTCGGTGTCGTCCTCCTCGACGGCGCCGCCGCGCACCCGGTCGAGGAGGCGGCGGGTCTCCTCAAGGCGGGTGTGCTTGACCTCGGCGGGCAGCTCGCCGTCGCCGATGTCGTCGACCCGTCGCGAGAAGGCGTAGAGCGCGGACATGGCGCGCCGCTTGGGCGTCGGCAGCAGTCTGATGCCGTACGCGAAGTTGCGCGCCTGCCCGCCGGTGACGGCCTCGCAGTAGCTGTACGCGGCGAGTACCGGCGCGGACGGCTCCGCGTCCTTGTCGGTGTCCAGTGCGGCACCCATGGTTTCGCTCACCCCTCACCTCGCAGGGTCGCCCCGACCTCGCGCAGCAGCCCGGCCTTCGTGGGCCGCGGCGGTCCGGGGAGTACGTCGTGGCGGGCCGCCTCGACGGCGCGCAGGGCGGCGCGGCCGCCGCCCACGAAGCCCGCGAGCAGCAGCCTGAGCCGCCCGCGCACGCTGTGCACCAGCGGCGCGCCCTCGTCGAGCAGGGCGCGGGCGCGCTCCGCCTCGAACGCGATCAGGGCCCGCACGGGCGCCGTGGCCGTGGGCGCGGCGAGGTCGGACTCCTGCACGTCGAAGCGCTTCATGTCCTCGGCGGGCAGATAGATCCGGTCGCGCGCGAGGTCCTCGGCGACGTCCTGGACGTGCTCGACGATCTGCAGAGCCGTGCACACCGCGTCGGAGCGGCGCACCCGCTCGGGGCTCGTGGTCCCGGTGACGGCGAGGACGAGCCGGCCGACCGGGTTGGCGGAGAGTTCGCAGTAGGCGAGCAGATCCGCGTACGTCGCGTACCGGCCGACCAGCTGGTCCTGCCGGTTGGCCTCGATCAGGCCGAGGAACGGCTCGGGCGTGAGGCGGTGCCGGCGGACCGTGGGCTGGAGCCGGCGCAGCAGCGGGTGGTTCGGGGTGCCGCCGAAGACCCTGCGCAGGTCGGCCTCGTACGCGTCGAGGAGGGCGAGCCGGTCCTCCGCGGCCGCCGGGTCGAGTCCGAGGAGGCGGGCGTCGGCGCCGCCGGGGGCGAGGTCGCCGTCACCGATGTCGTCGACGAGGCGGGCGAAGCCGTAGATCGCGACGAGGTCGGTGCGCCAGGCCCGGGGCAGAAAGAAAGGAGCCACCGGGAAGTTCTCGTCGGCAGCCTTGTCGAGGGTCGCGCGCTCCGGGGCCGCCGGGCGCGCCGTCCGGCTTCCGGTCACCATCGGCCGCCCGGCGCGGGGACGGCTGGAGCCTTGCGGAGTGGGGAGCTTTCCGTAGCCATTGCCGTCACATCTCCCGTTCTACACTGCCAACCCAAGACAGCTCATTTCGGACACGCCGCCGCCCTGTCCAGCTTACGTTGTACAGCCTCGGACGGTATTCGGGGGTGAGCCGCGCTCCAGGTCAGCGCGCCGGTCCGGGTCAACATTCCGCTTTTGTACGGGAGTTGACGGTCAGGGCCCCGCCGGTGCGGGACCGGCGGGGCCCTGGCCTGAATGCACTACTTGCCGGTGAACTTCTCGTACTCCTTGAGGACCTCGTCCGTGGGACCGTCCATGCGGAGTTCGCCGCGTTCCAGCCACAGGACGCGGTCGCAGGTGTCGCGGATCGACTTGTTGTTGTGGCTGACCAGGAAGACCGTGCCGGCCTCCTTGCGGAGCTCGCGGATCCGGGCCTCGGAGCGCTTCTGGAACTTGCGGTCGCCGGTGGCCAGGGCCTCGTCGATCATCAGGACGTCGTGGTCCTTGGCGGCCGCGATGGAGAAGCGCAGGCGGGCCGCCATGCCGGAGGAGTAGGTGCGCATCGGCAGGGTGATGAAGTCGCCCTTCTCGTTGATGCCCGAGAAGTCGACGATGTCCTGGTAGCGCGCCTTGATCTGCTCGCGGGACATGCCCATCGCGAGCCCGCCGAGTATGACGTTCCGCTCGCCCGTCAGGTCGTTCATCAGGGCCGCGTTCACGCCGAGCAGGGAGGGCTGGCCGTCGGTGTAGACCTTGCCCTTCTCCGCCGGGAGCAGGCCCGCGATGGCGCGGAGCAGGGTGGACTTGCCGGAGCCGTTGGAGCCGATCAGGCCGATGGCCTCGCCGCGGTAGGCGGTGAAGGAGACGCCCTTGACGGCGTGCACCTTGCGTACGCCGCGCTCCTCGCCGCGCTTGACGATCCGGCTCAGGGCGGCGGTGGCGCTGCCCTTGCCCTTCGCGCCCGCGTTGACGCGGTACACGATGTGCAGCTCGTCGGCGATGACGGTGGGGACGCGGGGCTGCTGTGCTTCTTCGGAGGTCTGCTCAGCCACGGCCGTACTTCTCCTCTGCCTTCCAGAAGTAGATGAACCCGCCGACGCCGAGGAGCAGCGCCCAGCCGAGGCCGAGGGCCCACACGTGGTCGGGCAGCGCGGGCAGCGTCTCCGCGCCGTTGCCGGTGATCAGGGCGTCGCGCATCAGGTCCATGTAGACCGCCGCCGGGTTGGCGAGCAGCGCCTCGGCGATCCAGCCGGGGGCGGTGACCTTGGTGAGCATGTAGTCGAGCGGGAACATCACGCCGGACGCGTACATCCACGTACGCATCACGAACGGCATCAGCTGGGCGAGGTCCGGGGTCTTGCTGCCGGCCCTGGCCATGATCAGGGCGAGGCCGGTGTTGAAGACGAACTGCAGCGCGAGCGCGGGCAGGATCAGGAACCAGGACCAGGACGGGTAGTGCCCGAAGCCGATCAGGATGAGCAGCAGCACGATCATCGAGAACAGCAGCTGCTGGAGCTGCTGCAGCGAGAACGAGATCGGCAGCGAGGCGCGCGGGAAGTGCAGCGCGCGCACCAGGCCCAGGTTCCCGGAGATCGAGCGGACGCCGGACATCACCGAGCTCTGCGTGAACGTGAAGACGAAGACGCCGGTCACCAGGAACGGGACGTAGACGTTGTTCTTCATCTCGCCGCGGCCGCCGAGCAGCAGGCCGAAGATCAAGAAGTAGACCAGGGCGTTGAGCAGCGGCGTCGCCACCTGCCAGAGCTGGCCGAGCTTGGCCTGGCTGTACTGCGCGGTCAGCTTGGCCTGCGAGAAGGCGAGGATGAAGTGCCGGCGGTCCCACAGCTGTCCGACGTACTCGAACAGGCCGGGGCGGGCCCCGGACTGCGCGAGGCCGTACTTGGCGGCGAGCTCGGCCGGAGCAAGCCCGTCATCGGGCGACGGTGGTGCGCTCACCGCGACTGGACCGTCATGCGTTGTCTCACTCACAAGGGGAAACTTTCGTCTTCAAGATGCGCTGCCGGGTTCGGCGCAGCGGAAACCGCGGGCCTGGGTCGGGCCCTGGGCCCAGATGCTGCCAGACCCGAGCTTGTCAGATGACAGGAGGGCGGCCCAGTCGGGTCAGTCTCCAGACCGTGCGCCACTTCATCGGGCGGCGCGGGCCGCAGGGGCTCGTCCAGCCCTCCTTGAACCCGCCGAACCACGCCTTGAGCGCGGGCCGCGAGGGGCGCCGGGCGAGCGTGAGCAGCAGCCACACCCCGAGGTAGACGGGGACGAGCAGCGCGGGCAGGTTGCGGCGGGCCAGCCAGACCCGGTTGCGGGCGACCATGCGGTGGTAGACCGCGTGCCGGGAGGGAGCCGTGGTCGGGTGGTGCAGGACCATGTCGGCCCGGTAGTCGATCATCCAGCCGGCGTCGAGGGCGCGCCAGGCGAGGTCGGTCTCCTCGTGCGCGTAGAAGAAGTCGTCCGGGAGTCCGCCGACCTGGGCGAAGACCTCCGTGCGCACGGCGTTGGCGCCGCCGAGGAACGTGGTGACGCGGGAGCTTCGCATCGGGTCGGCGGCGCGCAGCCGCGGCACGTGCCGGCGCTGGGTCTCGCCGGTGTCCGGGTCGGCGATGCGGAAGCTGATGATGCCGAGCTCGGGGTCGGCGGCGAACGCCTCGCGGCAGAGCTGGGCGGTGTCGGTGCGGGGCAGGAGGCCGTCGTCGTCCAGGAAGAGGAGGACGTCGACGTCCCGGCCGCCGGGGCCGAAGGCCTCGATGCCGACGTTGCGGCCGCCGGGGATGCCGAGGTTCTCGGGGAGCTCGATGGTGCGTACGCCCGCGGGGACGTCCGGGACCGGGGAGCCGTTGCCGACGACGACCACCTCGACCCGGTCGCCGTCCTGCTTGGCGACGGAGTCGAGGAGGTCGCGCAGCTCCTCGGGGCGGTTGCCCATCGTGATGATGACGGCGCCGACCTTCAGGGGCTTCGTGGGCGTACTCACTTGAGCCTGCTCGAGACGAGGATGGACACGAGGTGCAGCAGGGTCTGCAGCAGCGCGATGCCGGCGAGGACCGCGACGCCGAGCCGGGAGAAGAACAGGTCGCCCCGGATGCTGTCGACGACCGCGATGGCCAGGATCAGCAGGGACGCCTCCACGCCGAGGATCAGGCGGTGGAACTTCAGCGCGGCGGCGGCCTTGCGGGCCAGGGCCATGCCGGAGGAGCGCGGCTCGGCGGCCGACTCCTGCACCGGCGGCTTGCCGGCCTGGTGGCGGGCCACGCCGACCAGGTCCGTCTCGGCCTTGATCAGGATCGCGCCGAGCGCGGCGAGCGTGCCGAGGAACGCCCACAGCCAGTCGATGCGCCCGGAGCCCCACAGGTCGGCGGCGCGCAGGCCGAAGCCGACCAGGACCGCGGCGTCGCAGAGGTACGCGGCGACGCGGTCCAGGTAGACGCCCGCCATCGAGTACTGCTTCTTCCAGCGGGCGATCTCGCCGTCGACGCAGTCGAGCAGCAGGTAGAGCTGGACCGCGAGCACTCCGAGCACGGCGCCCGTGATCCCCGGCACGAGCAGTGCCGGGGCCGCGAGGGCGCCCGCGAGGGTCATCACGTAGGTCAGCTGGTTGGGCGTGACCTTGGTGTTCACCAGGTGGCGGTCGATGCGCAGGGAGACCTCGCGCATGTAGAGCCGGCCGGCCCAGTGCTCGCCGCTCCGCCGGTCCTTCACACCCGGGGGGTGAACGACCGGCCGGAGCTCAGCTACCGATGGCTTTTGCATAGTCGGCGTATGCGTCCCTGATCTGTGCGGCGTTGAGGTCGAGGTGCTCGAGGATGGTGTAGCGGCCCGGCCGGGTCTGCGGAGCGAACTCCACGACCTGTACGAACTCGTCCACGGTGAAGCCGATCTCCTCGGGCGTGACGGGCAGGCCGTGGCGGCGCAGCACGTCGGCCATGTAGCCGGACTCCTCGCGGGCACCGCGCAGATGCATCGCGAAGGCCGCGCCCAGACCGCACTGCTCGCCGTGGCTGGCGGCGCGCTTGGGGAAGATCAGGTCGAAGGCGTGGTTGATCTCGTGGCAGGCGCCGGAGGCGGGCCGGGAGTCGCCGGAGACGGACATGGCGATACCGGTCAGCACCAGGCCCTCGGCCAGGACCTGCAGGAAGCCGTCGTCGCCGACGCCGCCGGGGTGCCGGAGCACGGCCTCGCCGGCCTGGCGGGCCATGGCGGCCGCGAGTCCGTCGATGTCCTCGCCGCGCTCGCGGGCGGCGAGCTCCCAGTCCGCGACCGCGGAGATGTTGGACAGGGCGTCGCCGATGCCGGAGCGCACGAAGCGGACCGGCGCCTCCCGGATGATGTCGAGGTCGATGACGACCGCGATCGGGTTCGGCACACCGTACGAGCCGCGCCCGGCGTCGTTGTCGAGGGTCGCGACCGGGGAGCACAGGCCGTCGTGCGACAGGTTCGTCGCGACGGCGACCAGCGGCAGGCCGACGCGGGCCGCGGCGAACTTGGCGCAGTCGATGATCTTGCCGCCGCCGAGGCCGACGACCGCGTCGTAGCGGCCCGCCTTCTTTATGTCGTCGGCGAGCTTGATCGCGTCGTCCAGGGTGCCGCCGCCGACCTCGAACCACTCGGCGCGGGGCAGCGAGGGTTCGAGGCGGGCGCGCAGGGCGGCGCCCGAGCCACCGCTGATCGCGATGGCCAGGCGCCCCGTGGACGACGAGATGCGCTGGTCGGCCAGGACCCCGGCGAGGTCGTTCAGGGCCCCGGCGCGGATGTCGACGACGACCGGCGAGGGGATGAGCCTCGTCAGTACTGGCACGCGATCTCCCTGGCCTTGGCGAGGTCGTCGTGGTTGTCGATCTCGACCCAGGACACGTCGCCGATCGGGGCGACGTCGACCTTGAAGCCGCGGTTCACGAGCTCCTGGTAGCCGTCCTCGTAGTAGAGCTGCGGGTCGCGCTCGTACGTGGCCTTCAGGGCGTCGGCGAGCTCGTCGGCGGCCTCGCCCTCGATGAGGGTGACGCCGATGTACTCGCCGGTGGCCTCGGACGGGTCCATCAGCTTGGTGATGCGCTGCACGCCCTTGTCGGGGTCGACGACGACCTTCATCTCCTCGTCGCCCAGGTCCTTGACGGTGTCCAGGGCGAGGATGATCTTCTTGCCGTCGCCGCGGGCGGCGAGCAGGGTCTTCTCGACGGAGACCGGGTGCACGGTGTCGCCGTTGGCGAGGATCACCGAGTGCTTGATGGCGTCACGGCCGCACCACAGGGAGTACGCGTTGTTCCACTTCTCGGCGACGTCGTTCTCGATGAGCGTCAGCTTCAGGCCGTACTTCGCCTCCAGGGCGGCCTTGCGCTCGTACACGACCTCCTTGCGGTAGCCGACGATGATGCCGACCTCCTCGAGGCCGATCTCGGCGAAGTTCTTCAGGGTGAGGTCGAGGACGGAGAGCTCGTTCTCGGTTCCCTCGCCCACCACGGGCACCAGCGCCTTGGGAAGCGTCTCGGTGTAGGGGCGAAGCCGACTGCCGGCGCCGGCGGCCAGGACGAGGCCGATCATGCGGGTTCTCCTTCATCGTGTACGGCGGGTGCGCCTTCGTTGTGAGCGGACACCCAGAAGCGGATGCTCTCGACGAGCACCACGAGCGCCACGGCCACGGCGAGAACCGTGAGCGCGACGGTGAAACCTTGTGCGGGCAGCAGTGCGGCGGCGAGTATGACCGCAAGGGTTCTGCCTTCCTGCCCCCCGATCGCGCGCACCAGCCAGAGCGGGGGCGCGCCGGCGCCACCGCGGATGCGGTACACCGTGTCGTAGTGATGGTAGGCGACCGCGGCCACCAGTCCGAAAGCCGCGGGCAAGGCCCCGTTCACGTCCGCGGCGGCCGCGAGGGCGAGCACCGTGAGGTACTCGGCGGCCCGGAAGAACGGCGGAACGAGCCAGTCCAGGGCGCCCTTGAGGGGCCGGGCGAGCGCGAAGCCGGAGGTGATCACGTACACCACCGCGGCGACGATCACCCACGTGCTGCCGTACGACGTGAGAGCTGCCACAGCCACGAGGAGCGCGGCGCCGGCGAAGGCGGTCGCGGGGGCGGGCAGCGGCAGGCGCGGCTTCAGGGCGGCGAAGGACTCGGCGAGCCAGCCGTTGTCGGCGAGGTCCGCGAGGGCGCGCGCGGCGCGGTCGGTGCGGTGGGCCTTGCGGGTCACGGAGCGCAGGACGCGGCCCGCGGTGGTGTAGCAGGCGGCGAAGGCGCAGCCGATCAGCAGCACCCAGAAGGTGATGCGGGGCGTGGTGACCGCGGTGAGCACGGCGATCAGGGCCCAGCGCTCACCGATGGGCAGCACGATCATGCGCCGCACCCAGACCGTCCAGCCGACGCTGTCGAGCTTGCCCGAAAGGGCCGCCGTGGGGCTGGTGTTGGCGGTCGCGTCGTGGTTGGCCTCGTTGAACGAGAAGTCGACCACGTGCCGGCAGGTCTGCAGCACCATCGCGCCGAGGGCGAGCGCCCACACGTCGTCGCCGTTCGCGTTGGCGGCGCCGAGGGCGAGTCCCGCGTAGTAGGCGTACTCCTTGGCGCGGTCGAAGGTGGCGTCGAGCCAGGCGCCCATCGTCGAGTACTGCAGCGAGTAGCGGGCCAGCTGGCCGTCGGTGCAGTCGAGGACGAAGGAGAGGATCAGCAGGACGCCGGCGGCGACGAAGCCGAGCCGGGTGCCGGTGGCGGCGCAGCCCGCGGCGATCAGCGCGGTGGCGAGGGACGCGGTGGTGACCTGGTTCGGGGTCAGCCCCCGCTGGGCGCACCAGCGGGCGAGGTACTTGGAGTACGGGCTGATGCAGTGCGTGGTGAAGAACCCGTCGCGGGACTTCACGGCCGTACGGAGGCGGATCTCCTCCTCGTCCACGGCGGCCACGGCCTGCCGGGCCTCGTTGCGGGCCTGCGGGTCGGCGGGGACGGTGGCGACGAGGGCGCCGAGTTCGGGGCGGTGCAGCGGTACGTCGTCCGCTTCGAGCTCCGCGGCTATGCGGTCGGCCACGAGGTCGGTGCGCAGCGCGGTGTCGCCGGCCGGGGCCTCGGCGGCCGCGCGGACGGCGCGGGCGAGGGCGGCGCGGGCGGACGGCTGCGCGGTGACGGCGCCGGGGACGGCGCTCGCCGGGAAGCGCGGGTCGGTGAGGCCGAGGCGCAGGGCGTGCACATGGCCGACGAAGCCCGCGTCGACGAGCGCGACCCGCTCGCCGGCCGGGGCCCGGTCGAGCAGGGCCTCGACGTCCGCTGCTCGCGAGGCGACCCGCACGTCGAAGCCGAGGCCTTGGAGGTCGCCCTCGAGCGACGAGCCAGGGACCGGCTGACCGGTGAGGATGGCGGTCGACAGACGAACTCACTCCTTGGGGGTCGGCGCGCGCGGGCGCCGGGCAGCGTGCAAGGCGCCTCCGGCCGAGGGGCGGCCGGGCGGCACGTCGGCAGAGGCTATCGGATGATGGGAAGCGGTAATTCACCGCCCGTTTACGGCCCGATAAGCGCGGTCTGCAAGGCCCTGACCGCATCGGTCATCATCGGTGAACGGGGCCTCGCCCGACAAACCAGCGGTGCGGGGCGCTCTCGGCGACCACCCTCGCAGACGATCTTGCCAGCTCTCTGACCAGGAGTCATTTCCGCAGGTCAGGGCACATGACAACGGTGTTCAACGTCGTGTTGCCCTATACCCCTCCCCCGTAGTTGACTGGCAGTCCCGCCGGCCCGTCGGGCGGTGGGAGACCGACCACAGTTCCGTCCGCGCAGACGACGAGGGGGACCCCATGGGGGCCGGGCACGATCACGGACATGGACACGGCCACGGTGCGCCGCTGACCGGCACGGCCGCGGCCGCGTACAAGGGGCGGCTGCGGATCGCGCTGAGCATCACGGTCTTCGTGATGCTGGTGCAGATCGTCGGCGGCATCGCGGCGAACTCGCTCGCCCTGGTCGCCGACGCCGCGCACATGGCGACGGACGCGCTGGGCCTCGCGATGGCGCTGCTCGCGATCCACTTCGCCAACCGCCCGGCGTCCGGCAACCGCACGTTCGGCTACGCCCGCGCCGAGATACTCGCAGCGCTCGCCAACTGTCTGCTGCTGCTCGGCGTCGGCGGCTTCGTCCTGGTCGAGGCGGTGCAGCGGTTCATCGAGCCCTCGCCCACGCACGGCCCGCTCGCGATCGTCTACGGCGTGATCGGCCTGGTCGCCAACGTGATCTCCCTGACACTGCTGCTGCGCGGCCAGCGGGAGAGCCTGAACGTGCGCGGCGCGTTCCTGGAGGTCCTCGCGGACGCGCTCGGCTCGGCCACGGTGATCGTCGCGGCGACCCTGATCGTGCTCACCGGCTGGCAGGCCTGGGACCCGATCGCCTCGATCGTGATCGGCCTCATGATCGTGCCCCGTACGGTGAAGCTGCTCCGCGAGACGGTCAACGTGCTCCTGGAGTCCGCGCCCAAGGGCGTCGACATGGCCGAGGTGCGGGCGCACATCCTGGAGCTGCCGGGGGTGCGGGACGTGCACGATCTGCACGCCTGGACGATCACCTCGGGGATGCCGGTGCTCTCCGCGCACGTGGTGGTCGACCACGACGTGCTGGACTCGGTGGGGCACGAGAAGCTGCTGCACGAACTGCAGGGCTGCATCGGGGACCACTTCGACGTGGAGCACTGCACGTTCCAGCTGGAGCCGAGCGGACACGAGGCGCACGAGAAGGTCTGCCACTGACCCGTCGGGCGTGCGGCCCTCTCGATCGGCGCGCGCCCGGGTCACCGAACGTGATAATGTGGCCAGCGATCTTGGAGGTGGGTTGATGACTGTCGCGTTCCGCGCTGCCGTGCGCAGCGACATGGTTGTCCCCACTCTCCGGGCTCGCGGCTGACCGGCGCCTACGTAGAGCCGCCCGCGAACCCACAACCCAAAGGGTTCTCACGTTGTCCGACAACAACGAGTTCGACGACGCCTCGACCGAGGCCGCCTCCCTGTACGAGGCCTTCTTCGCCCTGCACCACGGACTCACCCGGCAGGGCCCCGGCTCCGACGCCACCACCCGGCGCCTCCTCTCCCTCACCGGCCCGCTGCCCGAGCGGCCGCGCGTCCTCGACCTGGGCTGCGGCCCCGGCCGTGCCGCGCTGCTGCTCGCCGCGGAGGCGGGGGCCGAGGTGACCGCCGTCGACCTGCACCAGCCGTTCCTGGACGAGCTCGACGCGGCCGCCGCCGAGCGCGGGCTCGCCGACCGGATCACCACCGTCCGCGCCGACATGGGCGAACTGCCGTTCCCGGACGGGGCGTTCGACCTGGTGTGGGCGGAGAGCTCGGCGTACAGCATCGGGTTCGACACCGCGCTGCGCTCCTGGCGCCGGCTGCTCGCGCCCGGGGGCGCACTGGTGCTCACCGAGTGCGAGTGGACCACCCCCGAGCCGTCCCGCGAGGCCCGCGCCTTCTGGGACCGGCACTACGCCCTGCGGGCGGGCCCGGCGAACCGCTGGGCCGCGGCGGCCGCCGGGTACGACCTGCTCGGCACGTACGAGCAGCCCGAGTCCGACTGGGCCGAGTACTACGGGCCGCTGGCCGAGCGGGCCGACGCCGCCGATCCGCAGGCGCCGGGGATGCCCGAGGCCCTGGCCGCCACCCGCGAGGAGCTGCGGATGCGGGCGGAGCACGGCGCCGAGTACGGCTACACCGGCTATGTGCTCAGGCCGTCCGGCTGGCGGGTGCGCCCCGAGTCGGCGGCGGACACCGCCGAGGTGCACGCGGTCAACGCGGCGGCCTTCCCCACCGCGGAGGAGGCCCGGCTCGTCGACGCCCTGCGCGCCGACGGGGACGCGTGGATCGGCGGCCTGTCGTACGTGGCCGAGGCCCCGGACGGGCGGATCGCGGCGTTCGCGCTGCTGACCCGCTGCCGGGTCGGCGACGCGGCGGCGCTGTGCCTGGCGCCGGTCGCGACGGCGCCGGAGTTCCAGGGGCAGGGCGCGGGTTCGGCGGTCGTCGCGGCCGTGCTCGACGCGGCCCGGGCGCGCGGCGAGGAGCGGCTCGTGGTGGTCCTGGGGCACCCCGGGTACTACCCGAGGTTCGGCTTCACGCGCGCCTCCGGTCTCGGCGTACGGGTGGCGTTCGACGTGCCGGACGAGGCGCTGATGGCGCTCGCCCTGGACGCGTCGGAGCGCCCGCTGCCGCGCGGCACGGTCCGGTACCCGGCGGCGTTCGGGGTGTGACCGCTTCCCGTCCCCGGCGTGCGGTGCGCGCGTCGGGGTCGGGACATGACATGCGGTGCCGAGAAGTGGCCTTTGCGGCGCGTGCGTACGGCAGACTTGTGGGGTCGAAGACCGAAGCGAAGGATGGTTATGCCGATCACACAAGGCGCCGCGGCGAACACCACGAGCGGCTCCGCCGCAGAGATCCTGCTCGAGCTCGTCGACGAGGACGGCAACACGATCGGCACCGCGGAGAAGCTCGCCGCCCACCAGGCTCCCGGGCAGCTGCACCGGGCGTTCTCCGTGTTCCTCTTCGACGAGCGCGGCCGGCTGCTGATCCAGCGCCGGGCCCTCGGCAAGTACCACTCCCCCGGCGTGTGGTCGAACACCTGCTGCGGGCACCCGTACCCCGGCGAGTCCCCGTTCGCGGCGGCCGCGCGGCGTACGTACGAGGAGCTGGGGGTGTCGCCGTCGCTGCTCGCGGAGGCGGGCACGGTGCGGTACAACCACCCGGACCCCGAATCGGGCCTGGTGGAGCAGGAGTTCAACCATCTGTTCGTCGGGATGGTGCAGTCGCCGGTGGACCCGGACCCGGAGGAGATCGCGGAGACGGCGTTCGTGACGGCGGACGAGCTGGCCGTGCGGCACGACCAGGCGCCGTTCTCGTCCTGGTTCATGACGGTGCTTCAGGCGGCGCGTCCGGCGATCGAGGAGCTGACGGGCCCGGCGGCCAACTGGTAGTCCGCCGCGCCCGCACCGCGTGAGGGCCCCGCACCGGCGATCGGTGCGGGGCCTTCGGCGTGCTGTGAGCCTTCGACGTGCTGCGGGCCCTCGGCGTGCTGCGGGCCGACGGGGTCAGACGGCGGCGGGGCCCATCGGCTTGAGGGGCAGGGCGGCCCAGATGATCTTGCCGCCGGTGGCGGTGTGCTCGGCGTCGCAGGCGCCGCCGGCCTCCTTGGTGATCTCCCGGACGAGCAGCAGTCCGCGGCCGCCGGTCTGGCTCTCCTCGGCGACCAGGGCGGTGGGCCGGTAGGGGTGGTTGTCCTCGACGGAGACGCGGACCCATTCGGCGCCGACGGCGACCTCGACCGCGATCATCGGGGAGAGCAGTGCCGCGTGCCGTACGGAGTTGGTGACCAGCTCCGAGACGATCAGCAGGAGGCCCTGCACGATGTCGTCGGCGGCGGGCACCCCCTGGCGGGCGAGCAGGTCGCGCACCGCGCGCCGGGCCTGCGGTACGGAGGCGTCGACCGCGGGCGCGGTGAACCGCCAGACTCCTTCGTACGGCAGTGGTCCGGCCGCCGATGTCGGGTCGGCTGTCGCGCCGCCGTGGTCGCCCATCGTCCGGTCCCTGCCCTCACGCTCGATTGTCGCCACACGTCGAGTTTGGTAAGGATCGTCCCCGGACCGCCGAAGTGATCAGAACTGGTCACCTATCGATGGCTTCTGATCGCAGCCGCGCGCAGGAGTCAGTTGGACGACTGATCTTGCTCGTCTTGTTCTGTCTTCAAGCTCCCCTTGTGCAGCGGGCCCCTGTCCCCCGCCGTTCCCCCGACCTCGGCGTTACCCGGGGTCACCGCATCCTCCACGTACCCCACGAGCTTGCGGCCGCCGAGGCCGAGGGCGATCAGGCCGAGCCCGTCGAAGAGCAGCGCGAGCGAGAAGAACGTGCCGATGACGTACAGGCTGCTGCCCGGCCACTCGGCGAGCACCAGGATGCCGAGGAGCAGGCCGAACGCGCCCTGCACGAGGGTCAGACCGAACTGCGGGCCGCGCACCACCACGCTGCCGACCAGGCGGAACACCCCGCCGGTGAGGAAGAGCAGCGCGGCGAACATGGTGAGCGCCTCCGCGGAGCCCTCCGGGTGGCGCAGCACGACCACGCCCGCCGCGATGTTCAGTGCGGCCACGACCACGCCCAGCCAGAACACGCTGGTGCCGCGCAACTGCACCGACTGCAGCAGCCCGACGAGCCCGCCGACGAGCAGCAGCCAGCCGAACAGGATCATCGAGGTGAGCGTGGCGACGCCCACGTAGACCAGGCCGACGAGGCCGCCGAGCACCAGGATCGCGCCGAGCAGCGCGAGCACGAGGAAGCCGCGCCTGAGCTTTCTGCCCTCGGCCGCGGGTGCTCCCCTGGCGGCGGTGTCCTTGACGGTCTCCCTCGTGTCCTTGGCCATCGAGCGCCTCCTGTGGGCCGGGTGTCCCCCCGTCTGCGCACGCCTGCCGCCCCCTCGCTGATCGTACGTTCGCACCGTACGGATAGCATCCGGCGCATGGCGCACTCCGAGCTCACCGGGCCGCGGCTGCGGCACACGGTCGCCGACTCCGTCGCGACCGTCGTCATCGACCACCCCGCCAAGCGCAACGCGATGACCACCGACATGTGGCGCGCGCTGCCGCCGCTGCTCGCCGGGCTCGCGGCCGACCCCGAGGTGCGCGTGGTGGTGCTGACGGGCGCGGGGCCGACGTTCTGCGCCGGTGCGGACATCTCCGGCCTGCGCGCCTCGGCGACCGAGGCGCAGGAGCTCGCCGTGGCCGCCGAGGAGGCGCTCGCGTCCTTCCCGAAGCCGACGCTCGCGGCGGTACGGGGCTACTGCGTGGGCGGCGGCGCCCAGTTGGCGGCGGCGTGCGACCTGCGGTTCGCCGAGGAGGGCGCGTCCTTCGGGATCACCCCGGCCAAGCTGGGCATCGTGTACGCGGCCTCGTCGACCCGGCGCCTGGTGGACCTGGTCGGCCCGGCGACCGCCAAGTACCTGCTGTTCTCCGGCGAGTTGATCGACTCGGCGCGGGCGCTGCGCACCGGGCTCGTGGACGAGGTGCACGCGCCGGGCGAGCTGGACAAGCGGGTCGGCGAGTTCGCCCGGGTCCTCGCCTCGCGGTCGCTGCTCACGCAGGCGGCGGCGAAGGAGTTCGCGGCGGGCCGTGTGGACCGGTCGGCGCACTGGGCGGAGCAGGCGCGCGGCAGCGGCGACACCGCCGAGGGTGTCGCCGCCTTCCTGGAGCGCCGGGCGCCGCGGTTCACCTGGAGCCCGGCCGAGGACTGAGACACCCTGGGCGCGGGCGGGACGTCCTGGGCGCGGGCGGGACGTCCTAGGCGCGGGCGGCCGCCGCGTCCTCGTCGCGGAACTTCTCGACCAGCTCGGCCGGGGCCTTCTCCGGCGAGCCCGCGTCGTACGGGGGCTGCGGGTCGTACTCGATCATCAGCTGGATGCCCTGCGCGTACGCGTCCCCGGCCGTGCGTCCGGCGAGGGTGAGACCCATGTCGATGCCGGAGGAGACGCCGGCGGCCGTGACGTACTTGCCGTCGAACACCACGCGCTCGCCGGTCGGTTCCGCGCCGAAGCCGGGCAGGGCGTCGAGGGCCAGCCAGTGCGAGGTGGCGCGGCGGCCCTTGAGGAGGCCGGCGGCGGCGAGGATGAGCGAGCCGGTGCAGACGGAGGTCGTCCAGGTGCTGTGCGCGTCGGCCGCGCGCAGCCAGTCCAGGACGGCCGGGTTCGCCATCTGTGGCTCGACGCTCTCCGGAGGACCGCCCGGCACCACGACGACGTCCGGGTCCGGCACCTCGGCGAGGGTCCCGCCCGGGGTGACGGTCAGGGTGCCGTTGTCGTCGGTGACGGGCCCGGCGTGCTCGGCGACGAACAGCACGTCGGCGTCCGGGAGCGGGCTCAGGGTCTGGTACGGGCCGATGGCGTCGAGGGCGGTGAAGCCCGGGTAGAGCAGGATCGCGATCTTCATCAAGGTCCTTTCCTGGTACGGGAGTTCAGGGCGTGAGGGAGCGCGGGGCGCAGGGGGTTCAGCAGGTCGTCGTGCGGAAGCGGCGGCGGTACTCGGACGGGCCGGTGCCCAGGTGCCGGACGAAGGCGCGGCGCATCGCCTCCGGGGTGCCGTAGCCGCAGGCCCGGGAGACCTCCTCGACCCCGTCGGCGGTGTCCTCCAACAGCCGCCGTGCGTGTTCGAGGCGGACCCGCTCCACGTACCGCCCCGGCGTCGTGCCCGTCTCCGCCTGGAAGGCGCGGGCGAAGTGCCGGGGCGAGAGCCGGGCGCGCTCGGCGAGCGCCTCCACGGACAGGTCGGACCCGGGGTGCTCGGTGATCCACTGCTGGACCTCGCGCAACGGCTCCCGCTGCGCGGTCTGCGCCGCCAACTGGGCGCTGAACTGCGCCTGGTTGCCGGGCCTGCGCAGGAACACCACCAGATGCCGGGCGACGGTCAGGGCGACGTCCCTGCCGAGGTCCTCCTCGACGAGGGCGAGCGCCAGGTCGATGCCCGCGGTCACCCCGGCGGAGGTGGCGACATGCCCGTCGCGTACGTAGATCCGGTCCGCGTCGACCCGCACCTCGGGGTGGTCGCGGGCCAGCTTGTCGCAGAACATCCAGTGCGTGGTGGCCCGCCGCCCGTCGAGCAGCCCGGCCTCGGCGAGCACCAGGGCGCCGCTGCACACGGACACCAACCGCTCGGCGCGCGGGGCGAGTTCGCGTACGGCGTCGACCAGCGCGGGCGGCGTCGCCCGGGTGCCGTCGCCGCCGGGGACGAGCAGGGTGTGCGGTGCGAGGCCGTCGAGCAGGGCCCCGTCCGGTACGACGGTGAGGCCGCTGGAGGTGCGGACCGGGGCGCCGTCGAGGGAGGCGGTGCGGAGGCGGTAGCCGGGGCGGGCGGGGACGCCGGGTCCGGCCTCGGCCGCGTACGTCGCGCCGGTGAAGACCTCGACCGGGCCGGTCACGTCGAGGCTCTGGACCCCGTCGAAGAGGACCACGAGCACGTCCTTCTCCTGGCCTCGGCCGGTGCGCTGGGGGTTCATGCGGTCGATTCTTCTGCCGGGCACGGATGGCCGCAATGACGAGAACCCCACCTTTCCTGCCATCGCCGCCCCGCTCTTCCAGCCGTACCAACCAGTCGGTAGCGTGCCGGGCATGACCTCTCTGCCCGCGCGCGCCGGACGCCGCTGTCACAACGTCGTGAACCCGCTGCACTCGACCGTCTACTTCTCCCCCGACTTCACCGCCGAGCTCGCCGCACTCGGCGTCGCGGACGGCAACGACGCCTACTTCGCCGGGCGGGCCGCCGCCTTCGGCCGGGTCGGCCCCGGTGTCGTCGCCGCGTCGTTCTACAACTTCAAGTACGACCTGATCGCGAAGGCGCTGCCCGCCGTCTGGGACGTCGCCGCGCCGGAGGACGTGCTCGCCGCGCGGCTGCGGTCCGCCGACAGCACGCTGCGCCGGCTGCTCGGCGACGAGGCGGTCGCGTCGGAGGCGATGGCGGAGGCCGCCGGGC
This sequence comes from Streptomyces sp. Da 82-17, assembly GCF_046098215.1. Taxonomy (NCBI): domain Bacteria; kingdom Bacillati; phylum Actinomycetota; class Actinomycetes; order Kitasatosporales; family Streptomycetaceae; genus Streptomyces; species Streptomyces sp. Da 82-17. The sequence goes on from NZ_JBJURH010000015.1 coordinate 80,236, forward strand.
TCGCCCTGCGCGCGACCGAGGCCTGCACCCGGCACGCCCGGCCGCTGTACGCCGCGCACGCCGACCTGCCCGTGCCGCAGGAGCCGCACCTCGCGTTCTGGCACGCGGCGACGCTGCTTCGCGAGCACCGCGGCGACGGCCACCTCGCCGTGCTCCTGGACGCCGGGCTCGACCCGGTGGAGGCGCTGGTCAGCCACACCGCGACCGGCAAGGGCATGGCGCCGAAGTGGATCCTCGCCACCCGCGGCTGGACGCAGGACGACTGGGACGCGGCCGCCGGACGGCTGCGGGAGCGCGGACTGCTCGGCGCGGACGGCGAGTTGACGGAGGCGGGCGTGACGCTGCGCGCGGAGATCGAGTCCGCCACGGACCGCCTCGACGCCGCCCCGTACGAGCACCTGGGCGCCGCGGGCGTGTCACGCCTCACCGAGCTGGCGACCGGGTTCGTCGGCGCGGCCCTCGCGGCGGGCGCGTTCCCGGCGGACCTCCTCGGGAAGAGCTGAGCCGGAGGGGCTCCCGTCGCCGTCCGCCGACGGCCCCGCGCGACGCGCCGGGCGCACCGGGTCTGACCGGCGGCGGGAGTGCCGCGCGGGGTGCGCGGGGCCCCACCCGATCCCGGACGGTCACCGCCACCTGCCACAATGCCACTTCAAGCTCAGCGAGAAGGCGGTAGGGGAATCGTGACCACAGGGGCGACACCGACACCCGTCGTAGGGTCCGTGGAGAGCAGGATCGCCGAGGAGCTCGGCGTACGGGAACGGCAGGTGAAGGCCGCCGTCGAGCTGCTCGACGGCGGTTCGACGGTGCCGTTCATCGCCCGGTACCGCAAGGAAGCCACCGAGATGCTCGACGACGCGCAGCTGCGCACGTTGGAGGAGCGGCTGCGCTACCTGCGGGAGCTGGAGGAGCGGCGTACGGCGATCCTCGAATCGGTGCGGGAACAGGGCAAGTTGACCGAGGAGCTCGAGGCGCAGATCCGCGCCGCCGAGACCAAGGCGCGCCTCGAGGACATCTATCTGCCCTTCAAGCCCAAGCGCCGTACGAAGGCGCAGATCGCGCGCGAGGCGGGCCTCGAACCGCTGGCCGACGGGCTGCTCGGCGATCCGTCCGTGGAGCCGCTCGCCGCGGCCGCCGCGTTCGTGGACGCCGAGAAGGGCGTCGCCGATCCGCAGGCCGCCCTCGACGGGGCGCGCGCCATCCTCACCGAGCGCTTCGGCGAGGACGCCGACCTGATCGGCGAGCTGCGCGAGCGGATGTGGACGCGCGGCCGGCTCGCCGCGAAGGTGCGCGAGGGCAAGGAGACCGAGGGCGCGAAGTTCGCCGACTACTTCGACTTCGCCGAGCCGTTCACCGAGCTGCCCTCGCACCGCGTCCTCGCGATGCTGCGCGGCGAGAAGGAGGAGGTCCTCGACCTCGTCCTGGAGCCGGAGGAGCCGTCCGCCGAGTCCGCCGTTCCGGGCGCCACGTCCTCGTACGAGCCGATCGTCGCGAGCCGTTTCGGGATCGCCGACCGGGGCCGGCCGGGCGACAAGTGGCTGCTCGACACGGTGCGTTGGGCCTGGCGTACGCGGATCCTGGTGCACCTGGGCATCGACCTGCGGCTGCGGCTGCGGACGGCCGCGGAGGACGAGGCGGTCAAGGTGTTCGCGGCGAACCTGCGGGACCTGCTGCTCGCGGCGCCCGCGGGCACACGCGCGACGCTGGGCCTGGACCCCGGTTTCCGTACGGGTGTGAAGGTCGCCGTGGTCGACGCCACCGGCAAGGTCGTCGCGACGGACACGATCCACCCGCACGTCCCGGCGAACAAGTGGGACGAGTCGATCGCCCGGCTCGCCAGGCTGGCCGCGGCGCACTCCGTCGACCTGATCGCGATCGGCAACGGCACGGCGTCCCGCGAGACGGACAAGCTGGCCGGTGAACTCATCGCCAAGCACCCGGAGTTGAAGCTCACCAAGGTGATGGTGTCGGAGGCCGGCGCGTCGGTGTACTCGGCGTCCGCGTTCGCCTCGCAGGAGCTGCCTGACCTGGACGTGTCGCTGCGCGGCGCCGTGTCCATCGCGCGCCGCCTGCAGGACCCGCTGGCCGAGCTGGTGAAGATCGACCCGAAGTCCATCGGCGTCGGGCAGTACCAGCACGACCTGTCCGAGGTGAAGCTGTCCCGCTCGCTCGACGCGGTCGTCGAGGACTGTGTGAACGGCGTCGGCGTGGACGTGAACACGGCGTCCGCCCCGCTGCTCGCCCGGGTGTCCGGCATCGGCGCGGGCCTCGCGGAGAACATCGTGGCGCACCGCGACGCCAACGGCCCGTTCAAGAACCGCAAGGGCCTCAAGGACGTCGCCCGGCTCGGCCCGAAGGCGTACGAGCAGTGCGCGGGCTTCCTGCGGATCCGCGGCGGGGACGACCCGCTGGACGCGTCCGCCGTGCACCCCGAGGCGTACCCGGTGGTGCGGCGGATGGTGAAGGCGACCGGCGGCGAGGTCGCGTCCCTGGTGGGCAACACGGGCGTGCTGCGCTCGCTGAAGGCCGACGAGTTCGTGGACGACAAGTTCGGTCTGCCGACGGTCACGGACATCCTGCGCGAGCTGGAGAAGCCGGGGCGCGACCCGCGGCCCGCGTTCAAGACGGCCACCTTCAAGGAGGGCGTCGAGAAGATCGGCGATCTGGCGTCCGGGATGGTGCTCGAAGGGGTCGTGACCAACGTCGCGGCGTTCGGCGCGTTCGTGGACGTCGGCGTGCACCAGGACGGGCTCGTGCACGTGTCCGCGATGTCGAAGACGTTCGTCAAGGACCCGCGGGACGTGGTGAAGCCGGGCGACATCGTGAAGGTGAAGGTCCTCGACGTCGACATCCCACGCAAGCGGATCTCGCTGACCCTGCGGCTCGACGACGAGGCCAACTCCGGCTCCGGGGAAGGTGGTTCGGGCTCCGGCTCGGGCTCCGGGCAGCGGCGTGAGCGCGGCGGGCGGGGCGGCCAGGGTGGTCGGCCTCCGCAGCAGCGGGGTGGGGGCGGTTCCCGTGAGCGGCGCGGTGGGGGCGGTGGGGGTCGGCAGGCTCCGGCGCCTGCCAACTCCGCCATGGCTGATGCCTTGCGGAAGGCGGGGTTGTTGGATGAGGGGAAGGGGGGCGGTCGGCGGTAGTCGGCTGTTCTTTCCCCTACCCGCCCCTTCCCGAAAGCCTCCGACGGTGTTCTTTCGGCTGACCCTCCGTCGTGGTTGCTCGCGCCCCGCGGCGGAGCCGCTGATGTCACAGCCCCGCGCCCCTAGCGGGGCCCGGAAGAGCGGGGCACGGGTGTCACCGCGACCGCTCCCGGTGCCCGCGCCACCAGGAACGCTCGGCCTCGTACCGTCCTGGGGTCCAGGGCGATGCGATGGCTGCCCGGTTCCAGGACGCCCTCGTACACCTCGTGGGTGTGGGTGCGGTGGAGGCGGTCCAGGCGGTATGCGGTGAGGCGGACGCGGCAGGTCGACGTGACCTGCACGTCCGCCTCGCCGTCGACGACCGTGAGCCCGGTCAGGCGGCGCCGGTCCGACTGCCGCTCGCCCAGGGCCTGTTCGACCTGGGCGACGAGGAGCGGGACGATCGGGGCGAGGCCGTCCACGTAGGCGACGTCGACGCCCGCGCGCTCGAACTCCCCGCGTACCACGGCGCGTTGGGCGTCGGTCACGGCTCGGCCGAAGGCGACGGCGCCGTAGGTACGCAGTTCCTCGGGCGGGATGCCGAGGTCTTCGCGGAGCGCGTCGGCGGGGAGGGTCTCGGCGCCGATGCCGATGATGCGCAGGGCCGCGGCGAGCTTGCCGAGGACGGCGGCGCGGGCGCCGACGACGAGGACGCGGCGGCGCACGGCGCGCGCGGGCTCGGACACCGGGTCGTCGTCGAGTTTGGCGCCGGTGTCCTCCGCCCGGACGAGGCGGCGCAGGGCGCCCAGGTATTCGTCGGCGCGGAAGCGGAACGGGCCGATGCCGTGGTAGCCGTTGCGCTCCAGGTCGGCGTGCTCGTCGGTCTGCCAGGCGAAGTCCCGCCACACGTAGGCGTCGCTGCCGTCGTCCGCGCGCTCGATGACCGCCGTCACGGCGCCGCACGCCAGGGCCTCGCACTCGGGGCAGCCGTAGATCACGTACCGGCCGCCGGCGAGCGGGGCCTCGGTCTCCAGGAGGAGCCGGCGGACGTGGTCGATGAAGATCGCGGGCGGTACGTCGGCGGCGAGCGGGGAGACCGCGTCGAGGTCGGAGAGCTGGAAGAGCAGCGGGCGGCCGCCGACGATGAAGTCCAGGAATTCCCGGTGCACTTGATAGCCCCCGCCCGCGAGGACATCCCCGGCGCGGGTCGCCGGGGCCAGGCCGAAGGACGTGTATTCGGCAGACATGTGCGGAGTATTCCCGGCGGGGCGGGGTTATGAGCATGGACATGAGCGCTGAAGTGATCGTGGTGGGCGGCGGTGTCATCGGCCTGACGACGGCGGTGGTGCTCGCCGAACGCGGCGAGCGGGTACGGGTGTGGGCGCGCGACGCGGCGGCGGACTGCACGTCGGCGGTCGCGGGCGGCCTCTGCTGGCCGTACCGGATCGAGCCGCAGGCCCTCGTCGAGGAGTGGTCGCTGCGCTCCCTCGACGTGTACGTGCCGCTGGCCGAGGATCCGTCGACGACCGGGGTACGGCTGGTCCCGGGCGCGATGGCCGACGTGCGGGCCGACGAGCTCGGGCGCTGGGCGAAGGCGGTGCCGGAGCTGCGCGAGGAGCCCCAGGGGCTGCGGGCGACGGTGCCGCTGATCGACATGCCACGGCATCTCGCGTACCTGCGGGAGCGGTTGGCCGCCGCGGGCGGGACCCTGGAGCGGCGTACGGTGCGTGCCCTCGGCGAGGCGTCGGCGGAGGCCGACGTCGTGGTCAACTGCTCGGGTCTCGGGGCGCGTTCGCTCGCGGACGACCCGGCGGTGCATCCGGTGCGGGGGCAACTGGTCGTGGTGGAGAACCCGGGCGTCGAGGAGTGGTACGTCGCGACGGGCGGCGGGGCGGCGGCCGAGACGACGTATCTGCTGCCGCAGCCGTACGGGCTCGTGCTCGGCGGTACGGCGCAGGAGGGCGACTGGGGGTGTGAGCCGGATCCGGCGACGGCTGCGGCGATCGTCGAGCGCTGCGCGCGGGTGCGGCCGGAGGTCGCCTCGGCACGGGTGCTCGCGCACCGGGTGGGGCTGCGGCCCGCGCGGTCGGCGGTGCGGCTGGAGCGTGAACCGGTCGGTGGGGGTGGGGTGCTGGTCCACAACTACGGGCACGGCGGGGCGGGCGTCACGGTGGCTTGGGGCTGTGCGGAGGACGCGGCGGGGTTGGTGGCTCCGCGATCGGCGGAGGGGCTGAGAACCAGTCCCTCCGGCGGTTGAGGAGGCCCGTCCGGCAGGACTTTCGGGAAGGGGCGGGGTGGGGAGAACAGCGGCGGCGCCCCTCCCGTCCAAGGGAGCGGCGCCGCCGAATGCGAAGGCCGGTGAGGGTTGGTGAGGGCCGGTTACTTCGTCGAGGGCTCGGACTTGTCCGAGGTGCCGCCCGACTCCGTGTCCGCCGGGCCGATGCGGAGCTCGAAGTCGCCGTCGTACTTCTCGTGACCGGCGATGACGGCCATCTCGACGGCCTCCTCGCCCTTCTCCCCGCGCACGATCAGCGGGTCGTGGCGCAGGTCGCGCATCAGGGCCCAGCACATGCCGACCATGACCACCGCGAACGGGGCCGCGACCAGGATGGTCAGGTTCTTCAGGCCGGTGAGCGCGTCGTCGCCGCCGCCGCCGATCAGCAGCATGATCGCCGCGACCGCACCGGTGACGACACCCCAGAAGATGACGACGAACCGGGTCGGCTCGAACGTGCCCTTCTGGGACAGCGTGCCCATGACGATGGACGCCGCGTCGGCGCCGGAGACGAAGAAGATGGCCACCAGGATCATCACGAGCAGGCTCATGACGGTGGCGATCGGGTACTCGTTCAGGACCCCGAAGAGCTGGCCCTCGACCGTCAGGTCGGTGCTGAGCCGGCCGTGCTCGCTCAGCTGCATCGCCGTACCGCCGAAGATCGCGAACCAGACGAGGCTCACGGTGGACGGCACGAGGATCACGCCGCCGATGAACTGGCGGATCGTGCGGCCGCGGCTGATGCGGGCGATGAACATGCCGACGAAGGGCGTCCAGGAGATCCACCAGGCCCAGTAGAAGACCGTGTTGCCGCCCAGCCAGTCGGCGATGCCCTTGCCGCTCGCCGCTTCCGTACGGCCCGCCATCTGCGGCAGGTCACCGAGGAACGACGCGACGGAGGTCGGCACCAGGTCGAGGACGAGGACCGTCGGGCCCACCACGAACAGGAAGACCGCGAGCAGACCCGCGAGCACCATGTTGATGTTGGACAGCCACTGGATGCCCTTCTCGACGCCGGACACCGCGGAGGCCACGAAGCAGATCGTGAGCACGGCGATGATGGAGACGAGGACGGCCGTGCTGACCTTGGTCGCCCAGTCCAGCTCCCGCATGCCGTTGGCGATCTGCAGGGCGCCGAGGCCGAGGGAGGCGGCGGAGCCGAAGAGCGTCGCGAAGATCGCGAGGATGTCGATGGCCCGGCCGATGCCGCCGTTGGCGTTCTTCTCGCCGATCAGCGGCGTGAACACGGCGCTGATGGTCTGCCGCCTGCGGCGCCGGAAACAGCTGTACGCGATGGCCAGGCCGGCGACGGCGTAGATCGCCCACGGGTGCAGTGTCCAGTGGAAGAGGGTCGTCGCCATCGACACCTCCATCCGCGCGCCCGAGTCGGCGGGCGAGGTGCCCGGCGGCGGTGAGGTGTAGTGCGTCAGCGGCTCGCTCACGCCGTAGAACATCAGGCCGATGCCCATGCCGGCGCTGAACATCATGGCGATCCACGACACCGTACGGAATTCCGGCTCCTCGCCCTCCGCACCGAGGGTGATCTTCCCGTAGCGGCTGATCGCGAGCCACAGCGCGAAGACCACAAAGCCGGAGGCGGCGAGCACGAACGCCCAGCCGCCGTTGTGGATGAGCCCGTTGAGCATGCTGGTGGAGACGCTTTCCAGCGTGTCCGTGGAGACCCCGCCCCAGACCACGAACGCCAGGGTGAGGACGGCGGTGACGCCGAACACCACTCTGTCGGTCTGGGGCGGCGGCCCCTCGTGCGGACTGCCGGGGAGCTCCACCGAACCTTCCGGCGGGTCTCCCCGGTCAGCCGTCTTGCTCAGATCTTGTGTCACTGGCACACCCTTCGAGGTACAGAATCAAGTCACCGGTACCCCTTACCACGTGAGCCATTTCTATTACCCCGAATCAGCACCCTTCAAAAGGACGTGCCGCGATCAGGTGGTAGGGCGCACGTGCGTCCAACAGCAGCGGCACGAGCGCCCGCATGGACTGGCGTACGGGGACGAAGGCGCCGGAGCCCCGTCGTTCGGCCCGGACGCCGTGCAGGGCGAGTTCGTCGCCGACCTCCGCGTACTGGGCCGCGTCGAGGGTGTAGCCGCAGGGCGGGTCGGCGATGGTCTCGGACGGCTCGGCGGGGTCGTTGTCGGCGCCGCCGGTGTAGACCGGGCCCTGGTCGGCGAGGCCGGCGGTGCGGGACGCGGCGGTGGCGGCGCCGATCCGGCCCGCGCGCTCGTCCGCGTACGCGAGGAGGCCGTCGAGGGCGTGCAGTTGGGAGCTGACGCGGCGGCGGTTGTTGAACGCCTCGTCGGCCTTCTCCTGCTCGGTCAGGGCGTCGACGCGGCTCTCGATCAGCAGGCCGACGGCGTGCTTGAGGCCGGAGGCGTTGCGCAGGATGCGTTCCTGGCCGTCGCCCGCGGTCTGCTTGATCGGCTCGCCGGTGACGGGGTCGGTCCAGATGCCGTACGTGCCGGTGGAATGGCCGTGGGCCTCGGCGGCGGGCCTGACGTAGTCGCCGGAGAGGGTCTTGGCCTCGCTGTGCACGCCGGCGGCGACGTTGGGGTTGCGGGGCCAGAGGTCGAAGAGGTCCTTGTCGTAGTAGGGCGGGGTGGCGCCGTACTCGTGCAGGTCGTAGATGACGTCCGGCTGCTCGTCGCGGATGACGGTGGCCAGGGCGCGGCCCTCGGCGGTCTTGAGGGCGATGTGGTCGCGGTTGATGTCGACGCCGTCGGAGTTGCCGCGGGTGTCGGCGGCGCGGCCGTCGGGGTTGGCGGTCGGCACGATCAGGAACGTGGTGTCGCGGCGCAGGGCGCGGGTGCGGGCGTCGTCGGCGGCGGCGAGGTCGCGGGTGGTGGAGAGGCAGGCCTCGCGGCCGGAGGGCTCGTCGCCGTGCTGGCTGCAGATGAGCAGGACGGTGTTGGCGGTGCTGCGGTTCTCGCCGATGCGGACGAGTTGGAGGGGACGGTTCTGTCTGGTGGTGCCGATGCGGTCGACGGTGACGTCGCCGTGGGCACGGTCGACCTCGGCGAGGAACTTCTGCTCCTCCGGCTGGCTGGTCCAGCGGGCGCCGTTGCTGGTCTCGAAGCCGGTGCGGGGCCCGTCGACGCCGAGCGGGGCGGCGTGGGCGGAGGTGGCGTGGGCGGGTGCGGCGAGCAGGGGTGCGGCGAGCAGGGCGGCCGCGGCCAGGACGAGGGTGCGGGGTCTCACGGGTGGTGCCTCCCTGGGGGTCGGGCGGGGGTGGCTCCGGGCGGGTGCGGGGCGTGGCGTACGGGGCCGGGGCGTCCGGGTGCGCCGGGCTCGGGGGCCCGGCGCACCCTCACGGTTCGGGGAATCAGTCGGTCGCCGTGGGCCCGCCCGGGACGCGGTGCGCGGCGGGCTCGCGGTTCAGCCCTTCGTAGCGGCTCTCGGACGGTGCGCCGTGGTCCGCCGCGCCGCGGGTCGCGGCTTCGAGTGCGGGCGCGCCGCCGACCAGCGGCAGCCGGGCCTCGGTGCGCGCGAGGTCGAGGGTCAGCTTCGGTCGGGCGGCGGGCGGCTCGATCAGGCCGGCGTCGGTGCCGGCGACGATCAGGGCGAGCCGGTGGCCCTTCGGTACGACGTGGTCGCTCGCGGCGATGTCGACGGTGAGGGTGTGCGGCTTGCCCGGGGTGAGCGGGCGGCCCTTGTCCGGGTCCGCGTAGGTGCCGAGGTCGGCCCAGCCGCGGGCGAAGACGGTGAAGTCGACGTCGGCGGTGGCGGCTTCGGTCTCCTTGAAGCAGGGGTTGTCGCCGGGGCGTGCGGCGCCCCAGCAGGTGCGCTGCTCAAGGGTGTTGATGCCTTCCCCGGCGGCGGTGTAGTCGCGGATCGTGTCGGGGCCGAGGTCGACGAGGACGGCCGAGAGGTGGGCGCTCGTCGCGTTCGGGGTGGCGGTGACGGTGATCTGTGAGGAGCCGGAGAGCCGCAGGTCCTCGGTGAGCGGGCCGGTGACGAAGGAGGCCTTGTCGGGGGTCGGACTGTCCGCCTGTGCCGCCCAGTCGGCCTCGCCGCGCTTCGGGTTGTCGGTGAAGCTCTCGGCGGCGCCGGCGGGCGCGGGGCGCAGGCCGAGCGTGCCGACGCCGGGCCGCTCGCCCTTGCCGGGGTGCAGGGACACGATGTCGGTGCCGCGCGGCGGCCACTGGCGGTCGGTCGTCCACTGGTCGGGGGCGCGCTCGATGTCGGCCATGGGCTCGTCGTCGATGCCGTTGTCGTAGCCGAGGAGTTCGTGGTCGAACCAGCGGTGCAGGGTGCGGACCCAGTCGGCGCGGCGGAAGTCGAAGGGGTCGACGTGGCCGGTCTGGCTGAGCCAGATCTTCCGCTCGACCCCGGCCGCGCCGAGGGCGTCCCACCACTGGCCGAAGTGCTTGGCGCGGACGTTGAGGTCCTGCATGCCGTGCACGAGGAAGACGCTGGCCTTCACCTGGTCGGCGTCCGGCACGTGGTCGCGTTCCGTCCACAGCGGGGTCCAGTCGCCGCTGCGGGGCGCGCCGTCGACGAGCCGCTGCTGCACGGCGCCGCAGCGGGTGCGGGCGTCGGGGCTCTCCACGTAGTCGGACAGCCACTCGGGGCCGGAGTCGTAGAGGGGGGCGCCCTGTTGGAAGTAGTAGTCGTACCAGGAGGAGATCGCGCCGATCGGGACGATGGTCTCCAGGCCCTCGACGCCGGTGGCGGCGACGCCGTTGGCGACGGTGCCGTCGTAGCTCTTGCCGATCATTCCGGTGCGGCCGTTGGACCAGTCGGCGGTGGCGGGTTCGGAGCCGGTGCGGCTGGTGTAGCCGCGGGCGCGGCCGTTCAGCCAGTCGACGACGGCCTTCGCGGACTGCACGTCGGAGCGGCCGCCGACGTCCACGCAGCCGTCGGACCTGCTGGTCCCGGCCAGGTCGACGGCGACGAAGGCGTAGCCGCGCGGCACGAAGAAGTTGTCGTAGTAGAGCGGGAACTGGACGACGTTCCCGTTCTCGTCGTACGTCTTCTTCTGGCTCTCGTTGCCGCGGCCGCAGCACTGGTAGTACGGGCTGGCGTCCATGATCACGGGGATCTTGCGGCCCTGCTGCGCGGGTTCTCGGGGCCGGATGACGTCGGCGGCGACCCGGTCGGTCCGCCCGTCGCCGTCCCCGTCGATCCGGGTGTCGACCCAGACGGACTCGCGTACGGCGTTCTCGTACGAGTGGACGGGCTTGCTCTCGCGGACGTCGCCGGGGTCGGCGTGGGCCGGGGAGAGCGGAGCGAGGAGGGTCGCCAGGAGGGCTCCGGCGAGCAACAGCACACGTATCAGGCGCATTTCCCGCACACGTATCGGCATGGGCGGGAACGTACCCGGGTCAACTCCCGTGCAAAAGGGGGCAGTCGTGGTCTTCGCGGGCCGGGTGTCAGGAGTGCGGGACGAAGTGGCACATGTCGGCCGGATGGCAGTCGTGTGACAAAGGAGGCCATGGACATGACCGGGACGCACGGGGCTGAATAGGCTCCGAGAGACGCGGACGGCGGCCCACCCGAGCCGGCCGGACGCGCCCCGACACCCGCCCCCCACCCACCACTTGGAGCTTCCGTGCACCGCAGACTGATCGTCCCCGGCGCGTTCGTGGCCGCCCTGCTGCTGGCGATCCCGGCATCGGCCGCCGACTACGAGCCGGGCGCCCCGGGCATCGGCGACCCCTACTACCCGGCGAGCGGCAACGGCGGTTACGACGTCTCCCACTACGACCTGCGCCTCAAGTACCAGCCGAAGACGGACCTGCTGGAGGGCACGGCGACGATCCTCGCCACCACCTCGCAGGACCTGTCGCGGTTCAACCTGGACTTCGGCCTGGACGTCAGCGAGGTCCTGGTCAACGGCAAGAAGGCCGGCGTCTCCTTCTCCGGCGACCAGGAGGTCGAGGTCACCCCGGCCGCCCCGCTGCCGAAGGGCAGTGCGATCACGGTGGTCGTGCGGTACGCGGGCAAGCCGTCCGAGCTGGCGATCAACGGCTACACGGCCTGGCACCGCACTCCCGACGGCGGCGTCGCGGCGCAGGAGCCGGACTCGGCGGTGTGGTGGTTCCCGTCCAACGACCACCCGCTGGACAAGGCCACGTACGACGTGTCGGTGCAGGTGCCCAACGGCACGCAGGCGATCAGCAACGGCGTGCTGCAGTCCACCCGGCCGGTGGGCCTCGACTGGACGCGGTACAGCTGGCGTTCGGACAAGCCGCAGGCCTCGTACCTGGCGACGCTCGCGGTCGGCAAGTTCGACATCACGACGGACAAGACCGCGAAGGGCCTGCCGGTCCTGAACGCGTACAGCAAGGACCTCGGCGCCAACGCGGGCGCGGCGCGGGCGAGCATCGAGCGCACCGGCGAGGTCGCCGAGTGGCTGGAGGGCGTCTTCGGCCCGTACCCGTTCAACGCGCTCGGCGGCTACGTCCCGAACGTGACGAGCGGCTACGCCCTGGAGACGCAGACCCGCCCGTTCTACAGCCCGCGCCAGTTCGCGTCCGGCTCCAACGTGTCCGTGGTCGTCCACGAGTTGGCGCACCAGTGGTACGGGGACAGCGTCTCCGTCGACGGCTGGAAGGACATCTGGGTCAACGAGGGCTTCGCCCGCTACAGCCAGTGGCTCTGGTCCGAGAAGGAGGGCGAGGGCACGGCGCAGGAGCTCGCGGACTACGTGTACGCCTCGCACCCGGCCGACGACGCGTTCTGGACGGTCAAGCCGGGCGACCCGGGCCCGGAGAACCAGTTCCACCTCGCGGTCTACGACCGCGGCGCGCTCGCCCTGCAGGCGCTGCGCAACGAGATCGGCGACAAGGCGTTCTTCGAGATCCTCAAGGGCTGGCCGGCGGAGCGCGCGTACGGCAACGCGAAGGTGAGCGACTTCGTGAAGTACGCGGAGGGCGTCTCCGGGAAGCCGCTCGCCGGGCTCTTCGACACGTGGCTGTACGAGGCGGCGAAGCCGTCCGCCCCGGCTGCGGCGGGCGTGGGCGTGACCCGGTCCGCCGAGGTCGACCAGCCGAAGTCGTGGAAGAAGATCGCCCGGACCAACTCCGTTCACCAGCACTAGAGTTGAGCCCCGACGGCGGGCCGGTTCCCCGGCCCGCCGCGCGGGTAGCCCCGTAGGGGGCGGGAGGAGTCGGCCGGAGGGGCGGGCGGACCATGGGGCGCTACAGCAGACTGCGGGAGATCCGCGCCATGGACCCGCGGCGGGACTACGAGCGCATCCACAAGCTGATCTCGCAGTACGAGTTCCCCTGGGACTACATGCAGGGCATCGGCCTCGCCTTCATCCGCGACTACGGCGTCCCCCGCATCTCCCGACTCCTCGACGCCACCGGCGAGTTCGAGCACGCGGGGCAGAAGCGGTACGACGACACGATCCTGTTCGCGCACGAGATGGCGCAGGACGGCTTCGACTCGGAGCGCGGCCGGGCGGCGGCGCGGCACCTCAACCGGGTGCACGACCGGTACGGCATCCGCAACGAGGACTTCCTGTACGTCCTCGCCACCACGGTGGTCGGGCCCGCCCGCTGGATCGAGCGGTTCGGCTGGCGGCGGCTGTGCGCCAACGAGGTGGAGTCGCTGGCCCTTGTCGGCCACAAGATGGCGCAGTTGATGAACATCGAGGGCGCGCCGTCGACCTACGCGGAGTTCGAGCGGCTCCTCGACGCGTACGAGCGGGAGCACTTCGCCTACGACCCCGCCAATCACCGGGTCGCCCGGGCCACGTTCCGCACGAGCGCGTCGTGGTACCCGCGGGCGTTGCGGCCGCTGGTCCTGCGGTTCACGCTCGCCCTGATCGACGAGCGGCTGCTGTCGACCCTGGGGTACGCACCCCAACCCGCGCCGGTACGCCGCCTCGCGGAGGCCGCCCTCCGCGTGCGGGCGGGGGTCGTACGGCTCCTCCCGGCCCGCCCGGACCGCTTCCCGCGCCTCCCCAAGCCCCGCACGTACCCGTTCGGCTACACGCTGGACGACTTGGGCCCGAACTGGACGGCCACACGCCCACTCCGCCCCTTGCACGACGACCCGAGGCCGGACTGATCGCACGTCCGGTTCGTCGTCGGCTTTCCCGGCGCGGGTGGGCACAGCAGGGCGTGTCCCTTCAGGGGCGCGGGGAACTGCGCGACCAGCCACGACGGCGGGACAGCCGAACGAGCACCGCCGGAGGCTTTCGGGAAGGGGCGGGGTGGGGGATTTTCAGGCTCGCGTCGAGACCGGCTCGCCCAGGACCCGCCCCGCCAACTCCGTTGCCAAGTCCGGGACTTGAGCCCGAAGGGCCGCCTCCGCCGCAGCCCGCTCCGCGGCGATCTCCGCCTGGCCGGACGCCAGCAGAACCCCCCGCTCGCGGAGCGCCTCCGCTCGGGCCGACGCGACCAGCCCCGCCCCTTCCTCCACCGCCCGCTGCCGAATCCGCGCAGCCTCGTGCCGCGCGCCCGCGAGCACCTCGTCCCGCTCGGCCCGCACCGCGCGGATCTCCTCGTACAGGCCGCCCGCGACATCGCCCATCCGGTCCTGACGTTCCGCCAGCACCCGTGCGATCCGCGGCACGAGGACCGCGCGGAAGAGCAGGAAGACCACGCCGAAGAGCACCGCCGCGACCACCAGGTCTTCGACGCGCGGGTTCAACGGGCCGATTTTCAGGTCGAGTTCCTCCGGAATCAGAAACATGTGGACGATCTACCCGAGCCCGGCACGATCCAATTCCCGTCCGCCCGTGACGGCGGACACATCACGGTGACACCGCTTCCCCACCGGACAGATTCCGTCACCCCGAGGGCTACCTGGAAGTAACTTCGCCTGGTTGGATGTGGCGCGCACGGCAGCACAACTTGTTCAGACAACTTTCCCGTTCCACCACCCCCACCGACCACGGGAGACTTCATGCCCCGCACATCGGCCCGGCGCGTCAGCGGCGCCGCCCTCGCGCTCGCCCTCGCCGGCGGCGCGCTCGCCACGGCCCAGTCCGTCGGCGCGGCGGAGAACCCGGCCCCGCTCGCGCAGCAGTCCGGGCAGCAGTCCGCGCAGAACCTCAAGGTGCTGACGTACAACGCCTTCCTGTTCAGCAAGACGCTCTACCCCAACTGGGGCCAGGACCACCGGGCTTCGGAGATCGTGAAGGCGCCGTTCTTCCAGGGCCAGGACGTGGTCGTGCTGCAGGAGGCCTTCGACAACTCCTCGTCGGACGCGCTGAAGCGGGACGCCGCGGCCGCCTACCCGCACCAGACGCCGGTCGTGGGCCGCAGCAAGGACGGCTGGGACGCCACCGGCGGCAACTACTCGACGACCACGCCCGAGGACGGCGGTGTGACGGTCCTCAGCAAGTGGCCGATCCTGCGCAAGGAGCAGTACATCTTCCCGGACGCCTGCGGCGCCGACTGGCACTCCAACAAGGGCTTCGCATACGTCGTCCTGGACGTCAACGGCCAGAAGGTGCACGTCGTCGGCACCCACGCGCAGTCGACCGACCCGGGCTGCGGTGCGGGCGAGGCGGCGCAGATGCGCAGCGCCCAGTTCAAGGACATCGACGCGTTCCTCGACGCGAAGAACATCCCGGCGAGCGAGCAGGTCCTGGTGGCGGGCGACCTGAACGTCGACTCGCACGGCACGGAGTACGCCTCGATGCTGCGCGACGCGGGCCTGGACGGGGCGGCGAGCCGGACGGGGCACGCGTACTCCTTCGACACCACGGAGAACTCGATCGCCGCGGACCGCTACCCGGACGACCCGAGCGAGGACCTCGACTACGTCCTGCACCGCACCGGCCACGCACGCCCGGCGGGCTGGAACAACCATGTGATCAAGGAGCAGAGCGCGCCCTGGACGGTGTCCAGCTGGGGCAAGGAGTACACGTACACGAACCTCTCCGACCACTACCCGGTGACCGCCTCCGGGCAGTAGGAGCGGGTACGCCGCCGGCCCCGCCCCGAGGGTTCTCGGGACGGGGCCGGCGGTCGGGGCCGGGCGGGCCTTACTCGATGCCCAGCTCCTCGTACTGCTTGTCCGTCTCGTTCTTCGCCACGCGCTTACGCACCGCGAACCAGCCGACGACCAGAGCCGCGGCGACGATCGGGATCAGGTACAGGGTGCGGCGGCCGATCTCCGGGTCCTGCCACATCAGGGCGAGCACGGCGAGCAGGAAGACGATCGTGACGATCTCGGTGACCGGGCTGCCGGGGAGCCGGAACTTCGGGCGCTCGATGAGGCCCTGCTTGGCGCGGCGCACGAACACCATGTGGCACACCATGATCGTGATCCAGGTGGTGATGATGCCGAGCGAGGCGACGTTGAGGACGATCTCGAAGGCCTTCTCCGGCATCAGGAAGTTCAGGCCGACGCCCGCCACGCACACCGCGGAGGTGAGCATGATGCCGCCGTACGGCACCTTGGAGCGGTTCATCTTCGCCGTGAACTTGGGCGCCGAGCCGGCCATGGCCATCGAGCGCAGGATGCGGCCGGTGGAGTAGAGGCCGGAGTTGAGGGACGACATGGCGGCCGTGAGGACCACGAGGTTCATGACGTCGCCGGCGGCCGGGACACCGATCTTGGAGAGGACGGTGACGAACGGGCTCTGGTCGCCCGAGTACATCGAGCCGGGCAGCAGCAGCGCGAGCAGCACGACCGAGCCGACGTAGAACAGGCCGACGCGCCACATGATCGAGTTCACCGCGCGCGGGACGACCTTCTGCGGCTCGGCGGTCTCGCCCGCGGCGACGCCGACGAGCTCCAGGGAGGCGTACGCGAAGACGACGCCCTGCATCACGATGACGACCGGCAGGACGCCCTCGGGGAACCAGCCGCCGTTCTCGGTGATGACGTGCAGGCCGGGGGTCTCGCCGCCGACGGGCTGCTGCGTGACGAGCAGGAAGATGCCGATCAGCATGAAGGCGACCAGGGCGGCCACCTTGATGATGGAGAACCAGAACTCCATCTCACCGAAGATCTTCACCGAGATCAGGTTCACGACCAGCACGATCGCGAGGGCGATCAGGGCGAGCACCCACTGCGGGATGTCGGTGAAGAAGCTCCAGTAGTGCGTGTAGAGCGCGATGGCCGTGATGTCGGCGATGCCGGTGGTCGACCAGTTCAGGAAGTACGCCCAGCCGGCGACGAACGCGCCCTTCTCACCGAGGAATTCGCGCGCGTACGACACGAAGGAGCCGGAGGAGGGCCGGTAGACGACCAGTTCGCCGAGGGCTCGGACGACGAAGAAGGCGAAGACGCCGCAGACGAGGTACGCGAGCGCGAGGCCCGGTCCCGCCGAGTTGAGGCGCCCTCCGGCACCGAGGAAGAGGCCGGTGCCGATCGCGCCACCAATGGCGATCATGTTGATGTGGCGCGCCTTGAGGTCCTTGCTGTAACCGGCGTCGCCCGCATCCGCGGGCGTGTGGGCGGCATCTGTGCGGGATGCGGCCGAGGCCGTCGTGACGGCGTCCTTGCTCACGGGTGGATCTGCTCTCTCGAGGGGATGTGCCGTGGTCCGTACCCCCACCTGACCTCACACGAGACCACCTCGACACGAACCGACGGGACACCTTCACCCAGAGCTGCCGGATTATGCGGTGGCGCAGATCACATAGCGTTCTATCTCACATGCTGGTCAGGGACTTGTGTCGGGTACACCCATGCCCTAATGCCCGGTAACAGTCGGCGGGTCGACACCGTCCGGCCACTTTCACCATGCTGGTGAGACAGCAATACTGTTCCACCGGACGGATGCACGACCCGGAGATGGAGCGCAGCCATGACGACCGAAGCGGACCCCTCCGCCGACCCCTCCGCGGGCTCCTCCGCCGACGCCTCGGCCGACACTTCGGCCGACGCCTCGGCCGGCCCGTCCGCCGGCTCCGCCGCGGGTTCCGCCTCGGGTTCCGCCTCGGGGGCGCCGACGCTCACGGTCGACGAGCTGGCCGCGCGCGCCGGGGTCACCGTGCGCACCATCCGCTTCTACAGCACCCGCGGCCTGCTGCCCCCGCCCGTCATCGGCCCGCGCCGCGTGGGGCGGTACGGGCCGGACCATCTGTCCCGGCTCGCCCTGATCGAGGAGCTGCAGCACCACGGCCTGACGCTCGCCGCGATCGAGCGGTACCTGGAGCAGCTGCCGCCCGACATGAGCGAGCACGACCTGGCGATCCACCGCGCCCTGGTCGCCAGCTGGATCCCCGACAGCGCCGCCGAGATGAGCCGCGAGCAACTGGAGCGCCGGGCGGGCCGCGCCCTCACCGAGGCCGACGTGGACCGGCTCGCCGCGATGGACGTCCTGGAGCGCACGGACGACACGGACACGTTCCGCATCGACCCCGGCCTGCTCCACCTCGGCCTGCGCCTGCTCGACGTGCCGATCGGCCTCGACTCGATCCTGGCCGCGCGCGAGGTGATGCTGCAGCACTCCCGGGAGGCCGCGAAGGAGCTGACGCGGCTGTTCCAGGACGAGGTGTGGGGCCCGTACAGCGAACGGGAGCGGGACCCGGAGGCGGTGGCCGCGATGAAGTCCCTCTCGGCCCATATGCAGCCGATGGTGGTCCAGGCCCTGGTCACGGCGTTCCAGCGGACCCTGAAGGAGGAGCTGCGGGCCCGCTACGCGGGCTAGCTCCGCGGGTCAGCCGGGGAGCTTGACGTGGGCGGCGGAGGCGGCGGGGGCCTGGTTCTGGTCGGCCTGCCGCAGCCGCTCGGCGAGCATCTTCGTCAGCTCGTAGAGCGCGGTCGGTTCGTTGCCGACGATGTCGGCCTTGGTGTTGGTCACGACCACGCCCACGTACTTGCCCTGGCGCAGCACCATCGCCCGGTCGCCCTGCTGCTTGGCCGGCGCCGCGCTCACGGCGCTGACCTGTTCCCCGAACCTGCCGTCGGCGACGGGCAGATAGCCCGTGGCAAGAGAGCGGACGAACGTCTTCCAGTCGTCGAAGGCGACCTGGGAGCTGACCGGGCTCGGGTACTCCCACACCGAGAACTTGGCCCAGTCCGCGTCCTTGGCGACCGGGTCCGAGCCGTACACGGTGGTCGCGCCGGAGAGGACGTCGGCGCAGCGCTTCTCGCTCTTCGGGCACTTCATGGTGCCCTTGACGCCCTGGACCTCGCCGTAGTGGTTGGCGTCCCGGGCCAGCTTCAGCGGCGCGGGCATGTCGGTCGCGAGCGGCAGCGTCGCCACGGCCGGTACGTCATGCCGTTCGGCGGCCGGGGTGCTGTCCCCGCCCTTGTCCGGCTTCGGGGAGTCCTGTGCCGTTCCGCCCTTGCCCGACTGGCATCCCGCGAGCACCAGCACGAGTCCCAGGACCGGGACCACTCCCGCTCGTCCAGCACCGCTCAGCCGCATTCCGGCCCCTCCCCCGTAGCAATCCGTACGGCACCGTTCTACCAGGCACGCGGCCGCGCCCGGGGCCTGGGGCTCCGGGCGCGGCCGTCGTACAGGAAGGTCAGGCGTCGGTGAACTTCTCGCCGCGCTCCGCCTTCTCGACGAGCAGCGCCGGCGGCTCGAAGCGGTCGCCGTACGTCGCGGACAGTTCGCGGGCGCGGGCGACGAAGCCGGGCAGGCCGCCCTCGTAGCCGTTGATGTACTGCAGGACGCCGCCCGTCCAGCCGGGGAAGCCGATGCCGAAGATCGAGCCGATGTTGGCGTCGGCTACCGAGGTCAGCACGCCCTCCTCGATGAGGCGCACCGTGTCCAGCGCCTCGGAGAACAGCATCCGCTCCTGCATGTCCCGGAACGGGATCTCGTACCCGGGCTTGGTGAAGTGCTCGCGCAGCCCCGGCCAGAGCTTCGCGCGCTTGCCGTTCTCGTCGTACTCGTAGAACCCGGCGCCGCCGCTGCGGCCGGGGCGCTCGAACTCGTCGACCATGCGGTCGATGACGGCCTCCGCCGGGTGGACCGCCCAGGTGCCGCCCTCGTCCTCGATGGCCTTGCGGGTCTCGTTGCGGATCTTGCGGGGCAGGGTGAGGGTCAGCTCGTCCATCAGGGAGAGGACCTTCGCCGGGTAGCCCGCCTGGGCCGCGGCCTGCTCGACCGACGCGGGCTCGATGCCCTCGCCGACCATCGCGACGCCCTCGTTGATGAAGTGGCCGATGACGCGGGAGGTGAAGAAGCCGCGCGAGTCGTTCACCACGATCGGGGTCTTCTTGATCTGCCGCACCAGGTCGAAGGCGCGGGCCAGCGCCTCGTCACCGGTCCGCTCGCCCTTGATGATCTCGACGAGCGGCATCTTGTCGACCGGCGAGAAGAAGTGCAGGCCGATGAAGTCGCTCTGCCGCTCGACACCCTCGGCGAGCAGGGTGATCGGCAGCGTGGAGGTGTTGGAGCAGAGCAGCGCGTCCGGCTCGACGATGTTCTGGATCTCCTGGAACACCTTGTGCTTGAGCGCCGGGTCCTCGAAGACCGCCTCGATCACCGCGTCGCAGCCCGCGAGGTCCTGCGGGTCGGCGGTCGGGGTGATCCGGGCGAGCAGGGCGTCCGCCTTCTCCTGCGTCGTACGGCCGCGGCTCACGGCCTTCTCGCAGAGGCCCACGGAGTAGTTCTTGCCCTTGTCGGCGGACTCCTGCGAGACGTCCTTGAGGACGACGTCGATCCCGGCGAGGGCGCACGAGTAGGCGATACCGGCGCCCATCATGCCCGCGCCGAGCACGGCGACCTTGCGGACCGGCTTCGGCTCGATGCCCTTGGGGCGGTTGGCGCCGGAGTTGACGGCCTGGAGGTCGAAGAAGAACGCCTGGATCATGTTCTTCGAGACCTGGCCGGCGGCGAGCTCGGTGAAGTAGCGCGCCTCGATGGTCTGCGCGGTGTCGAAGTCGACCTGCGAGCCCTCGACGGCCGCCGCGAGGATGTTGCGCTGCGCCGGGTAGTTGGCGCCGCCCGTCTGCTTCTTCAGGTTGGCCGGGAACGCGGGCAGGTTCGCCGCGAACTTCGGGTTGGCCGGGGTGCCGCCGGGGATCTTGTAGCCGGGCTTGTCCCAGGGCTGCGCGGACTCCGGGTTGGCGTCGATGAACGCGCGCGCCTTGGCGATCAACTCGTCCTGGTCAGCGGCGAGTTCATGGATCAGGCCGTTGTCGAGGGCACGCTTCGGGTTGTACTGGTTGCCCTGCAGCAGCACCTTCAGGAGCGCGTCGGCGATGCCGAGGAGCCGTACGGTACGGACGACGCCGCCGCCTCCGGGGAGCAGGCCGAGCGTGGCCTCGGGCAGGCCGATCTTCGTGCCGGACGCGTCGAGCGCGACGCGGTGGTGGCAGGCGAGGGCGATCTCGTAACCGCCGCCCAGGGCCGCGCCGTTGATGGCCGCGACGACGGGCTTGCCGAGGGTCTCGATGCGGCGCAGGTCCCGCTTGATGCCCTGGCCGGCCTCGAAGGCGAGGTGCGCGGTCTCGGGGGTGACCTGGATCAGGTCGCGCAGGTCGCCGCCGGCGAAGAAGGTCTTCTTGGCCGAGGTGACGATGATGCCTCGGATGTCGTCCTTCTCCGCCTCCAGGCGGTCGGCGGTCGCCGCGAGGGAGTCCTTGAACGCCTGGTTCATGGTGTTCGCGGACTGGTTGGGGTCGTCGAGCACGAGCGTGACGATGCCGGTGTCGTCCTGCTCCCAGCGGATGGCGTTGTTCTCGGTCATGGTGCGGTCTCCGTTAGGTCTGTGCGGCTACTGGGGAGGGTGGCTGGGGTCTCATGGCCGACTGCGGGTCTCGTCGTGGTCGCTCGCGCAGTTCCCCGCGCCCCTGAAAGCAGGGGCTGCGCCCCGCTTTCCCGAGGAGATGCCGCACGCAGTGCGCATCTCAGGGGCGCGGGGAACTGCGCGACCAGCCCCCACCGGCCCGCAGGCGACGATGAACCGCTACAGCCGCTCGACGACGGTCGCGATGCCCATACCCCCGCCGACGCACAACGTCGCCAAGCCGTACCGCAGGTCCCTGCGCTCCAGCTCGTCCACCAACGTGCCCAGGATCATCGCGCCCGTCGCGCCCAGCGGGTGCCCGAGGGCGATCGCGCCGCCGTTGACGTTGACCTTCTCCAGGTCGAGGCCCATGTCCTTGACGAAGCGCAGGACGACCGCCGCGAACGCCTCGTTGATCTCGACCAGGTCGATGTCGTCGATCGTCAGGCCGGCCTTGGCGAGGGCCTTGCGGGTCGCGGGCGCGGGACCGGTCAGCATGATCGTCGGCTCGGAGCCGGACACGGCGGCGGAGACGATCCGGGCGCGGGGCGTGAGCCCGTACCGCTCCCCCACCTCGCGGGTGCCGATGGCGACGAGGGACGCTCCGTCGACGATGCCGGAGGAGTTGCCCGCGTGGTGGACGTGGTCGATCTGCTCGACCCAGTGGTACTTCTGCAGCGCGACCGCGTCGAACCCGCCGAGGTCGCCGATGTCCTTGAACGACGGCTTCAGCTTGGCGAGGGAGTCGGCGGTGGTGCCGGGGCGCGGGAACTCGTCCTGGTCGAGGACGACGAGGCCGTTGCGGTCCTTCACCGGGACGACGGAGCGCTCGAAGCGGCCGTCCTTGATCGCGGCGGCGGCGCGCTCCTGGGACAGCGCCGCGTACTCGTCGACGTCGCGCCGGGAGAAGCCCTCGATGGTGGCGATCAGGTCGGCGCCGATGCCCTGCGGCACGAAGCCGGTCTCGAAGTTGGTCATCGGGTCGGCGAACCAGGCGCCGCCGTCCGAGGCCATCGGCACGCGGGACATCGACTCGACACCGCCCGCGAGGACCAGGTCCTCCCAGCCCGAACGGACCTTCATCGCGGCCAGGTTGACCGCTTCGAGGCCCGAGGCACAGAAGCGGTTCTCCTGCACGCCGGCCACCGTGTCGGGCAGCCCGGCGGCGATGGCGGCGATCCGCGCGATGTCGGAGCCCTGGTCGCCGACGGGGCCGACGACGCCGAGCACGATGTCGTCGATCGCGGCCGGGTCGAGGTCGGGGAAGCGGGCCTTGATCTCGTGGATCAGGCCGACCACCAGGTCGATGGGCTTGGTGCCGTGCAGGGCCCCGTTGGCCTTGCCGCGCCCGCGCGGGGTGCGGATCGCGTCGTACACGTACGCTTCGGTGCTCAAGGTCTCAAGCCTTTCGTGGTGCGGAACGAGGGTGGCTGTACTGGAGATGCACGAGGGCTACGGGAGCAGCGAGCGGCCGATGATCTCCTTCATGATCTCGGTCGTGCCGCCGTAGATGGTCTGGATGCGGCCGTCGGTGAAGGCCTTCGCGACCCGGTACTCGGTCATGTAGCCGTAGCCGCCGTGGAGTTGGAGGCAGCGGTCGGCGACGCGCTTCTGCAGTTCGGTGGCCCACCACTTGGCCATGGACGCGTGCACGGCGTCCAGTTCGCCCTTGTCGTGGTCCTCGATGCAGCGGTCCAGGAACGTGCGGGTGACGGCGCACTCGGTGGCCATCTCCGCTATCTCGAAGCGGATGTGCTGGAACTTGGCGATGGAACGGCCGAACGCCTCGCGCTCCTTCACGTACTCCATGGTGATCTCCAGGAGGTGTTCGGCGGCGGCGATCGCGGCGACGGCGATGCCCATGCGCTCCTGCGCGAGGTTGGTCATCAGGTGGATGAACGCGCCGTTGAGCTCGCCGAGCAGGTTCTCCTTGGGCACCTTCACGTCGTTGAAGAACAACTCGGCGGTGTCCTGGGACTTCTGGCCGATCTTGTCGAGGTTGCGGCCGCGCTCGAAGCCCTCCATGCCGCGCTCCACGACGAGCAGGGACAGGCCGTGCGCCCCGCCCTCGGGGGTGGTCTTCGCGACGACGATCACCAGGTCGGCGAGGATGCCGTTGGAGATGAACGTCTTGGAGCCGTTGAGCAGCCAGTGGTCGCCCTTGTCCTCGGCGGCGGTGCGGATGCCCTGGAGGTCGGAGCCCGCGCCCGGCTCGGTCATGGCGATCGCGGTGATCAGCGAGCCGTCGCAGAACCCGGGCAGCCAGCGCCGCTTCTGCTCGTCGGTGGCGAGCGAGGTCAGATACGGGCCGATGATGTCGTTGTGCAGCCCGACGGCGAGCCCGGCGGCCCCGGCGCGGGTGAACTCCTCGGCCAGTACGGCGGAGTAGCGGAAGTCCTCGTTCCCGCCGCCGCCGAACTCCTCGGGCACGGCGAGGCCGAGCAGCCCCTGCCGGCCGGCGGCGAGCCACGCCTCGCGGGAGACGATGCCGTCCTTCTCCCACTGCTCGTAGTGCGGCGCGACCTCCTTGGCGAGGAACGTGCGCACGGTCTCGCGGAACGCCTCGTGGTCGGCGTCGTACAGCCTGCGCTGCATGCCCGAGGGCGTCTGTGACGTCATGCTGTGGTCCTCCTGGAGGCGGCTTCGGTACGGGTGACGGGGCGGCGGTGCACGGGAGTTGCTCGTCGTACGGGAGTCAGTCGGTCTCGGCGGCCAGTCCGGGTACGTCCCAGTCGCGGGCCACGTCCGCCGTGTCGGCGCCGGGCTGCGCGGGGCCGCTGCGGACGGCGCCGGGGGTGGCGGAGAAGCGGGGGGCGGGCGCCGGCTGGGTGATGCCGCTGTGCTCGACGAAGGTGGCGCGGGCGGCGAGGTGCGGATGCGCGGGCGCCTCGCGCAGCGAGAGGACGGGCGCCACGCACGCGTCCGACGTCTCGAAGACCGCGGTCCACTCGTCGCGCGTACGGGTCTTGAAAGCGGCGGCGATGGTCTCCCGCAGCTCGCCCCAGGCCGCGAGGTCACCCCGGGGCGGGGCCTGGTCCGCGATGCCGAGGAGCTGCACGAACTCGTCGTAGAACTGCTGCTCCAGGGCGCCGACGGCCATGTGACCGCCGTCCGCCGTCTCGTAGGTGCCGTAGAACGGGCAGCCGCCGTCGAGGAGGTTGGAGCCGCGGCGGTCCTGCCAGCCGCCGGCCGCCATCATGCCGTGGATCATCGACGCGAGGTGGGCGGCGCCGTCCACGATCGCGGCGTCGACGACCTGGCCCTCGCCGGTGGCGCGCGCGTGCTGCAGGGCGGCGAGGACGCCGACGACGAGGTAGAGCGAGCCGCCCGCGTAGTCCCCGACCAGGTTGGCGGGGATGGCCGGGGCCTCGTCGGGGCGGCCGATCATGCCGAGGGTGCCGGTGATCGCGATGTACCCGATGTCGTGGCCGGCGCGCTGGGCGAGCGGGCCGTCCTGGCCCCAGCCGGTCATCCGCCCGTACACCAGGCGGGAGTTGCGGGCGCGGCACTGCTCGGGGCCGACGCCGAGGCGCTCGGCGACGCCCGGCCGGAAGCCCTCGATCAGGATGTCCGCCCGCTCCACGAGGTCGAGCACACGGGCCGGGCCCTCGGGGGACTTGAGGTCGACGAGGACGGAGCGCTTGTTGCGGTTGGTGATGTCGTACGCGGGATTGATCGCCAGGCCACCGCCGCCGGGCCGGTCCACGCGGACCACGTCGGCGCCGAGGTCGGCGAGCAGCATCGCGGCGAACGGGCCGGGGCCGATGCCGGCCAGCTCGACGACGCGGATGCCGCTCAGCGGACCGTCCGTACCCCTTGCTGTCCCTGCCATCGAGCCCCCAGCCACTGTGACACCACTGATGTAACACCAGCGATGCTAAGAACACGTTCCACTCCGCACAAGGGTTGGCGAGCAAGCGCTTAGAAATTCCCGCCCTTGTCGGCGGCGCGCGGCTCTGCCGCTCGGCTCAGTGCCGGGCGTCCAGCTCCGCGACCCACTTCTTCGTGGCGATCACGCGGTAGCTCTCCTCCACCCAGTCGCACAGCAGCTCCGCGTCCGGCGCGCCCTGCTCCTCCAGCGGGACGCGCACCCAGCCGGCCTTCCCCAGTCCGTACCCGGCGGGTTCCGCTCCGGGGCAGGTCAGCGCATGCGCATGCGCCTCCTCGTCCCTGAGCTTGACCGTCACCGCGAGGGGCCAGCTGCCGTCCTCCACGCCCAGGAAGACGAACACCTTCCGGTTGACCTTCGCCACCGACTCGCCCCAGGGGAACTCCTCGACGGCGCCCGGCAGTCCGAGCGCGAAGGACCGCACCCGCCGCCACTTGTCCAGCACGGCCTTCGGGGCCTTACGCGGTGGATTGTTCGGTTCGACCATGACCGGCTCCGGGGTGCTCGAACGACCACTTCACGCTCACGCTAGCCTCGGCCACCGACAACGGCGCGGCCACGACGAGGGGTGTCATGAGCACGGACCACGAGCAGGCGGCCACGGCCGCGACGGACGACGACCGCGCGCAGCGCACGTACGACATCGTGCTCTTCGGGGCGACGGGTTTCGTCGGGACGCTGATCGCCGAGTACCTCGCGGAGCACGCGCCGGAAGGCCTGCGCTGGGCGCTCGCCGGGCGCAGCACCGCCAAGCTGGAGCGACTGCGCGAGCGGCTGACCGGCCTCGACCCGCGGCTCGGCGAGCTGCCGCTGCTGCGCGCCGACGCGGACGACCCGGCCGGGCTCCGCGACATCGCACAGCACGCGCGCGTGGTGGCGACGACGGTCGGCCCGTACATCACGTACGGGCAGGAGCTGGTCGCGGCCTGCGCCGACGCGGGCACGGACTATCTGGACCTGTCCGGGGAGCCGGAGTTCGTGGACCTCATGTACGTCCGACACGACGCACGCGCGCGTGAGACCGGGGCGCGTCTGATCCCCGCCTGCGGCTTCGACTCCGTTCCGCACGACCTGGGCGTGCAGTTCACGGTCGAGCAACTGCCGGAAGGGGTGCCGCTGCGGATCGACGGGTTCGTGCGCACCAACGCCACGTTCTCCGGCGGTACGTTCGCCTCCGCGCTGACCGCGTTCTCGCGCGGGCGGCAGACGGCTGCGGCCGCGCGGGACCGGCGCCGGCACGAGCCGCGCCTGACCGGCCGCCGCGCGTACGCGCCCGTGGGCCCGCCCCGGTTCGCGAAGGAACTCGGCGCCTGGGCCGTGCCGTTGCCGACGATCGACCCGCAGATCGTGCAGCGCTCGGCGCGCGCCCTGGAGCGGTACGGGCCGGACTTCCGGTACCGGCACTACGCCGCCGTGAAGCACCTGCCCGTCGCGCTCGGCGGGGTCGCCGCGCTCGGCGCGCTGGCCACGGCGGCCCAACTTCCGTCCGCCCGGCGCTGGTTGTCGGACCGGGTCAAGCCGGGCGAGGGGCCGAGCGAGGAGCGGCGGGCGAAGAGCTGGTTCTCGGTGCGGTTCGTCGGTGACGGGGGTGGGCGCCGGGTCTACACAGAGGTCTCGGGCGGGGACCCGGGCTACGGCGACACGGCGAAGATGTTCGCCGAGTCCGCCCTGTGCCTGGCCCTCGACCCGCTGCCGTCGACCTCGGGCCAGGTCACCCCGGCTGTGGCGATGGGCGGTGCCCTGCGGGAACGCCTGGAGCGCGCGGGGATCCGTTTCCGGGTGGCCCACGCGCCCCGATAGGGGCGCGGGGAACTGCGCGACCAGCCACGGCGGCGGGGCAGCCGAAGGACGGGCCAGGGGAGGCGGGGGCGGAGCCCCGCCTCAGGGGCGCGGGGAACTGCGCGAGCGGCCACGACGAAAGCCGCAGACGAAGACCGACCCGGGGCCCGGGGCGGAGCCCCGGGTCAGTTCGTCGCAGCCGTCAACGCCCGCCTGCACAAGGCATCAGCGACCCGCGTCGTCTCCGGCAACCGATACCGCGGCGTCAGGTGCAGCACATGACCGACGGCCGTCCGCAGGTCGACCCGGTGGCCGACGGAGACGAACACCGGCTTCACCCCGTCCCGCGTCCGCACCGCGCACCCCACCTCCTCCCCGCCGGCCTCCGCGTCGACCAGCGGCGAGGTACTGCCGCGTTCCGCACCCGGCTCCTCGTACGCGAACGTGAACGGGTTCTTCGCGACCCCGATCGTCGGCAGCCCCGTGAGCACGCCGAGGTGGCTCGCGAGGCCGAAGCGGCGCGGGTGGGCGAGCCCGTACCCGTCGCAGACGACCAGGCCGGGCGCGGCCGTCAGGCGCTCCAACACGGCGAGGACAGTGGGCAGTTCACGGAAGGCGAGCAGCCCCGGCACGTACGGGAAGCTGATCCGCCCCACCGCGGTCGCCTCCTCGACGACCTCCAGGCTCGCCCCGTCGAGGACCACGGCGGCCGCGACGACGACATCGCGCTCGTCGTCGTACGCCACGTCCACCCCCGTGACCGTGCCGGCGCCGGGCGCCGGGCCGGGCTCGTGGAGTTCGACGCGGGTGCGCAACTCGTCCTGGACGGCGCGCGCCCGGGCTTCGGTGGTGGGCCAGTCGGCGGGGATGCGTACGGTCGTCATGGTGCTGCGAGCGTACGCGGCCGTGTTCCGGCCTCCGGACGGGAGGGCGGGGGGCGCGGGCGGCCGGATAGTCTCGCCGGCATGTTCGTACTGGAATTGACCTACACCGCGCCGATCGAAGCCGTCGAGGAGCACCTCGAGGCGCACGTCGAGTGGCTCGACCGGCACTTCGCCGACGGCACCTTCCTCGCCTCCGGGCGCAAGAACCCGCGCGACGGCGGCGTGATCATCGCCGTGGGCGACGACCGTGCCGCCGTCGAGAAGGTCGCCGCGGCCGACCCGTTCAGCACGGCGGGCGTCTGCTCGTACCGCGTGACCGAGTTCATCGCGACGAAGACGGTGCCCGAACTGGCCGCGTTCCGGCAGCAGTTGACGTCCTGAGCGGGTTCGGGGTCAGTCGGCCCCGGTCGTCAGGCGGGCGATCCGGCCGCGCTCGCCGGAGGCCCAGCAGCCGCGGTCCGGCGCGCAGTCGACGGTGTCGTACGAGCCGGTGTCGACGGTGCGCCAGCTGCGGCCCGCGTCCGTGGTGACGTCGGTGCCGGTCGGGCCGACCGCGAGGGCGGTGGCCCTGCTGCCCGGCAGCCAGGCCGCGCCCGAGCGGTAGGCGGGCGGCGGCTCGGCGGCCGGTGTCCAGCTGCCGCCGCCGTCGGCGGAGCGGGCGGCGGCGTCCGACGAGGCCTGGCCGGGGCGGTAGTCGCCGCCGACGGCGAGGCCGTGCTGCCGGTCGCGGAACGCCACCGCGAACACCCCGCGCGCCGGGTCGCCCGCCGGGATCGGCAGCGTGGCCGCCGTCCAGGTGCGGCCGCGGTCGGCCGAGTGCAGCACGCGCGCGTGGGCGCCGCCGCCGGTGGCCAGCCAGACGTCGCTCGGCCCGGCCGACGTCAGGCACTGGCCGCTCGCCGCGAAGCCCGCCTCGCCCTCCTGGGCCGGGGGCATGCCGTCGTCCGGGAGCACCTTCCAGGAGCGGCCGCCGTCGGCGGTGGACAGGATGCGGTACTTGCCGTCGACCGGGTCGCTCATCGCGAGGCCGTGCCTGCGGTCGAAGAAGGTCATGCAGTCGTAGAACGCCCGCGGGTCGGTGTTGCGGAAGGACTCCGTCCAGCTCGCCCCGCCGTCCTCGGTGCGGAAGACCCGTGAGGCCTCGCCCTCCCCGATGGCCAGGACCACGGCCCGGCGCGCGTCGAACGCCTCGACGTCCCGGAACTCCAACTCGCCCGCGCCGGGCGGCGACACGTCGGCCCAGCGGCGGCCGGCGTCGACCGTGCGCAGCACCGTGCCCTGCGAGCCCGCGACCCACGCCGTGGACCGGCTGACCGCCGCGAGCCCGCGGAAGCGGGCGTCACTGCCGCTGGGCGTGAGCTCCCACGCGGCGCCCGCCCGTTGCGCGTCCCGGTCGGTCTGCGGCCGGGCCGCCGCCGGGGCCGTCAGCGCTGCGGCGAGCGCGAGCCCGCACATCCCCGCCGCGGCGCACGTACCGCGCCGCCGCCTCGCACCCCGTACGCCCCGTTGTACCCGTACGCCCCGTAGTCCCCGTAGTCCCCAAGTTCCCCTCATGCGCCGGGAAGCTAGCCGACCCCGGCAGGGTCGTCCAGAGCGCCGCACGGCGGCCGTACGGGAGGCGTCCGGGGCCGGGGCGGTGATGCACGTCACCAGAACCCCGATGCACGGATCCCCGCGTTCCGCCGTCTTCCCCTGTGCCGGGTCCATCCCGCCCGGCAGTCGTCGAGGGAGCAGGCGTTGTCCACCGTCATCGAGCAAGCCGTAGAGGCCCGCCTCATCGCGTCCGCGCCGCGCATGCCCAGCATCCCCGCGACCCTGCGCTACGACGCCCGCGACCCGTACGCCGTCCGCATGTCCTTCCCCGCGCCCGCCACCCTCGAAGGCGTCGACGTGTGCTGGACGTTCGCGCGGGACCTGCTCGCGGCCGGCGTCGACCAGTGGGCGGGCGAGGGGGACGTGCGGGTGCGGCCGTACGGCTACGACCGGACCGTCCTGGAGTTCCACGCGCCCGAGGGCACCGCGATCGTGCACGTCCGCACCGGCGAGCTGCGCCGCTTCCTGCACCGGGCCGCCGTTCTCGTACCGGCCGGGCACGAGCATCTGCACCTCGACATGGACGGTGACCTGGCCGAACTGCTCCGCGACGCCTGCTGAGCGGAACCGGCCGGGCCGAGCGCCCCGAAAAAAGCCGTTGACGCCCGCGCCGGGCCTCTCGTACGGTGTATGAGCCTTGTTGCCGTCGATCGGAGTAGGACGTTGCTCATCTGAGGTCTGGGACACCCGCGTAGCACAGTGATCCTTCCTGTGTCGTACGCCCGGTGCGACCTCGGCTGTGAGCCGTCCCCCGCGCAGCAGGGTTCTTCTGTTTCCTGACCCCGCCCCAGGGCCTGTTTTCCCGGCCGTCAGGGGCCGCTGCCGCGCTCCCCGTCGCACCCCCGTGTCCCCCACGCGCTGTTCCGTCACTTCTAGCGCGCCGGAGGCCGCCCACCATGTCTACCCACCCCACATCCATCGCCTGCACCTCGCTGCACTTCAGCTGGGCCGACGGCACCGAGGTCTTCGACGGCCTCCAGGTCGCCTTCGGCCCCGGCCGGACCGGCCTCATCGGGGTCAACGGGTCAGGAAAATCAACCCTGTTGAAACTGATCGCCGGGGAGCTCGCCCCGGCCGACGGCACAGTCCGCGTCAGCGGCGAGGTCGGCTACCTGCCGCAGAACGTCACCCTCGACACCGCCCTCAAGGTCGACGAGGTGCTCGGCATCGCCGGAACCCGCGCCGCCCTGCACGCCATCGAGGCCGGGGACGTCGCCGAGGAGCACTTCACCGCGGTCGGCGACGACTGGGACGTCGAGGAGCGGGCCGCCGCGACCCTCGCCCAGCTCGGCCTCGGCCACATCGGCCTGGACCGCACCATCGGCGAGGTGTCCGGCGGCGAGTCCGTGCTGCTCAGGCTGGCGGCGCTGCTGCTCCGCCGGCCGGACGTCCTGCTGCTCGACGAGCCGACGAACAACCTCGACCTGTTCGCCCGGCAGCGGCTCTACGCCGCCGTGCAGGCCTGGTCGGGCGTGCTCGTCGTGGTCAGCCACGACCGGGAGCTCCTCGACCTGGTCGACCAGATCGCCGACCTCAGGGGCGGCGAAGTCACCTGGTACGGCGGCAACTTCAGCGCGTACGAGGAGGCGCTCGCGGTCGAGCAGGAGGCGGCGGAGCGCATGGTGCGCGTCGCCGAGGCCGACCTGAAGCGGCAGAAGCGCGAACTCGTCGACGCCCAGGTGAAGTTGGCGCGCCGCGTGCGGTACGGCGACAAGATGTTCGCGCAGAAGCGGGAGCCGAAGATCGTGATGAACGCGCGCAAGCGGGAGGCCCAGGTCTCCGCCGGCAAGCACCGCATCATGCACGAGGAGAAGCTCTCCGAGGCCAAGGAGCGGCTCGACGAGGCCGTGGAGGCGGTGCGGGACGACGACGAGATCCGCGTCGACCTGCCCTTCACCGCGGTGCCGCCGGGACGCCAGGTCCTCACCCTGCGCGAACTGACACTCCGTTACGGGGCGGAGGTCAAGGGCGAGTTCGAGCTGCGCGGACCCGAGCGGATCGCGCTCGTCGGCCGCAACGGCGCGGGCAAGACCACGCTGCTGCGCACCGTCGCGGGCCGGCTCGACCCGGTCGCGGGCGAGGCCGTGCCGCACGTACCGCTGCGGTTCCTGCCGCAACGCCTCGACGTCCTGGACGAGGAGCGGACCGTCGCCGAGAACGTGGCGCTCGCCGCACCCGACGCGACCAACAACCGGATCAGGGCGCGGCTCGCGCGCTTCCTGTTCAAGGGCGCGAAGGCCGACCAGGCGGCGGGCACGCTGTCCGGCGGCGAGCGGTTCCGCGCGACGCTCGCGGCGCTGCTGCTCGCCGAGCCCGCGCCGCAGCTGCTGATGCTGGACGAGCCGACGAACAACCTCGACATGGCCAGCGTCCGGCAGCTGACCTCGGCCCTGGAGTCGTACGAGGGGGCGCTGATCGTGGCCAGCCACGACCTGGCGTTCCTGGAGTCGATCGGGGTCACCCGCTGGCTGCTGCTCGACGGGGAGCTGCGGGACACGACCGAGGAGGAGGTGCGGGAGCTGATGGCGGCACGGTGAGTGACCGCGCCACTCTGGGCGGAAAACACGACAGAAGCTGTCGGGTATCCCGCCTAGCGTCACGGGCATGCCCTACATGCCCGAGCACATCGTGATCACCAGAGCCCGCGAGAACAACCTCAAGGACGTCGATCTGCGCATCCCGAAAGGCCTGCTCACGGTCTTCACCGGGGTGTCGGGGTCCGGGAAGTCGTCGATCGTCTTCGACACGATCGCCGTCGAGTCGCAGCGCCAGCTGGGCGAGACGTTCACCTGGTTCGTCCGCAACCGGCTGCCCAAGTACGAGCGGCCGCACGCGGACGGCCTGGAGGACCTGGCGCCCGCGATCGTCGTCGACCAGAAGCCGATCGGCGGCCACTCCCGGTCCACGGTCGGCACGATGACGGACGTGTACTCGGTGGTCCGCGTGCTGTTCTCCCGGTACGGGACGCCGAGCGCGGGCCCGGCGACCGCGTACTCCTTCAACGACCCGTCCGGGATGTGCCCCGAGTGCGACGGTCTGGGCCGCACGGTGCGGCCCGACTACGGGCGCATCCTTGACGAGTCGAAGTCCCTCGCCGACGGCGCGATCGTCTTCCCGCCGTTCCGCGTGGGCACCTACCACGGGCAGACCTACGTCAACAGCCCGGACCTCGACCCGCACAAGCCGGTGGGTGAATTCACCGCCGCGGAACGGGAGTTCCTGATGCGCGGGCGCGGCGGCCGGGTCCGGGTGAAGGCCCCCGGCTTCGAGGCGGAGAACGACTACGAGGGTCTCGCCGACCGGTTCGACCGGCTGTATCTGAAGCGGGACCTGTCGGCGCTCAGCCAGAAGACCCGCGACCTGGTGCAGCAGTACCTCAGCGAGGGCGTCTGCCCGCGCTGTTCGGGGGCCCGGCTCAACGAGGCGGCCCTGGCCTCGCGGATCGACGGCCTGAACATCGCCGACGTCGCCGCGATGGAGGTGTCCGACCTGATCCCGGCGCTCGCTCGGATCGACGACCCGGTGGCCGGGCCGATCGCCGCGGCCGCCGTCACCGCCCTGGAGCGCATCGAGGCGATCGGGCTCGGCTACCTGAGCCTGGACCGGCCGACGCCCACGCTCTCCGGCGGCGAGGGCCAACGCCTCAAGATGGTCCGGCACTTGGGGTCGAGCCTGACCGGCATGACGTACATCTTCGACGAGCCGAGCGTCGGACTGCACCCGCGGGACGTGGGGCGGCTCAACGATCTGCTGCTGCGGCTGCGGGACAAGGGCAACACGGTGCTCGTGGTGGAGCACGACCCGGACGTCATCGCCGTCGCCGACCACGTGGTCGACATGGGCCCCGGCGCGGGCACGGGCGGCGGGCAGGTGGTGTACGAGGGGACGCCGGCGGGGCTGCGCTCCTCGGGCACACTCACCGGCCGCTGTCTGCACCGCGACCGGGACGTCAAGGCCGACCCGCGCACGCCGACCGGTCAACTCCTCGTCGAGGGCGCGTCGTTGCATAACCTGCGGGACGTGACGGTGGCGTTCCCGACCGGGGTGCTCACGGCGGTGACGGGCGTGGCCGGGTCCGGGAAGTCGAGCCTCGTCTCGGGCGCGTTCACGGCGGCGCACCCGGACGCGGTCGTCGTGGACCAGTCGTCCATCGGCATCTCGGCGCGCTCCACCCCGGCTACGTACCTCGGGATCATGGACACGGTACGGAAGCTGTTCGCACGGGAGACCGGGGGCGAGCCGGGGCTGTTCAGCTTCAACTCCCGTGGCGCGTGCGAGCGTTGCCAGGGGCGCGGGGTGATCTACAGCGACCTGGCGTTCATGGACCCGGTGACGACGACGTGCGAGGCGTGCGAGGGGCGGCGGTTCAAGGACGAGGTGCTGCGGCTCACGGTCGCCGGGCGGTCCGTGGTGGACGTCCTGGAGATGACGGCGGACGACGCGCTCGCCTACTTCGAGGACCTGGGCGACCGGGGCCTGAGCCGCCGCCTGCGGGCGCTGCGCGATGTGGGCCTCACGTACCTCACCCTCGGGCAGCCGCTCGGCACGCTGTCCGGCGGCGAGCGGCAGCGCATCAAGCTGGCGACGCAGCTGCACCGCACGGGCGCCGTGTACGTCCTGGACGAGCCGACGACCGGGCTGCACATGGCGGACGTGGACGGCCTGGTCGCCCTGCTCGACCGCCTGGTGGACGGCGGCAACACGGTCCTGGTCGTCGAGCACAACCTGGACGTGGTCCGCCGCGCCGACTGGGTCGTCGACCTCGGCCCGGACGGCGGCAAGCACGGCGGCCAGGTCGTCTTCGAGGGCACCCCGGCCCAACTGCTCCTCGCGGAGGGCTCGTTCACGGCGGAACACCTGCGCCGGGAGGTGGGGGCCCCGTAAGGGGCGCGGGGAACTGCGCGACCAGCCACGAAGGCGCGGCAGCGGCCGACGAACAAGACCCGGCAGGCGCATCTGCCCACTCACGGCTTCGCGGCCGGGTGCAACCCGGTGGGGGGGGGGCCGTTCGCGCAGTTCCCCGCGCCCCTGTCGGGGCACGACCCCGCCTGGGGTTTCGCACACCCCCGCGACCTTGCATGATGGCGCCAAGGCGAACCCCCGGGTTAAGGAGTCCCCCCGTGGCAAGCAAGAAGGCCCTGATCCGCCGCCCCGGCCCGCGACTGGCCGAGGGCCTGGTCACCCACCTGGAGCGCACCCCGGTCGACGTGGACCTGGCGCTCGCGCAGTGGGAGGCGTACGGGCACGTGCTGCGAGCGCACGGCTGGGAGACCGTCGAGGTGGCCCCCGCCGACGACTGCCCGGACGCGGTGTTCGTCGAGGACGCCGTCGTGATGTTCCGCAACGTCGCCCTGATCGCCCGCCCCGGCGCCGAGTCCCGGCGGCCCGAGACGAGCGCCGTCGAGCAGGCCCTGGCCGGGCTCGGCGCCTCCCTGAACCGGGTCCGGGAGCCGGGCACGCTGGACGGCGGCGACGTCCTGAAGATCGGCGACAGGATCTACGTGGGGCGCGGCGGCCGGACCAACGCCGCCGGGGTGCGGCAGCTGCGGGCCGCGTTCGAGCCGCTCGGGGCGGAGGTCGTTGCGGTGCCGGTGTCGTCGGTGCTGCATCTGAAGTCGGCGGTGACGGCCCTCCCGGACGGCACGGTGATCGGGTACCCGCCGCTCGTGGACACGCCGTCGCTGTTCGGCCCGTTCCTGCCGGTGCCTGAGGAGTCGGGCGCGCACGTGGTGCTGCTCGGCGGCGACAAGCTCCTGATGGCCGGGAGCGCCCCGAAGTCGGCGGAGCTCCTCGCGGGCCTCGGCTACGACCCCGTACTGGTGGACATCAGCGAGTTCGAGAAGCTCGAGGGCTGCGTGACGTGCCTCTCGGTCCGACTGCGCAATCTGCACGGATAGCCATGAAACGCCAGGTGACATACGGAACAAAGGCCGCGTAACGGATGGTGGCCCACCCTGCGGGGGCTGGCCCTTTACCTGCCGCTTAACCTACGGTTTCGTAACCTACGGTCTCGTAGGCTACGTCCCCGTAGGTAAGCCGCACCCAGAGCAAGCACCTCCGTCCCCGCAGGAGCACCCGTGACGATCGCCTCTCCCCACCTCGGCAGCCCGGACACCTGGACCGACGCACGGCTGCTGTACGCCCTCGAAGAGGTCGTGGAGAAGGAGCTCAACCGCCACCTCAAGGTCGCCAAGGACTGGATGCCGCACGACTACGTCCCGTGGGGCGACGGGCGCAACTTCCCCGAGTTCTTCGAAGACGGCGAGGAGTGGGAGCCCGGCCAGTCCAAGGTCACCGACATCGGCAGGACGGCCCTCGTGGTCAACCTGCTGACCGAGGACAACCTCCCCAGCTACCACCACGAGATCGCCACCCTGTTCGGCCGCGACGGCGCCTGGGGCACCTGGGTGCACCGCTGGACCGCCGAGGAGGGCCGCCACGGCATCGTGATGCGCGACTACCTGCTCGCGTCCCGCGCCGTCGACCCGGTCAAGCTGGAGCAGTTCCGGATGGCCCACATGAGCGAGGGCTTCGAGTCCGACAACCGGCACTCGATGCTGCACTCGGTCGCGTACGTGGCGTTCCAGGAGCTGGCCACCCGCATCTCGCACCGCAACACCGGCCACCAGTCGGGCGACCCGATCTGCGACCGCATGCTGGCGCGCATCGCGACCGACGAGAACCTGCACATGGTCTTCTACCGGAACCTGCTGAAGTCGGCCTTCGAGATCGCCCCGGACCTGACGATGCAGGCGGTACGCGACGTGGTCGTCAACTTCCGCATGCCCGGGCACGGCATGCCGGGCTTCGAGCGGGCCGCGGCGCAGATGGCGATCGGCGAGATCTACAACCTGCGCATCCACCACGACGACGTACTGCAGCCGGTGCTGCGCTTCCTGAAGATCATGGAGATCGACGGGCTCGGCCCGGAGGGGCTTCAGGCGCAGGAGGAACTCGGCCTGTACCTGGACGGGTTGGACTCCGAGGCCGCCAAGTTCGACGAGAAGCTGGCGGCACGAAAGGCCCGCATCGCGGCCCGCGGCCGCTGAGCCGAGCAGCCCGGGCCTGCCTGCCGGTGGACGCGGGTCCGGGTCTCGCCGCAGACGCGAGGGCCAAGGCCGCCGCAGACACGCGGTCCCCGGTCTGCCGCACACGCGCGGACCAGCGCCGCCGAAGGCGCGCGGTCCCGGGTTCCACCGCAGACACGAGGACTCGGTCCGCCGCAGGCACGCGGGCTCGGTCCGCCGCAGACCCGCGGGCTCGCTCCGCCGAACACACGAAGGCTCGGTCCGTCGCAGGCACGCGGACCCGATCCGCCGCAGGCACGCGGTCCCGGTTCCACCGCAGACGCGAGGGCTCGGTCCGCCGCAGGCACGCGGGCTCAGTCCGCCGCACACGCGAAGGCTCGGTCCGCCGCAGGCACGCGGTCCCGGCCCGCCGCACACGCGCGGACTAGGACCCGCCGCAGGCACGCGGTCCCGGTTTCACCGCAGACGCGAAGGCTCGGTCCGCCGCAGGCGCGCCCCCTCGGGCTCCCCGCACACACGGTGCCGGCTTCGCCGCCGCCCGCCGCCCGCGGCCGCTGAGCCCCGCACGCCGCACACACGGACTCGCCCGCCCCACGTTCCTGCCGGGGCGGGCGAGTTGACGTTTCCTGCCGGTTCCCCCGTCGGCAGGTCTCGGTGTCGCGGTGGTGCTCAGGCGCGGTCGGCGGACTTGCGCGCGGGGCCCTTCCGGAGGCGTTCGCGCTCCTTCTCGGACAGGCCGCCCCAGACGCCGAACCGTTCGTCGTTGGCGAGGGCGTACTCGAGGCAGGCGGCGCGGCCCTCGCAGGCCAGGCAGATCTGCTTGGCCTCGCGTACGGAGCTGCCCGGCTCGGGGAAGAAGAACGCCGACCCGGTCTGGGCGCACAGCGCGAGGTCGAGCCAGCTCGGACGGTCGTCGGACGCCCCGGCGTACGGGGTCTGCGTGGTGGACATGCCGATCATGGGCGCCATCGTGCCGGGCGGGGCGAAACAGGCGATCAATGAACGATCAACGAGCAGGTCAGCGGGCCGTTGCCCACCCCACACCGGCTCCCGCCTCACATCATCCTTCCCCCGGCAGCCCGTGCAGCATGCCCGAGCCGGTCCGCGCAGAAAAGGCGGCGCGCGGCGTGTCGTGCCGCGCGCCGCGTGCGTCCGTGCTCAGCCCTCCTGGGTGTCCGCCTGGCGGGGCGCGGGCCGCATCACCGCGAAGCGGGCGCCGAAGGGGTCGGCGAGCTTGGCGATGCGGCCGACGTCCTGCAGGTCGGTGGGCTCCATGTCCACCGCGCCGCCCAGCTCGCGGGCCTGCGCCGCGGCCGCGTCGCAGTCGGCCACCTCGAAGTACGGCAGCCAGTGCGAGGGGCTGCGGGCCTCCAGGGCGTCGACCTCCTTCGGGACCACTCCGCCGAACATCGCCTCCGGGTCCGCGCCTTGGGGGTACAGCGTCGTGTACGAACCGCCGGGGAACGGGACCTCGTAGGCCTGCAGGCCGAGCGCCGTGCTGTAGAACTCCGAGGCCGCCGTGACGTCCGAGGTGTACAGCTCTGCCCAGCAGAGCGAGCCGGGGCGCTGGACCGCCTCGAAGCCGGGCATCGTGCCGGCCTGCCAGACGCTGAAGCCGGCGCCCGTCGGGTCCGTGCACACCGCCATGCGGCCGAGGTCGCCCACGTCGATCGGCTCCAGGGCGACCGTGCCCCCGGCCTGCTCGACGGCCTTGACGGCGGCCTCGACGTCCGGCGCGCAGAAGTACAGCGACCAGGCGGGCGGGGCTTCCTTCTCGGGGACCTGCATGCCGCCGGCCACGGACTGGCCGTCGCTGCGATACGTCACGTAACCGCCGAACTTCTCGCTGTCACCCTCCGCCGTCCAGCCGAAGACACCGCCGTAGAAGCCGTTGGCGCGCTCGATGTCCGGGGTGCCGAGGTCCGCCCAGGTCAGGGAGCCGGTGACGAAACTGGTGGTGAGCATGATCGCTCCTTAGGAGAGTCCCCTACTGCCTGTTTCGAGTCTGGCACCCGGCACTGACAATCGCCCTCCGAAACCGGTACGCGGCGGAGTGCGCGCAGTCGGGCGCCGACCGCCCACGCCATCGCCGACTTCTGAAGGATCTTCCCCGGTTGAGAGCGCTCTCAGTCACAACTCTTGACGCCGGTAAGGGACTTGGCCATGGTGGTCGGCACGCGGGCGCCCCCACCCCCGCGTTCCCCCACACCCCAGGAGACTCCGTGATATCGCGTCGAGTGTTCTTGACCGCCACCGCAGGCGCCGCCACCGCGCTGTCGTACCCCGTCTGGGGAAGCGCTCTCAGCCCCAGCGCGAAGGCCGCGCCCGAGACCTGTGAACTCGCCCTGGAGAACAAGTCGTTGACGGGCACGGTGCACGCGTACGTCACCGGGCACGAGCAGGGCACCGACCGCTGGGTGCTGCTGCGGGCCGACGGCAGCGTGTACCGGCCCGAGTCGCCCGCCCAGCCGGAGACGCCGCTGCCCGTCGACTGCGCGATCCCGCTCGGCGGCCCGGGCGAGGCGCCCGTCGTCCTGACGCTGCCTCAGATGTTCGGCGCCCGCGTCTACTTCGTACGCGACGACAAGCTGGACTTCTTCCTCAACCCCGGCCCCTCGCTCGTCGAGCCGGCCTTCGCCACCGAGGAGGATCCCAACTACGGGCGGACGTGGTCGTTCTGCGAGTTCACGTTCAACCCGCAGCAGCTGTACGCCAACATCAGCTATGTCGACCTGGTGACGGCCCTGCCGATCGGGCTGAAGCTGGAGGGCGACGCCACGCACGAGGTGGCGCCGCTGCCGGACGGGGCGGTGCAGAAGATCGCCGACGACCTGGCGGCGCAGGCCGCGAAGGACGGGCAGCCGTGGGACAAGCTGGTCATCCGCGGCGAGGGCGGTGACGTCCTGCGGGTGATCTCGCCCCAGAACCTGATGGCGCCGTACTTCGACCGGCCGGACGAGATGCCGTTCCGCGACGTGTTCGACGCGTACGTGGACCAGGTGTGGGAGAAGTACCGCTCCGAGGACCTGCGGATCGATCTGCAGGGCGGGCGCGGCGTGCTCACCGGCCGGGTCTCCGGGGACACGCTGACGTTCGACGGCGGCCACAGCTTCGCCAAGCCGGCGTCGAAGGACGTGTTCACCTGCAACCACGGCCCGTTCGCCAACAACCCGGACGACCCGGACGACAAGAAGGGCCTGATCGCGCGGCTCGCGGCGGGCTTCAACCGGTCGATCATGCTCAGCCACCCCGAGCAGCCCAACGGCACGACGGCGGCCGACTACTACCAGGACGCGACGACCAACCACTGGGCGCGCGTCGTGCACGCCAACTCCCCCATCGGGTACGCGTTCCCGTACGACGACGTCCGCCCGGACGGCGAGCCGGACGTGTCGGGCGCGGCGCACGACGGGAACCCGCGCAGGTTCACGGTGTCGGTCGGTTCCTGACCTCGATGGGCCGACCGGCCTGTCCCGTACGGGAGTTCAGGCCGAGGCGCGGCGGACGAGTGCAGTCGGCATGATGACGGAGGACGGGGCGGCGGCAGGACCCTCCGCGGGGGCGTCCTGGGCGCCGCCCTTCTCCAGTCCGCGCAGCAACAGGCGGGCCATCAGGCGGCCCATCTCCTCGATGTCCTGGCGGACGGTGGTCAGCGGCGGGTTCGTCTGCTCGGCGACCGGCACCAGGTCGTCGAAGCCGACCAGGGCCACCTCCTCGGGCACGCGCCGCCCGCGCTCCCGCAGCACCCTGAGGGCGCCCGCCGCGGTGAGGTCGTTGGCGGCGAACACCGCGTCCAAGTCCGGTACGCGCTCCAGGAGTTGGCGCATCGCCTGCTCCCCGCCCGCCGAGGTGAAGTCGCCGCCCGCGAGGAGCGCGGGGTCGGCCTCCGGCAGCACGTCCCGGTAGCCGTCCAGGCGGTCCACGGCGGAGGTCTGGTCGAGCGGCCCGGTGATGTGCGCTATCCGCTCCCGGCCGAGGGACCGCAGATGGCGTACGGCCTCACGGGCGCCGCCGCGATTGTCGCAGTCCACGTACGGAGTGCGGGCGCCGCCCTGGTCCGGGCGGCCGCCGAACACGGTGGGCAGGGCCGACCTGCGGATGATGTCCGGGAGTTCGTCGTCCAGGTGCACGGAGAAGACCAGGGCGCCGTCGACGTGGCCGCCCGCAAGATAGCGGCCCACGCGCGCGTAGTCGCCCGGGCCCTCCACGAGGAGCAGCACCAACTGCGAGTCGTGGGCGGTGAGTTCCTTGCTGATGCCGCGCAGCTGCTGAGCGAAGAACGGGTCGGTGAAGACGCGGGTCTCGGGCTCGGCGATGACGACGGCGACCGCGTCGTGCCGGCGGGTGACGAGCGTGCGGGCCGCCTGGTTCGGTACGTACCCGAGCTCGTCGACCGCGCGGAGGACCTTCTCGGCGAGTGAACTCCGCACTCCCGCGCCGCCGTTGACGACCCGGGACACGGTGGCCCGGGAGACGCCCGCGTGCGCGGCGACGGCTTCCAGGGTGGGGCGCGGGTTCGACGGCTCGGACACGGGTGGGGCTCCTCCGGCGGGGGCGGGCGGCGTCCGGCCAGGATAGTGACCTCCCGCCGGTGGCCCTGCGGGTCTGTGCACTCCCCCCTCCCCGCCCCTTCCCGAAAGTCCTCAGCGGCCAGCTCCGAGGGCTCCGCCCCCGGCCCCCCGCTGTCTT
Source organism: Streptomyces sp. Da 82-17 (assembly GCF_046098215.1). Taxonomy (NCBI): domain Bacteria; kingdom Bacillati; phylum Actinomycetota; class Actinomycetes; order Kitasatosporales; family Streptomycetaceae; genus Streptomyces; species Streptomyces sp. Da 82-17. The sequence continues at coordinate 121,106 of NZ_JBJURH010000015.1, forward strand.
TCGGCTGCGGCGCCGTCGTGGCTGGTCGCGCAGTTCCCCGCGCCCCTGAAAGACAGCCCCTCCGGGGCGTAGCCGACGGCAGCCTCGTAGGCCCTAGTGCCCCCCGTGCCCCGGCACCGTGCCGTCCTCCTTGGCCACCAGGAACATGCCCGCCATCCCCATGTCGGAGTGGCTCTGGACGTGGCAGTGGTACATCCAGGCGCCCGCGCCCACCCCCTCGCCCGCGATGATCTGGAAGCCGAACGAGTCCGCGGGGCCGGTGATCTTGTTGTCGATGACCGGTGACGGGTCGTCGGGGCCGGTCAGGATGCCCGTGCGGTTGTCCGCCCAGCGGTGACCGTGCATGTGGAACGTGTGGTAGTACTCGCCGTGCGTGACCATCAGGATCTCGACCCGCTCGCCCACCGTCGCCTTCAGGTCGGGGCCCTTGGGGAGGTTGTTGATGGTCATGTCGTTGAAGACGATCGTGTACGTGCGGTCCGGCAGCACGTCCCCGTCGCGCCGCACGATCAGCCCGCCGTACAGCCCCCTGCGCAGCCCGCCCGTGCCGTGGTCGGTGCCGACGACGTGGTCGTGGTAGTGCCAGTAGCCCGCGCTGCCCGCCCGCCAGGTGCCGTCCTTGCGGCGGCCGGGGGCGTGGCTGCGCCAGGTGTACGTGCGTGTCTTGCCCGGCGCCGTATGGCTGTTGTTGTGCCGGGTGCCGTCGCTGCCGATCTCGTAGTCGATGCCGTGCGGGTGCAGGCTGACGTCGACGTCGGTGAGGTTGTGCAGCTCGATGTGCAGGGTGTCGCCCTCGACCATCTCCAGGAGCGGCCCGGGGATGCTGGCCTTGCCCTGCTCAAGGCCGTACCCCAGCTGGTTGTCGGCGAGCTTCTCGACGTACAGCTTGATGTGCCGGGTCTCGCCCTTCGCCTCGGCCTGTCGCGCGCCCGCGCCCGGCTCGGCGGCCGCCGGGGCGGACCCGGGGAGCACCCCCGACATCGATGTCAGCCCGGCGGCGACCGCCGCTCCCCCGGCGAAGAGGCGCCGGTTGAATCCGCGTCTGCCGAGTTGCCCGCCCAGTGCTTCCGTCATCGCCGAACTCCCCAGGGCCGTAACGAGGTTGGTGGGTTCCAGGGACTTCCCTGGCCTTTCGGACGGGCCACACCGTAGCCCCGGGATCTTCGTTTATCCACACTCAGGACAAAGTTTGTGCAATCGCGGTCATAGCTATTGGCGAACCGTTGAAAGAGGTCTAGCTTCCTTGGCGCTGTTGCTGTGAACGACGAGGGGTGGGTGACCAGATGCGGAGCGCACCACGTCAACAACCCGCGGACGCGGGCCGGTTGACCAGACACAGACACAGATCCCGCAGGCGGTTGGCGACCGGGCTCGCGGTCGGTTCGCTGGCCGCGGGCCTGCTGGCGTCGGGGCCCGCGACCGCGCGGCCGTATCCCGACGCCCCGACGACAACGATGTCGCTGCCTTCGCCGCCGGGCGGCAGCAACGTGCGCGTGCTGGTCTTCCACGGCTCGGCGAGCCCGGAGACGCCGCTGGTGAACGCCGGGATCGAGGCGGTCGAGCGGATCGGGAACTCGGGGCCGACCGGCCAGCGGTTCACCGTCACCGCGACCGACGACGCCTCCGTCTTCACCGACGGGAAGCAGCTCGGCCGGTACAACGCCGTGGTGTTCCTGACCGGCGGCGGCGACGTGCTCGACCCGGACCAGGAGGCCGGCCTGGAAACGTACATGGAGGCCGGCGGCGGCTTCCTCGGCGTGCACGACGCGGCCCGCGCCGAGCCGTACTCCGACTGGTTCACCGGCCTGGTCGGCGCCCGGCCCGCCGAGGGCTCCGAAGCGGCCACCGCACAGCGCGCAACCGTCGAGGTCGGCGACCGGCAGCACCCGGCCACCAAGGGCCTCCCGCTGGAGTGGAAGCGCCCCGACAAGTGGCTCAACTGGGAGAAGAACCCCTCCGGCGACGTGCACACGGTGGCGCGGGTGCGCGAGTCGACGTACAAGCCGGGCGCGGGCGCCAACGGGGCCGACCACCCGGTGAGTTGGTGCCGTGACTACGACGGCGGGCGGGCCTTCTACACCGGCATGGGCGGCACCGTCGACGCGTACGCCGAGACCGACTTCCGCGAGCATCTGCGCGGCGCGCTGCTGTGGACGACCCGGCTCGTGCGGGCCGACTGCAAGGCCGCGATCAACTCCAACTACAAGGCCGAGCGGGTCACCAAGCCCAACCAGCCCGGCCAGAACGACCAGATCGGCGAGCCGCACGGACTGGTGACCGCGAAGGACGGGCGGGTGTTCTACATCGGCCGCGGCGGCGCCGACTCCTCGCAGCCCGTGGTGACCGACTGGAACAACCCGGACATCGGCAAGGGCAAGGGCGAGGTCCACATCTACGACCCGAAGACCGGCAAGGTCCAACTCGCGGGCGCGCTCACGGTGTTCGGCAACAAGGGCGGCGGCGACGAGCTGGTCAAGGTCGAGGAGGGGCTGCTCGGCATCGAGCTGGACCCGCGGTTCGAGGACAACGGCTGGGTGTACCTGCACTACACGCCGCACTCCGAGATCGACCGCGAGACGCGCATGGCCGAGCGGCGCGTGTCCCGGTTCACCCTCGACCCGGCGACGCAGAAGCTGGACCTGGGCAGCGAGAAGGTGCTGCTGAAGTGGCCGGTGCAGATCCACAGTTGCTGCCACGCGGGCGGCGGGATGGCCTGGGACTCGAAGGACAACCTGTACATCGCGACCGGCGACAACAACTCCAGCCGCTTCAGCGACGGTTACTCCGGCAACAACCCGGAGCCGAACTTCAAGGGCGTCTCGTTCGCGGACGCGCGCCGCACCGCGGGCAACACCAACAACCTCAACGGCAAGATCCTCCGCATCCACCCGGAGCCGGACGGCACGTACACCCTGCCCGAGGGCAACCTCTTCACCGGTGAGGAGACCGACGAGGGCGGCGGAAAGACGCGCGGCGAGATCTATGTGATGGGCGTGCGCAACCCGGCGCGCATCTCGGTCGACAAGGAGACCGACACGCTGTACGCGGGCTGGGTCGGCCCCGACGCCGGTTCCCCGTCCACCACTTGGGGCCCGGCGAAGTACGACACGTTCGCCGCGATCACCGGCCCGGGCAACCACGGCTGGCCCTACTGCATGGGCAACAAGCAGCCGTACCGGGACCGCAACCTGCCCGATCCGACGCAGCCGCTGGGCTGGTACGACTGCGACGCGCCGAAGAACGAGTCGCCCAACAACGACGGCCTGGTGAACCTGCCGCCGGTCACGTCCAACACGATCTGGTACTCGCCGCAGGGCGGCGGCCCGGACTTCCCGCGCGACGCGGACGGCGTGCCGTCGTACAAGCCGGAGGAGCAGACGTTCCGGCTGCCGTGGCTGAAGGGCGGCGGGCAGGCGGCGATGAACGGGCCCGTGTACCGGTACGACGCGGACAGCGCGAGCGACGTCAAGTGGCCGTCGTACTGGGACGGCAAGTGGTTCGTCGGCGACTTCTACGACCAGGACCAGCCGCGGCACGCGGTGCTCACCGACCCGGCGACGGTCGGCAAGGGCGGGGTTCCGGTGCACGCCGAGTCGCTGAAGAAGATCGTGCCGATCGGCAACGACGGCATCAAGAACCTCATGGACTGGAAGTTCGCCCCGGACGGCTCGCTGTACGTCCTGGACTACGGGCGCGGCTTCTTCACCTCGGACGCCAAGTCGGCGCTGTGGCGCGTCACTTACGAGGGCGGCGCGGCCACCCCGAGCGCCGACCAGCTGGCCAGGAAGGGCTGACCGGTGAGACAGAGACGTAGAGGGTTGAGGGTGCTGCTCGCCGCGCTCCTGATGGTGCTCGGCCTGACCGCCCCGGCGGCGTACGGCCAGCCCGACCCGGGCATGCGGCCGGTGCAGGACGAGGGCGCGGCGGCCGAGCAGGTGCTGACGTGGACGGCCGGTGACGCGATCGACAAGTACGTGTCGGCGCCGACGACGGCGGTGGCGGGACCGACGACGATCGTCTTCGAGAACAGCGCGGCGACCGGCAACACCACGGGCATGCCGCACACGTTGACGTTCGACGTGTCGGACCCCGAGTACAACAACGACGTACCGCTGAACATCCTGGCCAACCCCTCGGACGCGCAGGGCGGCAAGCACACCGCGCAGGTGACGCTGACGCCGGGCCGGTACCTGTACCACTGCACGATCCCGGGGCACGGCACGATGCAGGGCATCCTCACGGTGACCGAGGGCGGCGGGGGCGAGGACACGACGGCCCCGGAGACCTCGGCGAAGGTCGAGGGCACCCAGAACGCGGACGGCGCCTATGTGGGGCAGGCCGCGGTGACGGTGTCGGCGGCGGACGAGTCGGGCGGCTCGGGCGTCGCCTCGGTCGAGTACGCGATCGGGGATGCCGGGGCGTGGCAGCCGTACACGAATCCGGTGGTCGTCGACCAGGTCGGCAGCCACAAGATCCGCTACCGGGCGACCGACCAGGCGGGCAACGTGGCCGCCGAGAAGGCCGTGCAGTTCACGGTGGTGGCCCCGCCGACGGACGACACGACCGCCCCGGAGACCTCGGCGACGGTGACCGGCGAGCAGAACGCGGACGGCGCGTACGTCGGCACGGCGACGGTGACGGTCGCGGCGTCGGACGCGGGCTCCGGGGTGAACACGGTGGAGTACGCGGTCGGTGACACCGGTGCGTGGCAGGCGTACTCGGCGCCCGTGATGTTCCAGGAACCGGGCGCGTACAAGGTTCGGTACCGGGCCGCGGACAAGGCGGGGAACGTCGCCGCCGAGAAGGCCGTCGAGTTCGCGGTCGTGGCGCCGCCGGCGGAGGACACGACACCGCCGGAGACCTCCGCGAAGGTGGACGGGACGGTCGACTCCGACGGCGCGTACGTCGGGAAGGCCACGGTGACGGTGTCGGCGACGGACTCCGGTTCGGGCGTGGACAAGGTCGAGTACTCGCTCGACGGGGCGCCGTATCTCGCGTACACGGAACCGCTGGTCGTGGACCGGACGGGCCGGCACGAGGTGGCGTACCGGGCGACGGACAAGGCGGGCAACACGTCCGAGGCGAGGACGACGGCGTTCACGGTCGTCGAGGGCGGCGGGGTGCCGGCGCCGGACTGCCCGGAGTTCGACGAGCGGCCGACGGTGTTCGTCGGGGACGTCGACAGCGGGGTGCCGAACCGGGTCACGGCGAACCGCTGCACGATCAACGAGCTGATCGAGGACGAGAAGGACTGGTCGTCGCAGGCGCTGTTCCTGAAGCACGTGGACCAGATCCTCAACGCGCTCGTGCAGGAGGGCGTCATCGACGCGCGTGAGCAGCGCACGATCTACAGCGCGGCGAAGAAGTCCGGCATCGGCAGGCCCGGCCAGACCGAGGGCTACCGCAAGCTGTTCGACGGCTCGAAGGAGTCGTTCGCCAAGTGGGAGCACGTGGGCGGCGGTTCGTTCGGCCTGAACGAGGACGGCTCGATGACCTCGGGCACGGAGAAGTCCGGGCTCGGCATGCTGTGGTTCCCGGAGCGGCGGTACGAGGACTTCTCGCTGAAGCTGCAGTGGCGGGACGACGCGCCGGGCGCGGGCAACGCCAACTCCGGTGTGTTCGTACGGTTCCCGCAGGTCCACGACCACCCGGAGGAGTCACGTCCGGAGTGGGTCGCCATCAAGTACGGGCACGAGGTGCAGGTGCTCGACCGTCCCGACGGCGACATGTACAAGACCGGCTCGGTCTACGGCTTCGACCGCGTCGGCCTCGCGGACGCCGGGGTCACGCCGAAGGGCACCTGGAACGACTACGAGATCCGGGTGATCGACCAGCACTACGAGGTGTACCGCAACGGCAAGTTGATCAACGAGTTCGACAACACCGCCGGCCAGGTCTTCGACCCGCCCCGCGCGGACGACCCGGGCACCGACGGCCGCCGCTACGCCTCCGGCTACGTGGGCCTCCAGGTCCACGGAGTCACGGACGTGATCTCGTTCCGGGACATCCGGATCAGGGAGTTGTAGGGGCGCCCATTCCCTCGGGCGCGGGCCCGCACCGCCGACACGACCACAACCGACGGCGGTCGGGCCCGCGTTCGTCGTTCTCCCCACCCCGCCCCTTCCCGAAAGCCTGCGGCGCTACGGGGCCGGGACCCCCTGGGCGGGCCCCGTCAGGGGCGCGGGGAACTGCGCGACCAGCCACGACGGCGCGGCAGCCGAACGACGGCCCACTCCGGGCGCGGGGCGGAGCCCCGCGGCAGGCGGCGGGGCTCAGGGGCGACAGCCCCGGCGGGGGCCGGCGGGCGCAGTATCCGGGGCGTCCGCCGGGAACTTCGGGGAGGAGAGGTCCGGTTGGAGGCTGGGGCCTCCTACTCGGGCTGCTTCTTTGCCCGGCTAGGCTGCACCCGCTTGGGCTCGCCCGGCATCTTCGGGTACTCCGGCGGATACGGGAGGTCGCCGAGGCCGTGGTCCTTCTCGTCCTTGTCGGCGAGGGCCAGCAGCGCGTCCAGGGTGTAGCGGTGGTCGTCCATGTCCGCGTGGACGTCGCCGAGTTCGGCGTAGCGGGCCGGCATCGTCGCGAGGTCGAAGTCGCGGGGGTGGGCCACGCCGACCTCGTCCCAGCGCAGGGGCGCGGAGACCGGGGCGTGCGGGTGGGGGCGGACCGAGTAGGCGGAGGCGATCGTGCGGTCGCGGGCGGTCTGGTTGTAGTCGACGAAGATCCGCTCGCCGCGCTCCTCCTTCCACCACTTGATGGTCACGCGGTCCGGCATGCGCCGCTCCAGTTCGCGTCCGACGGCGATCGCCGCGCGCCGTACCTGCGTGAACGTCCATCGCGGCTCGATCGGCACGAACACGTGCAGGCCGCGCCCGCCGGAGGTCTTGGGCCAGCCGCGCAACCCGCCGAACTCGTCGAGCACGGCCCGCAGTTCGTGGGCGGCGCGGACCGCGTCGTCGTAGTCGGTGCCGGGCTGCGGGTCGAGGTCGATGCGCAGCTCGTCGGGCCGGTCCACGTCGTCGCGGCGCACCGGCCAGGGGTGGAAGGTGAGCGTCCCGTACTGCGCGGCCCACAGCACGGCCGCCTCCTCGGTGGGGCACATCTCGTCGGCGCTGCGCCCGCTGGGGAAGCTGATGTGGGCCGTGGGGATCCAGTCGGGCATGTTCTTCGGCGCCCGCTTCTGGAAGAACCACTCGCCGGTCACGCCGTCCGGATACCGCTCAAGGGTCGTGGGCCGGTTGCGCAGCGCCCGCAGGATGCCGGGCCCGACGGCGATGTAGTACCGGGCGATGTCCAGCTTGGTGAACCCGCGTTCCGGAAAGAACACCTTGCCCGGGTTGGACAGGCGCACGGTCCGGCCGCCCGCCTCCAGTTCCACCGCTTCGCCCATGCGAGCCACGGTAGGCGTACCGCGCATACCTCGCACACCGGGCGACAAGCCTCGTACGCGAGCAGAATCGGATGCATGGATCTGCCGGTGATGCCACCCGTCAAGCCGATGCTCGCGAAGCCGGTGAAGAAGATCCCGCCGGGCATGCAGTACGAGGCCAAGTGGGACGGCTTCCGCGCGATCGTGTTCCGCGACGGCGCCGAGATCGAGCTGGGCAGCCGTACGGGCAAGCCGCTGACCAGGTACTTCCCTGAACTCGTGGCCGCCTTGAAGGACAATCTGCCGGGGCGCTGCGTGATGGACGGGGAGATCGTCATCGCCCGCGACGGCCGCCTCGACTTCGACGCGCTCACGGAGCGCATCCACCCGGCCGACTCCCGCGTACGCCTGCTCGCCGAGCGGACCCCTGCCTCGTTCGTCGCGTTCGACCTGCTGGCCCTCGGCGACCGCTCGCTCGTCGACGAGGCGCTGGGCGACCGCCGCGCCGCCCTCGTCATGGCCCTGTCGGGGTCCCGCCCACCGGTCCACGTCGCGCCCGCGACCACCGACCCGGACGTGGCCGCCGAGTGGTTCCGCTCGTACGAGGGCGCCGGGCTCGACGGTGTGATCGCCAAGCCGCTCGACCTGCGCTACCGGCAGAACGAGCGGCTGATGTTCAAGATCAAGCACGAGCGCACCGCCGATGTCGTCGTCGCCGGCTACCGCTTCCACAAGTCGGGCCCCGTCGTCGGCTCCCTCCTCCTCGGCCTGTACGACGCCTCCGGCACCCTGCAGCACGTCGGGGTCTGCGCGGCGTTCTCGATGAAGCGGCGCGAGGAGCTGGTCGCCGAGCTGGAGCCGCTGCGGTTGGAGTCCGCCGACGACCACCCGTGGGCGGCCTGGGCCGAGGAGTCCGCGCACGAGTCGGCCCGCCTGCCGGGCGCGCCGAGCCGCTGGTCCGGCAAGAAGGACCTGTCGTGGGTGCCGCTGCGCCCCGAGCGGGTCGTCGAGGTGGCCTACGACCACATGGAGAACGGGGCGCGCTTCCGGCACACCGCCCAGTTCCGCCGCTGGCGCCCGGACCGCACCCCGGAGAGCTGCACGTACGCACAGCTGGAGGAGCCCGTGCGGTACGACCTGGCGGAGGTGCTCGGTCCGCGCAGGCCGGGCGACAGCTCGCCCTGATGGCCGCCGGGCCGGGGGTTCACGCCGCGTCGTGGAAGACGAGGCCCAGCGTGCGCCGCGTACCCGAGCGGACCGTGCTCACGCCGTGCCGCAGCTGCCCCGCCGACCAGCCGCGGGCGGAGCGGACCGGGCGTTCCCTGGTCGTGAAGACGAGGCCGTGGCCCTGTTCCAGAACGACGGAGGTGCCGCGGGACTGGGCGCGCGGGCGCTGCTCGACGAGCAGGAACTCGCCGCCCGTGTAGTCGACGCCGGGCCGGTCGAGGCCGATGACGACCTGGAGCGGGAAGACCGCGTCCCCGTACAGGTCGCGGTGGAGGGCGTTCCAGTCCCCCGTCCGTACGTGAGGAGGATCGGGGTGGGGCGGGTCTGGCCGAGGGCATGGCACTGCTCCAGCCAGTCCTCGAAGTCGTCGGGCCAGGGCGCGGGCCTGCCGAGCCGCCCGGCCCAGTCACGGGCGACGGGCAGCAGGTACGGGTAGAGCGCGGCGCGCAGCTCGGCGACGGGTGCGGGCAGCGGCCGGTCGAAGTACCGGTACTGGCCCGACCCGAAGCGGAGCCGCGCCATGTCGACGGTGGAGCGGAACCGCTCGACGTCGTCGTACAGGTCCGCGATCCGCCGGCAGGCGGCCGGGGTGAGCAGCGGGGGCGTGGACGCGCAGCCGTACGCGTCGAGTTCGGCGCCGAGTGCGGCCCAGTCGACGGCGGCCACGCGCTCGGCGGGCGTGCCGGTGTCGCGGGCGGGGGTCCTGTCTGTGGCGGTCTCGCTGGTCATGCCTCCCAGGCTCACTCCCGTACGGCTGCGAAGCTGGCGCATTTCGGACGCGGAACTCCGGCTGAAGGAGGCCCACGGGGGTAGGGGTAGGGCATGGGGAGCGGCAGAGTGGGACGAGCGTTGCTGCTGGCGTGCGCGGCACTCCTCGCGGGGTGCACGCTCCAGCCGCAGGAGCAGGACGACCGGCGGCCGCCCGGCGCCGGCGAGGACGGCTGCACACCGCTCGCGGTGAAGATCGACAACGTGGCCCCGGCCCGCCCGCACACCGGCCTGGACCGCGCGGACGTGATCCACGTCGAGCAGGTGGAGTCGGGCCTGAGCCGCCTCCTCGCGGTGTACGCGACCGGTGACCTGCCGGAGTCCGTGGGCCCGGTGCGCAGTGCCCGCGAGACGGACCTGGACCTGCTCGGGCAGTACGGACGCCCGCTGCTGGCCTACTCCGGAGCGCAGTCCAAGCTCCAACCCCTCATCGACGCCGCCCCGTTGGAGCCGCGCACGCCGGGCGACGACCCCGACGCGTTCCGGCGCTCGGCCGACCGGGCCGCCCCGCACAACCTGTTCCTGCGCCCGGACCGCCTCGACCCGCGCCCGACCGCCTGCGACCCGGCGTCCTTCGGCTTCCGCGTCGGGCCGCGGCCGCAGGGCGGCGAGGACACGTCCCGGCACACGGTCCGCTACCCGGCGGCCCGCTTCGGCTTCGTCTGGTCGGCCGAGCGGGACCACTGGCGGGTCGAGCTGGACGGGAAGCCGTCGGCGCTGACCCCGGCGACGGTCGTCGTGCAGTACACCGAGGTCCGCGACTCCCGCTTCCAGGACCGCTGGGGCAACGTCTCCCCGTTCACCGAGACCGTCGGCTCCGGCGCGGCCCTCCTCCTCCGCAACGGCCGCGCGTACGAGGCGGAGTGGAGCCGCACGGCCGCGGACCGCCCGACGGAGTACCGGACTCCGGACGGGCAGCGCATGAACGTCGCGCGGGGCCAGGTGTGGGTGGTGTACGCGGAGGCGTGAACGACGCCCGGGTCAGGCAGGAAGCAGGCGTCAGTCCGTGAAGTTGCCCCCGAAGGACGGGGTGCCCGTCGCCGATATGCCGACCGTGGACGTGTAGATGCCGCTGGTCGAGCTGAGGCTGCCGTCGGCGTGCGAGCCCAGGGCGTAGACCGCTCCGTTGCCGCCGTTCTCGCCCACCGCACCGATCAGGACGTCGTCGCGGCCGTCGCCGTTCAGGTCGTCCAGGTGCACGTCGGAGCCGAAGTAGTCCTGCTGCTCGTTCGAGTTGGGGACGCCGGGGGTGTCCTGGTCGAGGAAGCGGGCGCCGGAAGTGGTGATGCCGGAGCCGTCGGCAGCGCCGTACAGGACGGTGGCCGCGCCCGCGTCGGCGACGCCGGACAGGTTCTCCTCGGGGGCGCCGACGACCAGGTCGAGGTGGCCGTCGCCGTTGACGTCGCCGAGCTCCAGCTCCGAGCCGAAGCCGTCGCCCTGCTCACCGGTTCCGGGCACGCCCGCGCTGTCCTGGGTGATCGCCTGGTGGGGGCCGTACGGGCCGTTGGCGTTGCCGTGCACGATGTGGACGGTCCCGCCGAGGTTGGCGCCGTCGATGCCCTCGTCCCAGTGCAGGCCGATGACGATGTCGCCGTAACCGTCCTTGTCGGTGTCTCCGACGTCGGTGATGTGGCCGGCGGGCAGCCGCTGGACGCCGGTGGTGGTGACCCCGTTCGCGCTGCCGGGGAGCCACAGGTTGGCGTTGTACGAGTCGGCCGTGGAGAAGCCGTTGACGATCAGGTCCTCGCGGCCGTCGCCGTTGACGTCGCCGGAGTGCAGGTTGAACGGCCCGGCGCCCTCGCCGCTGTGGATGGGCGGCAGGACGGTGTAGTGGTCGCCGGGGCTGCCGTCGCGGGCGATGCCGCCGTCGAAGAGATCGATGGTGGCCGCTCCGGAGCGGGCGCCGACGGCCAGGTCGTCGCGGCCGTCGCCGTCGAAGTCGCCCGCCTCCATGGGGGCGCCGAAGAAGTCGTGCTTGGTGGGGCGCGGGTCCTTGATTGTGGTGCCGCCGGACAGGCCGGAGGCCGAGCCCCACAGGACGGTGACGCTGCCGCCGTCGGTGTCCGTGCCGATGTCCTCACCGGGCGCGGCGACGGCCAGGTCGTCGTAGCCGTCGCCGTCGAAGTCGCCGTACGCGGAGTCCGCGCCGAAGAGGTCGCCCCGCTCGGCGGAGCCGGGCACGCCGGCGCTGTGCTGGCCGAAGGTCACCTTGCGGGTGTCGGTGGCGCCGCCGTAGATCGCGGTGATCTGGCCGGCCTCGGCGTGGCCGTTCACCGAGGCCCTGCTCGCGGAGACGGCGGTGTCGGTGTAGCCGTCGTTGTTGAAGTCGGCGCCGTCCGTGTCGGGCGCCTCGACGGCCATGGCGGTCGGGGCCGTGGCCGCGACGAGACCTCCGGTCATGGCGGCCGCGACGGCCGTGGCCGCCACGAGGCGGATGCGGCTCGTCGGGCCTGCGGGCGTGCGCTTGTGCTGCGGCATGCGGTTTCTCCTCCGGCATGCGGGGACGCCTGGTCGACGTCCTCAGTCGATGGGCGCCGACTCGACGGTGTTCACCGGGAGTTGCCCCGGTCGTCACCGTGCGGTCGACGATCATGAGACCTCCGGGTCGGGCCGAGGGTTGTAGGCGGAGTGAGAATTCCCGTACGCGCCGGGATGCGGCTGCGCCCGGATGCGCGCGGATGCGCCGGTCCAGGCGCGACTGTCCTGGGCCCGGCTGTCCGAGGCCCGGCTGTCCAAGGCCCGGCCCCGTTTGTCCATGGGCTCCCGGCCGTGGCGGCCGTTAGCGTGCTCCGCACCCGTGGGATCCGACGGCCCACGGGCGCAGCCCGTCGTCCTCGTGGTCCTCGTGGTCCTCACCTCCCTCGCCGTCCTCACCTCCCTCGTCGCCCTCGTCGCCCTCGTCGGACCGACCGGATCGGAGTGCGCCATGCCCCTGCGCCGTACCGCCGTCCTCGCCACCGCGATCGCCGCCGCCGCGGTCGGGCTGCTGCCCGTTTCCGCGTCCGCGCGGGGTGCGGCGGGGACGAGTTACCACGTCGACTGCGCGAACGGCGACGACGCGGCCGCCGGCACCGCACCCGGCACGGCCTGGCGGTCCCTGGAGCGGGCCAGCCGTCAAGTCCTTGGCCCCGGCGACCGGTTGCTGCTGAGACGCGGCACCGACTGCACCGGCGTACTGGCGCCGCAGGGCGCGGGCGCCGACGGTGCGCCCGCCGTGATCGACGCGTACGGGAAGGGCGCGAAGCCCCGGCTTCAGGGCGCGGGGGCGCGCGCGACCGTGCACCTGAAGAACACGGAGCACTGGCGGATCCGGAACCTGGACATCGCCAACACCGGCGCGCCCACGACCACCGACCGCCGCGCAGGTGTCCTCGTGCAGGCGACCGACTACGGGGTCGCGGAGGACTTCGTGGTGGAGGGCGTGGACGTGCACGACGTCAACGGCGCCGACTTCAAGGACCCGGACCCGTCGGGCGGCATCCTCTTCGCCGTGCAGGGCTCGGAGCGGCCGACGCGTTTCGACGGAGTGCGGATCGAGGACTCCACGGTCCGGCACGTGGACCGCACCGGCATCGGCACGTCCTCGACATGGGGCCGCCGCCCCGAGCACCCGGGCGGCCCCGGCACCAGCTGGGAGGCGATCACCGGTCTGACCGTCCGCGGCAACGACGTCCGGGACGTGGGCGGCGACGGCATCGTCGTGCAGAACGCGCGCGGCGCGCTGGTGGAGCACAACTACGTGGACGGCTTCAACATGCGCTCGGCGGGCTACAACGCCGGGGTGTGGGCCTGGAACTCCGACGACGTGCTGTACCAGTACAACGAGGTCACCGGCGGCCACGGCACCCGCGACTCGATGGCCTTCGACTTCGACGGCGGCAACAACCGCAACGTCTACCGGTACAACTACAGCCACGACAACGAGGGCGGCTTCCTCCTCGTCTGCAACGGCGCCGGCATGACGACCCACGGCAATCGCTTCCACGACAACGTCAGCGTCAACGACCGCAACACCACGGCCCCGTACGCGGTGGTCTCCGTCGTCTGCAACCCGACGACCGACACCCGGATCTACCGGAACACGATCGTCACCGACCGCGCCGACACCGCGCTCGTCTCCAACAACGGGCAGACCGGCACGACGTTCCAGGACAACATCTTCGTCGGCGCGCCCGGCGCGGGCTCCCCGATCAAGGACACGCTCAGCACGTACCGCAACAACCTGTACTGGCGCACCTCCCAGTCGCGTGACGCCGAGGCCGTGAACGCCGACCCGCTGCTCCGCTCGGCCGACCCGCGCACCCCGGACGACCTGCGGCTGCGCCCCGGCTCACCGGCCGTCGGCGCGGGCACGGTCACCGAGGACGACGGCACCCGGCACGACTTCTACGGCAACCCGCTCACGGACCACCGCAACATCGGGGCGGACCAGGGGACGGGGTCGTAGGCCACGCTCAACTGCCCTGTCTCAGCGCCGAGTTCACCGCTGGGGCGGCATACGCGTACGTCGTGCCGTACGAGCGGACCGACGGCGCCTTGTCCGTGCTGCCGCGCTCGGCCGGGTCGCGGGCGGGCGGGTGGTCGAGGGCGACCTCGGCGGGCTGGGCCGCGGCCACGGCGGTCGGTCCGGTCGCGGCGAGCGCGCCGAGCACCAGGAGGCCGACGGCCATCGGCGCGAGGGCCCGGCGGGAAGCGGCCGGGCCCGGTCGACGCCCGGTGCGGCCGGCCGCCCGCAGCAGGGCCGCGCAGCCGTCGCCCGCGCGGTGCAGGGCGAGTTGGATGAGCGGCGCTCCGGCGGTGGCCGCCACGGCGAAGACGACCGCGCCCGCCGTGGTGCCGTACAGATGAAGTTCAGAGGCGAGCGCCATGCCCGCGGCGGCGGCCAGTCCCGAGCCCACCAGCTGCGGCAGGCTCAATCCGTCCTGCCGGGCTTCGGCGGTGGGCCGGGACGGGGCGTTCCGTGCTCCCATCGTGCTCCTTCACGCACATCGATCGGGTCCGTCCCCACCGATGCTCGAGGCCGTGAGGACAGATGGCGGGGCCAACTTGTTGGACGCGCGGTAAGGGCGTACGCATCGCGCGTGATGGCCGCTGCGCACAGCTTCGGGCCTGCGGAAAATTCGCCGAAATCCGTTGAAATCCCTTGAGCGTCGCGTCGCGTGGCGCCGGGTTCGGGCGAGGACGCGTGGCGCCCGGGGCGTTCGTCGTCGGGCCGCGCGGTGCCCGGGGTGTTCGTCGTCGCGCCGCGCCGCGCGGCCGTGCGATCCGGCCGGAAAGGGTGAACGCGCCGCGGACGGTTGGCCGTCCTTGCGGTACCCGGCGGCGCCCGCACGGAAGAAGTGCGCCAGCCCGTCCAGCCAGGAGGGCCCCGGACGCTACGGACGACGGAGGCGCTGCGATGACAGCGAGATCTGCACCGGCCAACCGAACCACCCATCCCCGCCGCACCGCCGGCCCGCTCGGCCGTCGCGGCGCGCGACTGCTCGCGCTGGTCGCGGCCGGCGCGCTCGGCCTCGGCGCCGCCACCGAGGCGGGCGCCCGGGACACCGGCTCCATGGAGCCCGGCCCCGTGGCCGCGGGCCCGCCGAGCCAGGTGTCGCCGTTCACCGGCCGGGCCGCCGAGCCGGGGCAGGTGCTCGCCGTGAAGTTCGACAACGCGACCCGGGCCCGCCCGCACCAGGGCCTCAACAAGGCCGACATCGTGTACGTCGAGAAGGTCGAGGGCGGGATGAGCCGCCTCATGGGCGTGTACGCGAGCCGCCTTCCGAAGGCCGTCGGGCCGGTGCGCAGCGCCCGCGAGTCGGACGTGGAGCTGCTGCGCCAGTTCGGCAACCCGGCGCTCGCGTACTCGGGCGTGCGCAGCTCCCTCACCAAGTTCCTGAACCGCTCGCCGGTTCACGTACGACCGCACGAGCGGGTGCCCGGCGCGTACTTCCGGCACTCCGGACGGCCCGCCCCGCACAACCTGTTCGTCGAACCGGAGGCGCTGCTCAGGACCGCTCCGGAGGCCAGCCGGGCGCAGGACATCGGGTTCCGCTTCGGCCCGGCCCCGGAGGGCGGCCGGACCGCGCAGAGCCGGACCGTGCGCTACTCCGGCGCGAGCCACACGTTCAGCTGGTCGCCGTCGCTCGGCCGCTGGCGGGTCGCGTTCGACGGCCGGCCCGCGATGCAGACCAACGGCCGCCAGATGGCGCCCCGCACGGTGGTGATCCAACACGTCTCCATGCCGCCGTCCAAGTACCGGGACGTCAACGGCGCCGTCACCCCGTACATCAAGACCGTCGGCACGGGCCGGGCCACCGTGCTGCGCGACGGCCGGGCGTACGAGACGCGCTGGAGCCGTCCGGACGCCGACTCGGGCACGACGTTCACCCGCCCCGACGGCAGCACGATGCCGTTCGCGAAGGGGCAGGTGTGGGTGGTGTACGCCGACAGGTGAGCCACCGGCAAGGGGCGGCGGGGCCGTACGGCCGCTGCCTAAGGTGACGTCATGGACGCCACGGCCGAGCCGCCCTTCACGCTGATCCCCGGTGCCGCCGACGCATCCGTCCTGCTGCACGTCCCGCACTCCGCGCGGACGGTGCCGCGGGCGGTGCGCGGCGGCATCGTGCTGTCCGACGCGGAGTTGGAGCGCGAGTCGGACCACGTCGTCGACGCGCACACCGACACGATCGCCGCCCTCGCCGCCGCCCGCGCCCGCCGCACGCCGTGGCAGTTCGTCAACCGGCTGTCCCGGCTCGTCGTCGACCCGGAGCGGTTCCCGGACGCGCGCGAGGAGATGCGCAAGGTCGGCATGGGCGCGGTCTACACCCGTACGACCGGCCGACTCCCGCTGCGCGCCCCGGACTTCGACGAACAGCCGCTGCTCGACGCGTACTTCCGCCCGTACGCGCGGGCCATGACGGAAGCGGTCCGCGCCCGCCTCGCCGCGGCCGGGCAGGTCGTGATCCTGGACGTCCACTCGTACCCGACGCACCGCCTCCCCTACGAGCTGCACGGCGACGGCCCGCGGCCCCCGGTCTGCCTCGGCACGGACCCGTTCCACACACCGCCGGGCCTGCTCGCCCGGGCGGAGTCGGCCTTCGCCCGCTGCGGCGGCACGGCCCGCGACACCCCGTTCTCGGGCACGTATGTCCCTCTGGAGTACTACGGGGTCGAGCCGCGCGTCAGCGCCCTGATGGTGGAGATCCGCCGCGACCTGTACATGGACGAGCCGGGCGGCCCGGCAGCCGAAGCCGGACTGCGAGGGGTAGCCGAGGCGTTGGCTGAGCTGGTGGACTCGCTGACGGAATCCCCGGCGGACTCCCTTGCAGAGGGCGCGAGTTGAGGCGCGCGAACAGGCGGGGCGCGGGGCGCGGGGTCCGGCGGGCCGGAAGATGCCGGCGGGTGCGGGCGTTGCGGTGAGGTATGAAGATCGGCGAAGCCTCCAGAGTCAGCGGCGTGAGCGCACGCTCGCTGCGGCACTACGAGGACGAGGGCTTGATCGTCCCCGGCCGCTGCAGCAACGGGTTCCGGGACTACTGCCAGTCCACGATCGACCGGGTGCTCGTCATCCGCTCCCTGCTGGAGTCGGGGCTTCCGGTGCGGTTGATCAGGGAGATCCTGCCGGGGCTCACCGACGAGCCTCAGCCTCCTGCCGGTAGCGGTGCCGGGCGCGCGGAGTTCCTCCGGGAGGTGCGGTCGTACCGCGATCGGCTCGCCGCACGGATCGCCGTGCTCACCGGTCAACAGGCGGCGCTCGACGCCTACTTGAGAGAAGCAGGCGCGGTCGGCGGGGTCGACGGGACCGGTTCCTGATCGCCGCTTGCCCTTGACGCAAGTGTCAGAGTCCTACGTTCGACGCATGGAACTCGACGAGCAGCGGCACTCCCCCGAGCAGCCGATCCACGCCCTCGTCCAGCGCTCCCACCAGGGGCCGAAGGACCTGACCCTCACGACCGACCACCCCCGGCCCACGCCGGGCCCCGGCGACTACCTGATCCGCGTCGGCGCCGCCGGGGTCAACTTCGCCGACGTCATGCAGACCCACGGCAGATACGGAGGAGGCCCGCAGGCGCCGTACGTCGCCGGCTTCGAGGCGGCGGGCGAGATCGTGGCGGTCGGCCCGGACGTCGAGAGTCCGCTGCCGCTCGGCACGCATGTCGTCGGGACCGGCCCCGGCGCGTTCGCGCAGTACATGACGATGCCCGCCGCGGGCGCCGTGCCCGTACCGACCGGCTGGAGCGACGCCCAGAGCATGGGCCTGATCCTGAACTGGGCCACCGCCCTGGCCGCCCTGAAACCGCTCGGCGAGGTCGCGGCGGGCGACACAGTGCTCGTCCACGCCGCGGCGGGAGGCGTCGGACAGGCGGCCGTCCGGCTCGCCCGCCACTACGGCGCGCGTGTCGTCGCCACCGCCTCCCCCGCCAAGCACGCCACGGTCGAGGCGCTCGGCGTCGACGCCGTACTGGACAGCCGACGACCCGACCTGGCCGCGGAGATCAGCCGCCTCACCGGCGGCGTCGACCTGGTCCTCGAATCCGTGGGCCGAGCCACGTTCGAGGCGAGCCTCTCCGTCGCGAAGCCCTTCACCGGGCGCGTCGTGGTGTTCGGAGCCGCTTCCGGGGACGCGCACCTCAGCACGCACGACCTGGTGTTCACGCATCGCGTCCAGGTCAAGGGCCTGCACATCGGCGCGATGCCGACCGCCGCCCCGGCCCTCTACCGGTCGCTGCTCGCCGAGCTCGACGCCCTCGTCACGGCCGGTGTGTACCCGCCCGGCACGCCGACCGTGCATGCTCTGGCCGAGGGGGCGGGGGTGCTGCGGCGACTCGAGGCGGGGGTCACCGAGGGCAAGCATGCCCTCGACCCCTGGCTTACGGGCCACGCCAGTTGAGGCGGCCGCCTCGCACCCCGGGAAGGCCTGCGCCTACCCGGGGGCCCTCCCTCGGGGGTTGTCTTTCGGGTGCCGCGCCGTTGCGGCTGATCGCGCAGTTCCCCGCGCCCCTGCCGGGGCGGCGCTCGGGGCGGCGGGTGGGTCGCCCGGCTTTGCCCTGCGGGCCTCGGCCTCGGGCGGCTCCCCGGGTGGGACTGCACGCCGTCCCCCGACTACCGCGCCGCCGTGGCTGATCGCGCAGTTCCCCGCGCCCCCTGTTCGGCGGGCTGCGCCCGGCCGCCCGCCGGGCTGCGGGCCCACGCATCGCCCGCGGGCTCCGCCTCTTGGGCGGCTCCCCGGGTGGGACTTCACACCGTCCCCCGACTACCACGCCGCGGTGGCTGATCGCGCAGTTCCCCGCGCCCCTATGCGGCGGGCCCCGCCCCGGCCGCCCGCCGGGCTGCGGGGCCGACACATCAGCCCGCCAGCCCGCGCCCTCGGACGCCTGCCGCGCAGGGACCGCACGCCGTCCCCCAACTACCGCGCCACCGTGGCCGATCGCGCAGTTCCCCGCGCCCCTGTTCGGCGGGGCTTCGTCCCTGGCTCTCCCTCCTTGCCGTCAGGACGAGTCCTTCATCACCGTCCAGCCGCCGTCGACCAGCAGGCTGGAGCCCGTGACGTAGGACGCCTCGTCTGCCGCCAGGAACGCGATGGCCGCCGCCACCTCGTCCGGTCTGCCCAGGCGGCCCGCTGCCGTCTGGGCGGCGCTGCGGTCTCGGTCCTCCTGGGACAGGCGGTCCCAGGCGCCGGTGAGGACCGGGCCGGGCAGGACCGCGTTGACCCGTACCTCCGGCCCGTACTCCACGGCGAGTTGGCCGCAGAGGGAGACGAGGGCGCCCTTCGTCGCCGCGTACGCCGGGTGGCCGGGGATGCCGGCGTGGGCGTGCACGGACGAGGTGAGGACGACCGCGCCCCGCTCGGCGCGCAGTTCGGGCAGCAGTGCCTTGAAGCCGAGGAAGGATCCGGTGAGGTTGACCGCCAACTGCCGGTTCCATGACTCCAGTTGCATTTCGTGCGCCCGGGTCACGTCCACGGTGAACGCGTTGCTGACGAACACCCCGACCGGCCCGAACTCGGCCGCCGTGTCGGCCACTTGTTGCCAGTCGGCGGGCTCCGCCACGTCCGCGCGGACGAATTCTGCGCGGCCGCCCTGCTGGCGGATGGCCGCGGCGACCTCCTGACCCCGTTCTTCGGCGACATCGGCGAGCACGACCGACGCGCCCTCGGCGGCGAGCCGCGCCGCGCTGGCCGCGCCGATCCCCGACGCGGCACCGGTGACCACGGCCACCCGCCCACCGAACCGCCGCCCCGCTGCAGGCAGTCGGTCGGTGTAGGGCGCCACGGATCCGTCGGCGGTCTCGGGTGCGTAGTTCATGTCGGCGACCTCAGTGCTCCCTCTCCAGCTCCCGGTACTCCTCCACGGTCGGCTTCGGCACCTGTGCCTGCGGCCCGTACATCGCCCGGGATATTCGGGCGCGCAGCCGGTCCGTGCGGCGGATTCTGCGCCGCACCCCGTGGGCGTCGGTGTCGGGCCCGGTCTCGTACGGGGCGGGCTGTTCGTGGGCGGTCAGGGTGTGGCGCTGCGCCGGGGTGAGCGGGGCGTGCACCTCGGTGTACGCCCCGTTCGGGAGGCGTTTGATGATGCCGCTCTCCCGGCCGTGCAGCACCTTGTCGCGGTCGCGGTGCTGCAGTCCGAGGCAGATGCGGCGGGTGACGACGAACGCGAGGACGGGCACGGCGAACACGGCGATCCGCACCGACCAGGTGATGACGTTGATGGACAGGTTCAGGTGTGTGGCCACGATGTCGTTGCCGCCGCCGATCAGCAGCACTCCGTACAGGCTGAGCCAGGCCACGCCGAGCGCGGTGCGGGTCGGGGCGTTGCGCGGGCGGTCGGCGATGTGGTGCTCGCGGCGGTCGCCGGTGACCCAGGCCTCCAGGAACGGGTAGACGGCGATGGCCAGCATGACCAGCGGGAACAGCATGAACGGGATGAAGACGCCGAGGGCGAGTGTGTGCCCGAAGGCGTTGATCTCCCAGCCGGGCATGACCCGGATCAGCCCTTCGGAGAAGCCCAGGTACCAGTCGGGTTGGGCGCCCGTGGACACATGGTCGGGGCGGTAGGGGCCGATCGCCCAGACCGGGTTGATCGTCGCGACCGCCGCCATCAGCGCGAGCACGCCGAACACGAGGAAGAAGAACCCGCCCGCCTTCGCCACGTACACGGGCAGGAACGGCGAGCCCACCACGTTCCGCTGCGTGCGGCCCGGCCCCGCGAACTGGGTGTGCTTGTGGAAGAACACCAGGATCAGGTGCGCGACGACCAGTCCGAGCATGATGCCCGGCAGCAGCAGGACGTGGATGGGGTAGAGCCGCGAGATGATGTCGTGCCCGGGGAACTCGCCGCCGAACAGGAACATCGACAGGTACGTGCCGACCACGGGGATCGACAGGATCGCGCCCTGGGCGAAGCGGATGCCGGTGCCGGACAGCATGTCGTCGGGCAGCGAATAGCCGGTCAGCCCGGTGATGAGGCCGAGCAGCAACAGGGTCCAGCCGAACAGCCAGTTGAGCTCGCGGGGCTTGCGGAACGCGCCGGTGAAGAACACCCGCATCATGTGCACGAGCATCGCGGCGACGAACACGACCGCCGCCCAGTGGTGCAGTTGCCGGATCAGCAGCCCGCCGCGCACCTCCATGCTGATCTCGACGGTGGATTCGTACGCCCGGGTCATCAGGACGCCGTTCAGCGGTTCGTACGGCCCGCTGTAGACCACCTCGACGGCGCTCGGCTCGAAGAACAGGGTGAGCCAGACCCCGGTGAGGATCAGGATGAGGAAGCTGTAGAGGCAGATCTCGCCGAACAGGAACGACCAGTGGTCCGGGAAGACCTTGCGCATCTGGGACTTGGCGAGGGCGAAGAGTCCGAGGCGGCCGTCGGCCCAGTCGGCGAGCCGCTCGCCGCGCCCCTGGGCGGGGCCGCGCCCGCCACCGCGTGGCTGTGCGCCTTCCGTGCGTACATCGCTCATGCGTGTCTCCCTCGGGCGACCGCTGCACACTCCTCCAGGTGCAGCGTAGGTCCGGAATCTGAGGTTCAACACCCTTGTGGGCAGGGTGAGTTGGTGTCTCGTCGAGGGTGGTCGTGTGCGTTGTCGTACGGGCGCGTGGGGCGGGCCGGCGCGAGCTCGTGGCGCTCGCGTGAGGCCGGCTTGCGCGAGCTCGTGGTGCTGGTGGTGCTCGTGTGCTCGTGCCAGGTCAGTCCGTGGACGGGCCCGGCAGCCAGTCGCGCGCCGCGTCGAACTCCGTCCAGCGTCTTCGGTCGCCCACCCGCGCGCAGGCGGCGAGCAGGTCGCCGATCCGGTCCGGCTCTCGTCCTTCCGGCCAGACCAGGGACCAGGCGTACAGCGGTGTCGGTTCGACGAGCGGCACGAACCGCACGCCGGGGGCGTCCGCGCTCACCGCGTCGGCGGGGAAGAGCGAGAAGCAGCCCGGGTCGGACCGCACCTGGTCGAGGAACGGGTCGAGGCCCAAGTTCGTCGCCCCGAGCCGGTGTCGGACGCCGAAACGGCGGGCGAAGCAGTTCAGGAAGTCGAGCCGGGCGAGGTCTGCCGGGTAGCGCAGCACACTGTCCCGGAGGTCGGCGGGGCGCAGCCGGTCGGCCGCCGCCAGCGGGTGGTCGGCGCTGAGCACGGCGTCGACCGGTTCGAGTCGTACGAGGCGCTGGGCGAGCCCGGTCGCGGCGTGCGGGTCGAGGACGGGGACGCGGCCGAGCCCCGCGTCGATGTCGCCGCGGCGCACCGCGTCGGCCACGGACGGGAAGTCCCGGCCGGTGCCCGGGTCGACGCCCGTCCTCGGTTCGTCGGCGGCGAGTCGGGCGAGGATGCGCAGCGGCGCGTACAGATGCCCCCATACGTCGATCCGCAGCGGCCGCCGGCCGTCGTCCCGCGCGGCGGTCACGGCCCGCTCCCCCGCGGAAAGCGCCTGCCGGGCGGGGCCGAGGAACCGCTCGCCCGCCTCGGTGAGGCCCGCGCGCATGCCTCGGCCGCGCTCCAACAGCCGGGCGCCCAGGCGTTCTTCGAGGCGCGCGATGCGTTTCGACACGGCCTGCTGGGTGAGGCCGAGTTCCTCGGCGGCGACGGCGAAGTGCAGGGTCCGGGCGACGGCGGCGAAGGCGCGGACCTGCGCGAGGTCGAGGTCGAGGGAGGGAGCGGAGGCGGGGGCAGGGACGGAGCCGGAGGCGGGGTCGGAGGCGGGGCCGGAGGCGGGAGCTGGGGCAGCCGAACCCGCGACGGTCTGTGCTGCGCCGGCCCTCCGGCGGCCTGGGTCGTTCGGCCTCAACACGGCGTCACCTCGGGGTCGATGGGCGGCAGCTCCCAGGGTTCCACGGCCCCGGTGCCGTACTCCGCGAGGAACTGGGCCATTCCTCCTCCGTACTGCCACCACGCGCCGCCGCGCGAGCCGACGGTGACGTTCCACTCCTGCGGTGCCTCGTGCGCCGCCTCACCGCTCCGGCCGTGCGTACGCCACAGGAACCGGTCGCCGTCGCACGACGAGCCCCAGGGCAGCAGCCCGCCCGGCTCCGGGTGGGCCGCCAGGCCGAGGGCGGGGTCGGCCCAGGTGTCGGCCAGGACGTCGAGCGCGCCGCGCATGTTCGTGAGCCACTGCTGCTCCCTGCCCGGCTCCGGCAGGTCGACCAGCAGGAACTCCCCTATGACGAACGGTGGTTGCCACTCCGCCAACAGCTTGTAGTCCGACGGAAGAGCGGTGCCCAGGCCCTCCTCCAGGGCGGCCCAGTCGATCGCGGCGGGCCGGGGTCGGCGCAGCCCGGCCAGGCCCGTCAGGGCGCGTTCGAGCACGGTCAACGCCTCGCTCGCGTCCGTGAGTCGACGCTGCGGCGCCTGCGTGCTGATCAGTTCTTCCGTCATGCTTCGAAGCGTGCCAGACGGGACTGACAATCGGGCTCGGCGTACGACGTCCCCACCCGTCCGAGCCTCACAACTGCCGGTTGTCGTCCCCGTACAACGGTTGTTGGACGGCGCGTACATCTTCGCGATCTCCTGAACCGGCCCTGTCCACAGGGCAACTGAAACCACCCCCTCAGCCGGCCCGAAAGCACACCGTGACCCTCTTCGTCGATCTGCCCGGCATACTCCCGGAGTTCATCGCCCTCAACCGCTCGCGCTGCCTCGCCGCGGGCCTCGACCCGTTCGCGTACGACCGGGCCACGGCGCCGTTGACGTCACTGCGGGAGTGGCCCGCGGCATTCCTGGCGGTCGCGGAGGAACACCGTGCCGCCGCGGACCGGTACGCGGCCGACGGCCGGACCGTTTCCGCGGGCGAGGCGTACCGCGACGCCGCGCGCTGGTTCCACTGCGCGGTGCCCGGCCCGTACCCGGACCGTGTGCTGCTCGCGCGGGCGGCCGACGCCGCCGACCGGTCGATGCGGGCCGCGCTCGCGCTGCTCGAACCGCGCGCGGCACGCGTCGAGGGCGAGGAGTTCGCGGGCTGGCTCCGCTTCCCGGCGGCGCCCACCACGTCCGCCGCCCGGCCGCCGGTCGTCGTGCTCGTTCCGGGGCTCGACTCCGGGAAGGAGGAGTTCCACGCGGTCGCGGACGCGCTGCTCGCGCGCGGGGCGGCGGTGTTCGCGATGGACGGCCCGGGCCAGGGCGTGTTCGCGGCGAGCCGTGCGCCCCACGCCGACTACCAGCACGTCGTGTCGGCGGCGATCGACGCGCTGGCCGCCCGCGGGGACGTCGACACCGGCCGGCTCGGGGTGTGCGGGCTCAGCCTCGGCGGGTTCTACGCCTCGGTCGCCGCCGCACACGATCCGCGCATCCGGGCCGCGCTCACGGTGAGCGGCCCGTACCGCCTGCAACCCGACGAGCTGCCCCAGTACGTCACGGAGACGCTGGCCCTGCGGTGCGGAGGGGCGGACGCAGCACGGGAGTTCGCCTCGCGGGTCGACCTGCGCGGCGTCGCCCAGCGCATCGCGTGCCCCCTGCGGGTGGTGGAGGGCGGCCAGGACGTCACGCCGGGCGTCGTCAACGCCGAGCAACTGTCCCACGAGGCGCCACGAGCCACGTACGACCTCGTCCCCCACGGCGACCACCTCCTGGGCAACGCCCGAGCGGAGTGGCTGCCCGGGGCGGCGGACTGGATGCTGGACCGCTTGGACGGGGACAACCGGGAGACCGGCCTCGGCTGACGCAAGGGAAGCCCACCCGACACCGCCCACCCAGGGGCGCGGGGAACTGCGCGACCAGCCACAACGGCGCGGCAGGCGACGAACAACACGCACCCCCGTGGCGAGGGGGGAAGCCCGTCCGGCGAGGACGCGAGCCCGCAGGGCGAAGCCACCAAGCCGCAGTCCCGTCCCCGACAGCCAAGGGCAAAGCCCAGCCCCCAAGGGGCGCGGGGAACTGCGCGACCAGCCACAACGGCGCGGCAGGCGACGAACAACACGCACCCCCGTGGCGAGGGGGGGAAGCCCGTCCGGCGAGGACGCGAGCCCGCAGGGCGAAGCAGGGGCCCCGGCATCCAGGCGGAGGTGGAGCTACGGCACGACCGCCACAGGACAATGCGCATGCAACAGCACGGCGTTGGCCGCCGAGCCGACCAGGAACGCGTCCGGCGAGAGGCGTCGGCGGTGGCGGCCCACGACGAGGAGCCCCGCCGTCCGGGAGGCGGCGACGAGCTGCCCGGCGGCGTCCGCCGGGGCGACCGTCCGCGTGACCTCGACGTCGGGCCGCTGCGCGACGAACGGTTCGAGCCGCTGCTGCTGCGCCTCGCGCAGGTCGGCCTCGATCTGCGGCCGGTCGTCGTCCCCGGCGGCGGCGACGTACGGTCCGACGAGGGTGAGCGTGGACAGCGGCACGGTGTACGTGGTCACGACGTCGAGGCGGGCGCCCTTGCGGGCGGCCTCCGCGAAGGCGAACTCCAGGACCGCGTCCCCGGTCTCCTCGGGTTCGAGGCCGAGCACGACGGGCGGCACGCCGTCCGGCAGCCGCACGGGTTCGGTGCGCGCGGCGTGCGGCACGACCACGACGGGGCAGGCGGCGCGGGCCGCGCAGGCCCGGCTCACCGAGCCGAGGAGCAGGCTGGCGAAGCCGCCGCGGCCGCGGGAGCCGACCACGAGCAGCTGCGCCTCGTCGCCGAGCGCGGTCACGGCGGACGGGACGTTGCCGTCGACGCTGACCATGCGGACGGGCGGCAGGTCGGTGCGGCCGTCGAGGAGCGCGCTCATCTCTTTGAGGACGGGCGACTCGTCGGGCTCCGGCAGCGGGATGACCGGCAGGTCGCCGTGGAGCGGCACCTGTGTCACGTAGTCGGTTCTGACGTGGGTGACGACGAGTTCCGCCCCTCGCTCGCGGGCGGCGGCCAGCGCCCATTCCAGGGCCTTGACGCTGTGCTCGGATCCATCGACGGCGGTGACGACCGGAAGCGCGTTCATGCCCCCATCGTGCGCACACTTCGGCCGGGTCGGCAGGGGCGAAGGTCCTCCGCGAGCGGGGCTGACCGGCCCGTTCGCGCCGGGGGCCGGGCCTGCGCCCGCGCCGCTCAGCGGGCCACGAACTGGGTCAGGATCGCCTGCACTTCGTAGATGTTCACGCCCTTGGTGAAGGTCTTCTCGATCGGCGCGGACTCTCCGGACACCCAGATCTTCAGCTCCGCGTCCAGGTCGAAGTGCCCGGCCGTCTCGACGGCGAACCGCGTGATGCTCCGGTACGGCACCGAGTGGTACTCGACCTTCTTGCCGGTGATGCCCTGCTTGTCTATGAGGACGAGGCGGCGGTCGGTGAAGAGAATGGTGTCGCGGATCAACACGTAGGCCGCGTAGACCTGTTCGCCCTGCCCGAAGAGGCGCGCGTACTCCTGCTGTGCCTTGCCCGGGTCGACGGTGTGCGCGTTGCCGAAGAGCGCCATGATCTGAACCCCCGTTGGTCGGTCGATGCGTCGGTGGATGCTTCGGTCGATGCGTCCTGCATCAGTGCTTTCGAACTGTAGTCCCGGCCACTGACACACAACGAAAGATCCCCACGGTTCCGGAGAACCGTGGGGATCTTCTCTGTGTCCGAGGGGGGACTTGAACCCCCACGCCCGATAAAGGGCACTAGCACCTCAAGCTAGCGCGTCTGCCATTCCGCCACCCGGACTAGGTGTCTGTCGCCTTCCGGGGCCTTGCCCCGCGGCGACATGGACAACAATACCAAGGATTCAGAGTGCCTTTCACCTGCGTATCCCTCGGCCTGCGACGCTGCCCCGCACGCAGAGGGCGGCACATCTCCGCAGGTGGGGCGCTTGCGTACGGTGTGCGGTCGGGTGATCACGGGTTGTCGATCTTTAGCAGCTCAGGACCGCCCTCCGGGCCGGAGGCACGTCGCGCGCGTGGCGTGCGTCACTCCGGCCCGGCCGGGGCTGCGCGGCTCAGGGCATCAGCTGGTACTCGGGGAAGTTCCCCGGCAGCCGTTCCCCCGGCTCCCCTCGGGTGACCGCGCGGATCAGGAGTTCGCCGCCCACGAACGCGCCGCGCCAGGACGCGCCGAAGCCGCCGAAGAGCTCCTCGCGGTCGCCGCGTGAGCGGGGCTTGCCGTGGCCGACCTTGAAGGCGCGGATCTGCGGGGCGAGCCGCTCGTACGTCGCGGGGTCGTCCGTGGCGAGGGTGGCGACGAGCGCGCCGTTGGACGCGTTCATCGCGGCGAGGAGCTCCGCCTCGGTGTCGACGAGGACGATCGTGTCGACCGGACCGAAGGGTTCCGCGTGGTGCAGCGGTGACGACGGCGGCGGCCCGAGCAGCGTGACCGGCGGGACGTACGCGGACGTGTCCTGGCCGGGCAGGAAGTGGCCGCCGTCGAGGGTGCCGCGGTGCACCGGTACGGCGCCGCGGTCGACGGCCTCGTTGACCTGGTCGGTGAGCTCCTTGGCCTTGGCGGCGTTGATGAGCGGCCCGAAGTCCAGGTTCGGCAGCGGGTCGGCCGGGTCGGCGACGGCGAGCGGATGCCCGATGCGGACGGAGCGCACGGCCGGCAGGTAGGCGTCGAGGAACCGGTCGAAGAGGGTGCGCTGGACGACGAAGCGCGGGTAGGCGGTGCAGCGCTGTTTGCCGTAGTCGAAGAGTTTCGGGACGACCGCGGAGAGTGCGTCCCAGTCCGAGTAGTTCCAGACGCCCCAGGTGTTGAGGCCCTCCTGTTCGAGGATGTGGCGCTTGCCGAGGTCGGCGACGGCGGTGGCGACGGCGGCACCGGTGTCGCGTCCGCCGACGAACGAGACGCAGCCGATCTCGGGCGCGCGGACCAGCGCCTCGGAGAGTTCGCCTCCGCTGCCGCTGACCAGCGTGACCGGCACTCCTTCGCGGGCGGCCAGCGCGCAGGCCAGGGTGAGGCAGGCGAGGCCGCCGTCGGTCGGGGTCTTGGCGATCACGGCGTTGCCCGCGAGTGCCTGGACGAGCATCGCGTGGACGAGGACGGACATCGGGTAGTTCCAGCTGGCGATGTTGGAGACCGGCCCGTCGAGCGGGGCGCGGCCGTCCAGCATGGGCTCGATGCCGTCGACGTACCAGCGCACGCCGTCGATCGCCCGGTCCACGTCGGCCTGGGCCAGGCGCCAGGGCTTGCCGATCTCCCAGACGAGGAGGAGGGCGAGCAGTTCGCGGTGTTCGGTGAGGGCGTCGAGGGTGGCGGCGATGCGGGCGCGGCGTTCGGGGAGCGGGACGTGCCGCCAGGCGCGGTGCTGGTCGAGGGCGGCGCGTACGGCCTGCCGGGCGGTGGCGCCGTCGAGGCGGGGCGGACCGGCGACGGGGGTGCCGTCGACGGGGCTGGTGGCGGGCAGACTGCGGCCGCCGGGCTGCCAGTTCGCGGCCCAGAGGCCCAGCACGCGGTCGTCGAGGAAGGCCTCGGGGGCCACGTCCCGGCAGCGTCGCCAGGCGTCGGTCCAGGCGAAGCCGGGTTTGAGGGTGAGGGGCGGGGCGTTCGCGGGTTCTGGTGTTGCAGGGGCCATCGGTGTTCTCCGCTCTCGGTGCACAGTCGGGGGCGGGAGGTGCGGCCGCCTCAGGTGGAGGCGAGGTGTTCGAGGACGAGGCGGGCGGTCTCGGTGGGCGTGGCGCCCACGCGTACCCCGGCCGCTTCGAGTGCTTCCTGCTTGGCGCGGGCCGTCCCGGTCGAACCGGAGACGATCGCTCCGGCGTGGCCCATGGTCTTGCCCTCGGGCGCGGTGAACCCGGCGACGTATCCGACGACCGGCTTGCTGATGTGTTCGCGGACGTACGCGGCGGCCCGCTCCTCCGCGTCGCCGCCGATCTCGCCGATGAGGACGACGAGTTCGGTGTCCGGGTCGTCCTCGAAGGCCTGCAGGCAGTCGATGTGGGTGGTGCCGATGACGGGGTCGCCGCCGATGCCGACGCAGGTGGAGAAGCCGATCTCGCGCAGCTCGTACATGAGTTGGTACGTGAGCGTGCCGGACTTGGAGACGAGGCCGATGCGGCCGGGCTTGGTGATGTCGGCGGGGATGATGCCCGCGTTGGCCTGGCCGGGGGTGATGAGGCCGGGGCAGTTGGGTCCGACGACGCGGGTGCCGCGCAGTTTCGCGTACGACTGGAAGGCGACGGCGTCGTGGACGGGGATGCCCTCGGTGATGACGACGGCGAGCCCGATCCCGGCGTCGGCGGCCTCGGTGACGGCGGCCTTGCAGAACGCGGGCGGGACGAAGACGACGGTGACGTCGGCGCCGGTGGCCTCGATGCCTTCGCGGACGGTGCCGAAGACGGGCACGGCGCGGTCGTCGAAGTCGACGGTGCGACCGGCCTTGCGGGGGTTGACGCCGCCCACGACGTCGGTGCCGGCGGCGAGCATGCGGCGGGTGTGCTTCATGCCCTCGGCGCCGGTCATGCCCTGGACGAGGACCTTGCTCTCCTTGGTGAGGTAGATCGCCATGGTGTGGACTCCTCTGCTCCGGGCGCTACTTGGCGAGTTGCGCGGCGCGCTCGGCGGCGCCGTCCATGGTGGTGACCTGCTCGACGAGCGGGTGCCTGTGGGCGTCGAGGACGGCCCGGCCCTGGGCGGCGTTGTTGCCGTCGAGGCGTACGACGAGGGGTTTGGTGAGGCGGATCTCGCCGAGGGCCTGGACGATTCCGTCGGCCACGGCGTCGCAGGCGGTGATGCCTCCGAAGACGTTGACGAAGACGGACTTGACGTCCGGGTCGGAGAGGATGACGGACAGGCCGTCGGCCATGACCTGGGCGGAGGCGCCGCCGCCGATGTCGAGGAAGTTGGCGGGGCGGGCGCCGCAGCCGGCGACCACGTCGAGAGTGGACATGACGAGGCCCGCGCCGTTGCCGATGACGCCGACCTCGCCGTCGAGCTTCACGTAGTTGAGGCCCTTGGCGGCGGCGCGTGCCTCCAGCGGGTCGTCGTGCGCGGCCCCGGCGTCGCCCCAACGGGCCTGCCGGAAGCGGGCGTTGTCGTCGAGGGTGACCTTGCCGTCGAGGGCGAGGAGCTGCCCGTCGCGGGTGCGGACGAGCGGGTTGACCTCGACGAGCACGGCGTCCTCCTCGGTGAGGACGGTCCACAGCTTGACGAGGACGTCGGCGGCCTCGGGCGGGAGGTGGGCGGCGCGGGCGATCTCGGCGGCCTTGTCGGCGGTGACGCCGTGCGCGGGGTCGATCGGGATGCGGGCGACGGCCTCGGGGCGGCTCGCGGCGACCTCCTCGATCTCCATGCCGCCCTCGACGGAGGCGATCGCGAGGAAGCGTCCGGCCGCGCGGTCCAGGACGTAGCCGACGTAGAACTCGGCCTCGATGTCCACGGGTTGGGCGAGCATCACCTGGTGGACGGTGTGCCCCTTGATGTCCATGCCGAGGATCTGGCGGGCCGTCAGCTCCGTGGCGGCCGGGTCGGCGGCGAGCTTGACCCCGCCCGCCTTGCCGCGGCCGCCGGTCTTGACCTGGGCCTTGACGACGACGCGGCCGCCGAGGCGGTCCGCTGCGGCGCGGGCCTCCTTGGCGGTGCCGGCGACCTCGGCCCTCGGCACCGACACGCCGTATTCCTCGAAGAGTTCCCTTGCCTGGTACTCGTACAGGTCCATTTCGGCTCCTGACTCAAAAGTGCCGCACGCCCCCTGGACACCACTGACCGGATGCGGGATAACAAGGTTCATACAGTATTCGTCGACTGTATGCAATCTACCGCGACGGCGATCCAAGCAGTGCGTGACAAGTGCGTGACCGCAGCGCACGGGCCCTCCGTGAGCTGCCCGTGAAGACGTCAACTCCCCTACGAAGGGACAGGACTTCGCCATGCCCGACGAGAACAGCCAGAACCTCATTTCCGGTGGGCACCTGGTCGCCAAGGCACTCAAAGCGGAGGGCGTGGAGGTCATCTACACCCTGTGCGGCGGCCACATCATCGACATCTACGACGGCTGCGTCGACGAAGGCATCGAAGTCGTCGACGTACGCCACGAACAGGTCGCCGCGCACGCCGCCGACGGCTACGCGCGCATCACCGGCAAGCCCGGCTGCGCCGTCGTCACCGCCGGGCCGGGCACCACCGACGCCGTCACCGGCGTCGCCAACGCCTTCCGCGCCGAGTCACCGATGCTGCTCATCGGCGGCCAAGGGGCCCACACCCAGCACAAGATGGGCTCCCTGCAGGACCTGCCGCACGTCGACATGATGACGCCCATCACCAAGTTCGCCTCGACCGTGCCGGACACGGCACGCGCCGCGGACATGGTGTCGATGGCGTTCCGCGAGTGCTACCACGGCGCGCCCGGCCCGTCGTTCCTGGAGATACCGCGCGACGTCCTCGACGCCAAGGTGCCGGTCGACAAGGCCCGCGTCCCGAAGGCCGGGCACTACCGCGCCTCCACCCGCTCCGCCGGCGATCCCGAGGCGATCGAGAAGCTGGCCGACCTGCTCGTGCACGCCGAGAAGCCCGCGATCCTGCTCGGCTCCCAGGTCTGGACGACCCGCGGCACCGAGGCGGCCACCGAACTCGTCCGCACCCTCAACGTGCCCGCCTACATGAACGGCGCCGGGCGCGGCACCCTCCCTCCCGGCGACCCGCACCACTTCCAGCTCTCCCGCCGGTACGCCTTCGCGGGCGCCGACGTCATCGTCATCGTCGGCACCCCCTTCGACTTCCGCATGGGCTACGGCAAGCGGCTCTCGCCGGACGCGACCGTCGTCCAGATCGACCTGGACTACCGCACCGTCGGCAAGAACCGGGACGTCGACCTCGGCATCGTCGGCGACGCCGGTCTGATCCTGAAGGCCGTCACCGAGGCCGCCTCCGGTCGCGTCAACGGCGGCGCGTCCAAGCGCAAGGAGTGGCTGGACGAGCTGCGCGCCGCCGAGCAGACCGCCGTCGAGAAGCGGCTGCCGAACCTCCGCTCGGACGCCTCACCCATCCACCCGTACCGCCTGGTCAGCGAGATCAACGACTTCCTCACCGAGGACTCGATCTACATCGGCGACGGCGGCGACATCGTCACCTTCTCCGGCCAGGTCGTGCAGCCCAAGTCGCCCGGCCACTGGATGGACCCGGGTCCGCTCGGCACGCTCGGCGTCGGGATTCCGTTCGTGCTCGCCGCGAAGCAGGCCCGCCCCGACAAGGAGGTCGTCGCGCTCTTCGGCGACGGCGCGTTCTCCCTGACCGGCTGGGACTTCGAGACTCTCGTCCGCTACAACCTCCCCTTCGTCGGCATCGTCGGCAACAACTCCTCGATGAACCAGATCCGTTACGGCCAGAAGGCCAAGTACGGCGACGAGCGCGAGCGCGTCGGCAACACCCTCGGCGACGTCCACTACGACAAGTTCGCCCAGATGCTGGGCGGTTACGGCGAAGAGGTCCGCGACCCCGCCGACATCGGCCCCGCGCTCCTCCGCGCCCGCGAGTCCGGCAAGCCCTCGCTCATCAACGTCTGGGTCGACCCGGACGCGTACGCCCCCGGAACCATGAACCAGACCATGTACAAGTGAGGAGCTGAATCGTCATGACGACCAAGGCTCTTGAGGGCGTACGAGTCCTCGACATGACCCATGTCCAGTCCGGCCCGTCCGCCACCCAGCTGCTCGCCTGGCTCGGCGCGGACGTGGTGAAGCTGGAGGCGCCGAGCGGCGACATCACGCGCAAGCAGCTGCGCGATCTGCCGGACGTCGACTCCCTCTACTTCACGATGCTCAACTGCAACAAGCGGAGCATCACCCTCAACACCAAGACCGAGCGCGGCAAGGAGATCCTCACCGAGCTGATCCGGCGCTCGGACGTCATGGTCGAGAACTTCGGCCCCGGGGCCGTGGACCGCATGGGGTTCACCTGGGATCGCATCCAGGAGATCAATCCGCGAATCGTCTACGCCTCCATCAAGGGTTTCGGGGACGGGCCGTACACCAACTTCAAGGCCTACGAGGTCGTGGCGCAGGCCATGGGCGGGTCGATGTCGACCACGGGCTTCGAGGACGGGCCCCCGCTGGCGACGGGGGCCCAGATCGGCGACTCGGGGACCGGCATTCATGCCGTCGCCGGAATTCTGGCGGCGCTCTACCAGCGGGAGAACACCGGGCGCGGGCAGCGGGTCAACGTGGCCATGCAGCATGCCGTGCTCAACCTCTGCCGGGTGAAGTTGCGCGATCAGCAGCGCCTGGCCCATGGCCCGCTCGCTGAATATCCCAACGAGGACTTCGGCGACGAAGTTCCCCGATCCGGGAACGCGTCCGGCGGCGGCCAGCCCGGCTGGGCGGTCAAGTGCGCGCCGGGCGGCCCGAACGACTACGTGTACGTCATCGTGCAGCCCGTCGGCTGGCAGCCCATCGCCAACCTGATCGGCCGGCCCGAACTCGCCGACGACCCCGAGTGGAACACCCCGGAGGCCCGCCTCCCGAAGCTGAACAAGATGTTCCAGCTGATCGAGGAGTGGTCGTCGACCCTGCCCAAGTGGCACGTCCTGGAGCAGTTGAACGCCCACAACATCCCGTGCGGCCCGATCCTCTCGACGAAGGAGATCGTCGAGGACGCCTCGCTCGCCGCCAACGAGATGGTCGTGAAGGTCCAGCACCCCGAGCGCGGCGAGTTCACCACCGTCGGCTCCCCGCTGAAGCTCTCCGACTCCCCCGTGGACGTGGTCAGTTCGCCGCTGCTCGGCGAGCACAACGAAGAGGTGTACGTCGGCGAGCTCGGCCTCGGGGACGAGGAGCTGCGCCTGCTCAAGTCGAACGGAGTGATCTGACGTGATGGCAGAGGACCGCACGCAGACGGTGCGGGCGCTGCTCGACGCCGTACGCGCCGACGGCCGCACCGCGCTCACCGCACCCGAGGGCAAGGTGATCGCGGACGCGTACGGAATCGCCGTACCGGGCGAGGAGTTGGCGCGGGACGTGGAGCAGGCGGTCGCCGCCGCGGCGCGCTTCGACGGGCCCGTGGTGCTGAAGATCGTCTCGCCGGACATCCTGCACAAGACCGACGCGGGCGGCGTGATCGTCGGGGTGGAGGGCGCCGCCGACGTACGGGCCGCCTTCTGCAAGATCATCCAGAGCGCCCGTGCCTACGCGCCGGACGCCAGGATCGAGGGGGTGCAGGTGCAGCAACTCCTCCCGAAGGGGCAGGAGGTGATCGTCGGCGCGGTCACCGACCCGACGTTCGGGAAGGTGGTCGCGTTCGGGCTCGGCGGTGTGCTGGTCGAGGTCCTGAAGGACGTGACGTTCCGGCTCGCGCCCGTGGACGCGGACGAGGCCGTGTCGATGCTCGACTCGATCCGGGCCGCCGAGATCCTGCGGGGCGTGCGCGGCGCGCAGGGCGTGGACCGCTGGGCGGTCGCCGAGCAGATCCGCCGGGTCTCCGAACTCGTCACCGACTTCCCGGAGATCGCGGAGGTCGACCTCAACCCGGTGATCGCCACCCCGGACGGCGCCCTCGCCGCGGACATCCGCGTGATCCTCTCGACGGATCCGGCCAAAGCCCGGCGC
Source organism: Streptomyces sp. Da 82-17 (assembly GCF_046098215.1). Taxonomy (NCBI): domain Bacteria; kingdom Bacillati; phylum Actinomycetota; class Actinomycetes; order Kitasatosporales; family Streptomycetaceae; genus Streptomyces; species Streptomyces sp. Da 82-17. Next base: position 155,336 of record NZ_JBJURH010000015.1, read on the forward strand.
ACCTACGGTAGGGACGAGATTCTGCGCTCCATGAAGCGCCTGATGCAGCCGCGTTCCGTCGCGGTGATCGGCGCCTCCAACGAACAGGGGAAGATCGGCAATTCGGTGATGCGGAACCTCATCGACGGAGGTTTCTCCGGCGAGATCCACCCCGTGAACCCCAAGGCCGATGACATTCAGGGCCGCAAGGCGTACAAGAGTGTCACCGACGTTCCGGGTGAGGTGGATGTGGCGGTGTTCGCGATTCCCGCCAAGTTCGTCGCCTCCGCGCTCGAAGAGGTGGGCCGCAAGGGCATCCCGAACGCGGTGCTGATCCCGTCCGGCTTCGCCGAGACCGGCGAGCACCAGTTGCAGGAGGAGATCGTCCGGATCGCCGAACACCACGGCGTGCGCCTGCTCGGCCCCAACATCTACGGCTACTACTCGACATGGCAGGACCTGTGCGCCACGTTCTGCACGCCGTACGACGTGAAGGGCGGCGTCGCGCTGACCTCCCAGTCGGGCGGCATCGGCATGGCGATCCTGGGGTTCGCGCGGGCCACGAAGACCGGGGTGTCCGCGATCGTCGGGCTCGGCAACAAGTCGGACATCGACGAGGACGACCTGCTGACGTGGTTCGGCGAGGACCCCAACACCCAGTGCATCGCCATGCACTTGGAGGACCTGAAGGACGGGCGGGCGTTCGTGGCGGCCGCCAAGGAGACCGTCCCGAAGAAGCCCGTCGTCGTCCTCAAGGCGGGCCGCACCGCCGCCGGCGCGAAGGCCGCGGGCTCGCACACGGGCGCGCTGGCGGGCGACGACGCCGTGTACGACGACATCCTGCGGCAGGCCGGCGTGATCCGGGCGCCGGGCCTCAACGACATGCTGGAGTACGCGCGTGCGCTGCCCGTGCTGCCCACCCCCAAGGGGGCCAACGTCGTCATCATCACCGGCGCGGGCGGCTCGGGTGTGCTCCTGTCGGACGCGGTGACCGACAACGGGCTCTCCCTGATGGAGATCCCGGACGACCTGGACGCCGCGTTCCGCGAGTTCATCCCGCCCTTCGGCGCTGCCGGCAACCCCGTGGACATCACGGGCGGCGAGCCCCCTTCGACGTACGAGGCGACGATCCGGCTCGGCTTGGAGGACCCGCGGATCCACTCCCTCGTCCTCGGGTACTGGCACACGATCGTCACTCCCCCGATGGTGTTCGCCGAGCTCACCGCGCGCGTGGTGGCGGATTTCCGGAAGCGCGGCATAGAGAAGCCGGTCGTGGCCTCTCTCGCGGGAGACGTCGAGGTCGAGGAGGCGTGCGCGTACCTCTTCGAGCACGGGGTCGTCGCCTACCCGTACACGACCGAGAAGCCCGTCGCCGTGCTCGGTGCGAAGTACCGGTGGGCGCGGGCGGCGGGGTTGCTCGGAGGTGGTCGATGAGCTGAGGCACGGCTCGAACCACGGGGCCTGCGGCGGGCGTTCGCCGCGGGCCCCGGTGCGAAGAGAACGGACAGGGGGCGCTGGCCAGACTTCTTCCACTCGAGGGGTTCGATCGACATGACGACAACCGACCTGCCAAGCACCGTCCCCTATCGGGAGGTGACGGACGCCAACGGCCGCACGTACCGGCTCGGCGAGTCCGACATCGACATCATGGGGCGCAAGCGCAAGTGGATGGTCATCCTGCCCTGGGTCGGCATGATGGGCATCAGTTCCGCGGAGTACGCGTTCGCGTCCGCCGAGGACACCCTGCACACGGCCCACCACTGGGCCAGTGGCCACATCTTCTGGATGATGACCGTCTGGGTCTTCTTCCAGGCCGCGGTGGCCTTCCCCGCCGGGCGGCTGCGCGAGAGCGGCAAACTGCCGGCCCGCTGGGCGATGATGCTCGGCTCCGTGGGCACCCTGCTCGGCTATCTGTCCCTGGCGTACGCGCCGCACGTGGTGTTCGCGTACATCGGCTTCAGCATGTTCAGCGGCATGGGCGCGGGCATGGTGTACGCGACCTGCGTCAACATGGTCGCCAAGTGGTACCCGGAGCGCCGGGGCGGCAAGACCGGGTTCGTGAACGGCGGATTCGCCTACGGCTCGGTGCCGTTCGTGTTCATCTTCACCGGCGTCATGGACCTCACCAACTTCCGTACGGTGCTGGTTCTGGTGGGCCTCTTCCTCGCCGCTGTGGTGGCTTGCGCGGGGTTCTTCTTCAAGGACCCGCCGAAGAACTGGTGGCCGGCCGAGGTCGACCCGCTGAATCCGCCGGAGGACCCGCGGGCCCGCCGGTCCCTGGAGAAGAACCCGCCGGCCGTGAAGCAGTACTCCCCCATGGAGGCCTGGAAGACCGGCCGTGTGGCGCTGATGTGGTTCTGCCTGGCCTGTACGTCGGGCGTGAACATCTTCGGCATCGCCTTCCAGGTCGACATCGGCAAGGAGGCGGGCTTCGCGAGCGGGATCGTGGCGACGGCCATGTCGCTCAAGGCGATCGTCAACGGCACCGGGCGCGGCGTCATCGGCTGGCTCTCCGACCGGTACGGGCGCAAGCAGTGCCTGCTGTACGTGTGCGTGATCCTCGGTCTCGCGCAGTTCGGCATCATCTGGTCGGCGGAGGCGCAGAACCTGACGCTGTTCCTGATCTTCTCGGCGATCTCCGGGTTCGGCGGCGGCGCGATCTTCCCGATGTTCGCGGCGCTCACCGCCGACTACTTCGGCGAGAACAACAACGCCACCAACTACGGGATGGTGTACAGCTCGAAGCTCGTCTCCGGTCTCGGCGCGGGCATGGGCGCCGTGGTCGTGAGCGCCTGGGGGCACTCCGGCGCATTCATCCTGGCGGGCTCGATCTCGTTCTTCGCCGGTTTCGTGGCGCTGTTCCTGACGCCTCCGGGGCGGCCGAAGCGCGGCAGGATCACGCCGAATCCGCAGCCGATCAGCAGGGACGCCCACTGACGCCCTGCACCGCTCGATCCGCACCTCCCACACGCAGAGCCCCCGGCCGGAGCGCCGGGGGCTCTGCGTTGCGCGCGGGCGGGCGCACGACGGCCCCTGGGGCGGCCGGTCAGCTGCCTTCGCGGAGCGAGTGCAGGTGCGCGCTCGACTTGCGCGCGAACTCCAGCGAGTCGACCGGGTTGTCGTGCTCGGCCTGCCAGTGGTGGTAGCGGCGCCCGGTCGGGGTGCGGCTGGTCACCTCGGAGATGAAGCGGCGGTAGTCGATGTCGCCGTCGCCGACGTCCACCATCCGGTAGCCGTCCCTGGCGGCCTCGTCGTGCTCGCCGTCCTTGACGTGGAACAGCGGGTACCGGTGCGGCTGCTTCAGCACGTAGTCGAGCGGGTCGAACGGCGCGGGCGTCCCGTCGACGCGCTTGGAGAAACGGAACTGCGCCGCGTACGCCCAGTAGATGTCCATCTCCAGGTGGACCAGGTCCGGGTCGGTCTCGGCGAGCAGCACGTCGTAGAGGCGCACGTCCGGCCGGTCGGTGGCGAAGGAGAACTCCTCGGCGTGGTTGTGCTGGTAGAACTTCATGCCGCGCTTCTTCGCCGCGGCGCCGTACGCGTTGAACTCCTCGGCGCAGCGCTTCCAGCCGTCGACGGTCGCGCCGTACCGCCAGGGGCCCGAGGCGGTGCCGATGTGCTTGAGGCCGAGCGCCTCAGCCTCGTCGAGGACCTTGTCGAGGTTCTGCGCGAAGGTGTACGCGTTGGGGTCGTCGGAGTAGTAGCCGACGTGGCTGCCGATCGGGTTGAGGCCGTGGTCGGCGGCGAGGCGCTTCAGCTGGGCGAGCGTGATGGGGCCCGCGGTTCCCTGGGTGTAGCCGGCGAACTCGATCTCGTCGTAGCCGTACCGGCTCAACTCCTCGAAGACCGGGGCGAATCCGAGGGTGGAGACCTTGTCGCGGAGGCTGTAGAGCTGGATGCCGAGGCGGCCCGGGGGCAGGACTGGGCCGCCGGTGGTGGTGGCGGCCGGTGCGGTCGAGCCGGCCGCGGTCCGGGCCGTCGCGGTGCCGGCGGTCGCGCCGACGAGAGCCGCGGCGGTGGCTCCGGCGGCGACGCCGAGCATGCCGCGACGGCTGAGTCTGTGGGCGAGTTCGGGGTCGGAAGCGGACCTGCGGAAGCTGCGGGGCATGCGGGAACTCCTCGTGGTCAACGGGCGTTGTCAGTGGTGTCTGGTTGAGTTGTCCTCAGCCGCCGGTCAGGAGTGCAGACCGGCGAGCCGAAGCAGCAGGGACTTCACATCGGTGGCCCGGAGAGGGCCGGTGACAGCGCGGGGGGTGGAGCACAGGATGAGCGGACCGTCGTTCGGGTCGTCGGGAAGGCGCCCATGGCTGCCGCGAATAGGTGAGGGATCCAGAGGCACCACCGCCATGCGGTAGCGCATCCCGAGTTTCTTGCGCGCGAGCGCCTTCGCGGCCTTGACCTTCACATACGGGTCGAGGGGGTCCATGAACAGCTCGACCGGGTCGTAGCCCGGCTTGCGGTGGATCTCCACGAGCTGCGCGAAGTCAGGCGCCCGCGCGTCGTCGAGCCAGTAGTAGTACGTGAACCAGGCGTCCGGCTCCGCGACGGCGACGAGTTCGCCGGAGCGGGGGTGGTCGAGGCCGTACTCCTTCTTGCCCTCGTCGTCCAGGAGTTGATCGATTCCCGCCAGGCCTTGGAGTGCCTCACGAGCGGCGTCGAGATCTTCCGGGCGGCGTACGTAGACATGGGCGATCTGGTGGTCGGCGACGGCGAAGGCACGGGACGCCATCGGGTCGAGGTACTCCATGCCGTCCTGGGTGTGGACCTCGAGCAGCCCGGCGCGGCGCAGGGCGCGGTTGATGTCGACGGTGCGGCTGACCTTGGTGATGCCGTACTCGGAGAGCGCGACGACGGTGCGGCCCTCGCGGGCGGCGTCGTCGAGGAGGGGGGCCAGGGTCCGGTCGAGGTCGGTGGCGGCCTTGTGGGAGCGCGGATCGTCGGGACCGTAGCGCTGCAGGTCGTAGTCGAGATGGGGGAGGTAGCAGAGCGCCAGGTCGGGGCTGCGGGTGTCGATGATGTGGCGGGTGGCGTCGACGATCCACTGCGAGGAGACGATGTCGGCGCCGGGGCCCCAGAAGTGGAAGAGGGGGAACGTGCCGAGTCTCTCGGTGAGTTCGTCGTGCAGGGCCGGGGGCCGGGTGTAGCAGTCGGGTTCCTTGCGGCCGTCGGCGTAGTAGACGGGACGGGGGGTGACGGTGAAGTCGGTGTCGGCGCCCATGGCGTACCACCAGCAGATGTTGGCGACCGTGTAGCCGGGGTGGGCGCGGCGGGCGGCGTCCCAGAGCTTGTCGCCGGAGACGAGGCCGTTGTGCTGGCGCCACAGGAGTACGTCGCCGAGCTCGCGGAAGTACCAGCCGTTGCCGACGATGCCGTGCTCGGCGGGCGGTGCTCCGGTGAGGAAGGTGGACTGGGCGGCGCAGGTCACCGCGGGCAGCACGGTGCCGAGTTCGGCACGGGAGCCGCCCTCGGCGAGGGCCTTGAGGCGCGGCATGTGGGCGAGAAGACGGGGGGTGAGTCCGACGACGTCGAGGACGAGAAGCGGGGTGGGCTCGGCGGCCGGGGCGGGCGGGTGCGTCATGGCAGTTCCTTGAGGCCGAGGTCGACGAGGAGATCGCGGGCGAGGGTGAGTTCGGCGGCGATGCCGTCGATGAGCCGGCTGCGGGCCCGGGGCCGCAGGTCGGCGGGCAGGGCCTGCCAGGTGTACGTCTCGACCTCGAGGTGACGGGTGCGCGGGTGGGCGCCGCCGACGAGGCGGGCCAGGGCCGCGCGCAGCACGGGGAGCGTGGAGGTGAGCGGGGGCGCGGGCGCGGCGTGCAGCGGCACGTGGAAGTGGGAGCGCCACGGGGCGGTGTCGGGCAGGGTGCCGCCGGACAGGGCGGGGCCGAGGTCGTCGGTGCCGTGCAGGGTTCCGGCGGCGCGGGTGCGGGTCTGGTGCAGGAACCGGGGCTCGTCGAAGGCGGCCAACGCCTTGCGGACTTCGGGCAGTTGGGGCTGTTCGGCGTGCAGTGCGGCGGACAGCTGGACCTTGGGCACGGTGATGCCGGCCGCGTCCAGGGCGTCGAGAGCGGTGTGGGGATCTTCGAAGGAGGTGGCGAGATGACAGGTGTCGATGCAGATGCCGATGCGGTCGGCGGTGGCAGCCGCGGCTGGGGCTGCTTCAAGTGGCTGCGCAGCAGGTTGGGTCGGGTGCGCGGCGTGCTGGGGGCGCGTGGCCTCGACCGGGTCCTGGCGGGTGTGCGGCGCGGCGGCAGGCTCGGGGGCGGCGGTCGCCGGGGCGGAGGGGGATGCGCGGCGGCGGATCTCCTCGCGTACGGCGGTGAGCGGGGCGATGGCGTCGGCGGTGGTCTCGACGATGCAGCCCGGCTCGGGTTCGAGGCCGATGCGGATGGAGCGGCCGGTGAGCTCCTCCAGGGCGTCGAGCCGTTCGGCGAGGGTGACGAGGGCGGTGCGGGCGGCCGCCGCGTCCTGCTCGGTGAACGGGGTGCGCCAGGCGAGCGGCAGGGTGGAGATGCTGCCCTCCCTGACGTCGTCGGGCAGCAGCGCGGTGAGCAGCCGGGCCAGGTCGGTGGTGTGGGTGAGGCGTTCGGCGTCGGTCCAGTCCGGCTTGTAGACGCGGTACTTGACCTCGTCGGCGCCGAATCCCTCGTACGGGAAGCCGTTGAGGGTGACCACTTCGAGGCCGCGCCGGTCGAGGTCGGCGCGGAGTTCGCGCAGGGCGGCCGGGTCGGAGGTCAGGGCACGGGCGGCGTCGCGGGCCAGCCACAGGCCGATGCCGAGGCGGTCGCGGCCGAGGCGTCTGCGGACGGGTTCGCAGTGCTCGCGCAGTTGGGCGCGGACACCGTCGAGGGTCTCGGCGGGATGGACGTTGGTGCAGTAGGCGAGGTGCACCGTGGAGCCGTCGGGGTGCCGGAAGCGCATGCGTCACTCCCCTCCGCGCAGGATGGAGTTCCCTTCGTGGGTGGCCGGGGTGTCCTTGCCGGGTGGGTCGAGGACGAGGCGTCCGCTGAGGCCGTAGAAGGCGACGGGGTTGCGCCACAGCACCTGGTCGACGTCGTCGGCGGAGAACCCGGCGGCGAGCATGGCCTCGGCGACCTTGCGGGTCTTCAGGGGGTCGCTTCTGCCCCAGTCGGCGGCCGAGTTGACGAGGACCTTCTCGGGGCCGTGGCTCTGCAGGATCGCGACCATCCGGTCCTCGTCCATCTTGGTGTCGGGATAGACGGAGAAGCCGAGCCAGCAGCCCGCGTCCTTGGCCTCCTTGACGGTGGTCTCGTTGAGGTGGTCGAGGAGGACCCACTCGGGGTCGAGCGCCGACTCGGCGACGACGTCGAGGGTGCGGCGCAGGCCGGCGAGCTTGTCGCGGTGCGGGGTGTGCACGAGCGCGGGGAGTTCGTGGTCCGCGGCGAGCTGCAGTTGAGCGGCCAGGGCCCGGTCCTCGGCCGGGGTCATGGAGTCGTAGCCGATCTCGCCGACCGCGACGACACCGTCCTTGACGAGATAGCGCGGCAGTTGGTCCAGGACGGGGGTGCAGCGGGGGTCGTTGGCCTCCTTCGGGTTGAGGGCGATCGTGCAGTGGTGGGCTATGCCGTACTGCGCGGCGCGGAACGGCTCCCAGCCGAGGAGGGCGTCGAAGTAGTCGTAGAACGAGGCCGGGGACGTGCGCGGCTGGCCGAGCCAGAACGCGGGCTCCACGACCGCGCGCACCCCCGCGGCGTACATGGCTTCGTAGTCGTCGGTGGTCCGGGACGTCATGTGGATGTGCGGGTCGAAGATGCGCATCAGGACTCCTTGCGGGGTGCGTGGCCCTCGCCCGGGGCCTGGGTGAGGCCGAGGACGCGGTGGAGATCGTCGGGGACCGGCCGGCCCGCGGCGGAGCGTTCGGCCGCGTAGTCGCGGAGCATGCGGGCGAGTTCGGCGTCGCCGGGCGCGCGCGTGGGCAGGGCGGCGACGGACTCGACCGGTACGCCGATGAACAGGCACTTGAGGATCGCGTGCCGCCAGCCGTGGGCGTCGAGATGCTCTCCGGCGTACGGGCCGACGGCTGCGGCGACCAGGCGGGGGTCGTTGGTGCGCAGCGCGTCCTCGGTCAGGGGGAGGGCCTGTGGGCCGTGGACGAGACGAGGCAGGGAGAGGAGGACGGCACGGCGTTCGTCGGCGGTGCCCTGCTGGTAGAGGCGGGTCAGCGTGGGCAGGTCGGCCTCGGCGGCCTGCAGCAGCAGGATCCGGGCGGCGTCAGCGTGAGCGGCACCGCAGCGGCGCCCTGCCTCGGCGAACCTCAACTCCCAAAGGGAAGGCGGCGGTTGCGGAGCCCCGCCGTTTACGGGTTCGACGAGGTCCGACTCGTCGTGGGCGGGCTCGACGAGGGCGGGCTCGACGAGGTCCGACTGGGCGTGGGCGGGCTCGGCTGCGGCCGACTTGGCGTGGGTGGGCGTGGCGTGGGCTGACTTGGCGTGGGCCGTGGCCTGGTCCAGTGCTCGGTCGAGCCAGGCGCGGGCCGGGTCGTCGAGGGCGGCGCGCAGTGCGGCGGCGCGGTCGGTCACTGGGGTCCTCCTTGTCCCGGTACGGAGGTGAGGAGCGGGGGCGGGGCGGCCGGGGTGCGGCTGCCCGGCGCCGGGGAAGCTGCGGGGGCTTCGGCTCGGGCGGCCGCCGCGGTTGCTGCTCGGCGCAGGAAGTGGAGGGATTCCTCGGCGAGTTGGGGCCCGGCGTGCGAGTGGCGGGGCAGTTCGACGACGGTCAGGCCCTGGTAGCCGGTGGCGGCGAGGGCGGCGAGGACGGGCGGGAAGTCGATCTCGCCGGTACCGAAGGGGAGGTGTTCGTGGACGCCGCGACGCATGTCCTCGATCTGCACGTGCCGTAGCCACGGGGCGGCCGCGGTGACGCAGGCGGCGGGCGGTTCGGGCTCCAGGCACTGGCAGTGGCCGATGTCGAGGGTGAGCCCGAGGGCGTCCGGGTCGTCGAGGGCGCGGCGGAGCCGGTGGAAGTCGGCGAGGCAGGAGAGGAGGTGGCCGGGTTCGGGTTCGACGGCCAGGGGGACGCCGGCCTCGGTGGCGGCGGCGACCACCGGCTCCATGGCCGCGGCGAGGCGCTGCCAGCCGGTGTCGGCGTCCGTGCCCGGCGGGAGGGTGCCGCTGAAGCAGTGGACGGCGTGGGCGTTCAGGTCGGCGGCGACCTGGACGGCGCGCAGCAGTAGCCGTACGCGGGCGGCCCGGGCGTCCGGGTCGGGGTCGAGGAGGGAGGGGCCGTGCTTGCGGCGGGCGTCCAGGATGTACCGGGCGCCGGTCTCCACGGTGACGGAGAGGCCGAGTTGCTCCAGTCGGCGGCCGACGCTGCGGGTGCGTCGGGGCAGGTCGGGGGCCAGGGGGTCGAGGTGCATGTGGTCGAGGGTGAGGCCGAGGCCGTCGTAGCCGAGGTCGGAGAGGAGGCCGAGGGCGTCGTCGAGACGGAGGTCGGTGAGGCCGTTGGTGCCGTAGCCGAAGCGGAGGGTCATGTGGCGCTCACCTTCCTGCCGAGGCGGCGGGCTATCGGGGCGAGGGACAGCGTGGCGAGGGCGGTACCGAGGGAGCCGGTACGGGCGGCGAGGGCGGCTTGGAGGGGGATCATGGCGCGGATACCGCCGCCGACGGCGCGTTGGGTGAGTTGCGGGGAGGGGTTCAGGGCGGCGTGCAGGAGGGGCCGGGCAGCGGTGGCGACGTACGCGGCGCCGAGCAGATGGCGCGGGGCGAGCCGCAGCGTGGCGGGCCCGGGCAGACCGAGGACACCGGGCCCGGGCAGACCGAGGGCACCGGGTCCGGGCAGACCGAGGGCACCGGGTCCGGGCGGGCCGAGCGCGGACGGTACGCGCAGCGCCTCACCCCTCTCCCCCGCCCCTCCGCCACCGACGCCGCCCTTGCCCCCGGCACCGCCGTCAGCGGCACCGGCGGTAGCGGCACCGGAACCGGCACCGGAACCGGAACCGGAACCGGTAGCAACTATCCGCCCCAGTACGGAAGTTGTGGCGAGGGCCGCGAGTGGTACGAGGGTGGAGCCGCCCTGGGCCTCGCGGCGGGAGACGGTCGTGACGGCGAAGGTGTGCGCGGCGAGCACGGCGGAGGAAGGCAGGGCGCGCTGAACGCTCCTGACCTCAGCCCCGGCCCCCCTTCCGGAAGCCACCGCGCCGAGGAGCAGGTCCAGGCCCCGCGCGGCGGCCATCGTCGCCGGGCCGGCGGGCGTGTGCTTGAGCTTCAGGTCGTACGCCCAGACCGAACCGGCGAGGAGGCTCGCCACCGTCAGGGCCGGGCGTCCTGCGCGGGCGGCCAGGGCGAGACCGGCGGCGGTCAGGGCGCCTGCCGCCGCGAGGGCCGCGGTGGGCGGGATGCGGCCGGAGGGGAGGGGGCGGTGGGGGCGGTCGACGGCGTCCTCGGCGTGGTCCGCCCAGTCGTTGAGGGCCATGCCGGCCTCGTAGAGGCAGAGGGAGCAGCCGATGGCGGCGAGGGTGTACCGGTTGGGGCGGGCGCCGAGGGCGGCGGCGCCGGCGAGGGCGTCGCCGGGGACGGTGAACAGGGCGGAGACCCGCAGGAGTTCGGCCCAGTCACGCGCCCGCCCGAGCGGCGCCCGCCGAGCACCGCCGGACGAGCTCGCCGCGCCCGCCGTACCCACAGTGCCCGCAGTACCCGCCGTACGTCCCACGGGGCCGACCGCGCGGCCGTCGGACCCAGCGCGCCGACCGCCGGCCTCGGTACCCCCCACGACCCGCAACAACCCCCTCACCGCTCCCCCCGCTGATCCCGCTGCTCCCGCTGATCCCGCTGCTCACGTCGGCCCTGCCCGGCCCCGGCCCCGGCCGCGAGCCGTGCGGCGAAGCGCACCAACTCCGCGTACTGCTCGCCAAGCGCGGAGGAGCCGCCGTCCGGGTCCTTGAAGTAGAAGCCCAACTCGGGGCGTGGACCGGCGAGTTCGAGGTCGGCGGCGCGGGCGAGAAGGCGGGCGAGGTCGAGGACGAGGGGGGCGGCGAGGGCCGAGTCGCAGCCCTGCCAGATGGTCTGGAGGACCATGCGGGAGCCGAGGAAGCCGTCGAAGGCGATGTGGTCCCAGGCGGTCTTCCAGTCGCCGAGGGCAGGTACGTCGTCGATGTGGACCTCGCCCTGCGGGGCGGCGCCGAGGACGTCGGAGAGGACACGTTCCTTCCCGGCGTTCTTCGCGGCGGCCGCGCCCGGGTCGGCGAGGGCCGCGCCGTCGCCGCCGCCGAGGAGGTTCGTGCCGGACCAGGCGCGGACGTCGAGGGCTCGCTGCAGGAACATCGGCGCGAGCACGGCCCGGAGCAGGGTCTGGCCGGTCTTGCCGTCGCGCCCGGCGTGGGGGACGCCCGACGAAGCGGCCCGGGCGGCGAGCGAGGGGTGGTGCAGGCCCGTGGAGGGGGTGAAGTTGACGTACGGGCAGCCGGCGCGGAGGGCGGCCGCCGCGTAGAGGGAGCTGGCGGGGAGGCGGGGGTCGCCCGGGGCCGGGACCGCTTCGGTGGAGGCGACGTTGACGACGACGGTGCGGGCGAGGCCGTGGCGGCGGGTGAAGTCGCGGATGTCGGCGGCGAAGGCGGCGATCAGCTCGTCGTCGGACCGTGTGTCGCCGCCGACCGGCCCGCCGGGCCTGATCTCGGCGTCGGCGGCGGCGAGTTCGGCGCGTACCGCGGCGGGGAGGCCGTGCGGCAGGACTCCCCCGGCGGCGAGTTCCTCGGCGCGTTTGGGCAGCGGGCACTCGACGGTGTCGTGGCCGCCGAAGACGAGGGAGCCGAGGGGTGGCAGGCCGGACTCGGCGAAGGGAGGTGTCTCCGTCACCATGCCGGTCGCCGGGTGGAGTCCGGCTGCCACCGCCGCGCTTCCCGCGACCGCCGTGGTGGCGACCGAGCCGCGGGCGCCGATCAGCCAGACGCCGTAGGAGGGGACAGGAGTGGGCGAGGACGAAGGGGTCACGGCACAGCCTCCTTGGGTGGGTGGAGACGGCGGGCGGAGGTCCGGCGTCCCCCGCCCGCCGCCGTTCGACGGCCCGCGCCCCCGGTCAGGGCGCGGGCGTGCACAACCGGAGCCGTCAGCCCCGGGACGAGCCGGACGCCCGGGAGGCCCCGGAGGCCCCGGAGGACCCAGAAGCCCCGGACTCCCCGGACGTGCCGGGCGCCGCGCTCGACTCCCCGGCCGCACCCGCGAGTTCCTTCACCCGGATGTCGCGGAACGACACGTCGTCCCCGTCTCCGTGGTTCTGGATGCCGATGTGGCCCTGGGCCAGGCTCCGTGCCGGATCGGTGTTCGTGTAGTCGTTGATCTTCACGCCGTTGAGCCAGAGCTGCAGGCGCTCGCCCTCGACGCGGAGTTCGTACGTGTTCCACTCTCCCGGCGGGTTGAGCGCCTTGTCACGGGCCTCGATGTCGGCGGACTTGAAGCCGTACACCGAGCCCGTGGTCTTCTCCGGGACGTCGGTGGCGTCGATCTGGATCTCGTAGCCGTTGTTCACCGCCGACCAGGGGTCGTCGGAGGGCGGGAAGCCGATGAAGATCCCGGAGTTGTCGTCCCCGGACATCTTCCAGTCGAGCTTCAGGGAGTACGAGCCGAACTCCTTGGCGGAGTACCAGAGCATGCCCATGCCGCCGACGGAGGTGAGCGTGCCGTCCTTCAGCTCGAAGGAGCCGGGGCCGGCCTGCTGCCAGCCGTCCACGGAGGTGCCGTCGAACAGCTTGGTGTAGCCCTGTTCGGGCCGGCAGTCGGCGTTCACGGCGCCGGTGGCGTAGCGGATGCCGCCCAACAGGTGCTGCTTGAAGGCGGGTTCGGCGTACGACTCCTTGGTGTGGCCGCCGCCGGTGTAGAAGGAGCGGCCCCCGTCGAACTCCTGGCACCAGGCGATGGGATGGTCGCCGTTCATGGTGCCGCCGAGGTACGAGGACTCGTCGAGGGAGGCGAGGACGCGGGCGCGCTCGCGGGGGTTGGAGCGGTAGTTGTACCACTCGTCGGTGCGGTTCCAGGTGGGGCCGAGGTGGGCGGTCGCGGCGTGGGCGTGGTCCTCGACGTCGACCTCGGCGGGCTGGATGTGCGGGTGGGACTGGAAGTAGGCCCCGGCGAGCTCGCCGTAGAACGGCCAGTCGTACTCGGTGTCGGCGGCGGCGTGGACGCCCACGTAGCCGCCGCCGGACTTGACGTACTTCTCGAAGGCGGACTGCTGCTCCGCGTTCAGGACGTCCCCCGTCGTGGAGAGCCAGACGACGGCGTCGTACTTGGCGAGGTTGCCGGGGGTGAAGGCGCCGGCGTCCTCGGTGGCGTCGACGGTGAAGCCGTGGGCGGCGCCGAGTTCCTTGACGGTGGCGATGCCCTCGGGGATGGAGTCGTGCCGGAAACCGGCGGTCTTGGAGAAGACGAGGACGTTCTCACCGTCCTTGCCGGGCTTGCCGGGCCCCCCGGAGTTGCCGGGCCGAGAACCGGAGTCCCGGTCCGGTGTGGAGGCTGCCGGTCCGGTGACGGTGCCGATGAGCAGGGCGGCCGTCGCCGTGGCGGTGAGCAGTCGGGCTCGTGTGCGCATTGCGGTCACTCCCTTTCGCTGCTCGCTGGGTCAGCCGGTGGTGAAGGCGAAGTCGTCGATGTCGTACAGGGCGCCGGTGCCCTCGCCCTTGAAGACCAGGTAGAGCGTGGTCGATTCGGCGTTTGCTCCGCTCAGGTCGGCGCTGACGTCGGCGTAGGTGTCCCAGCCGCCGGTCGGGGCGACCTGGGCCGTGCCGAGGAGGGTGCCGTCGGGGGCGCCGGCGCGGACTTCGAGGGTGCCGCCGGTTCCGCCGGAGGCGACGCGGGCGGTGATCTTGGTGGCGTTGCCGAGGACGTACGGCTTGAAGGAGATCCAGTCGCCGCTGTTGACGTCGCCGACGGCCTTGCCGCCGTGCGCGGTGCCGTGGCTGACGACGTTCACGCCCTGGCTGTCGTCGAAGTGCTCGGCCTGCCGGTGCTTGGGCTGGACGACGTTCTGGTCGTGGGTGGTCAGGGCGGGCTGGCCGTTCGCGCCCTGGTCGGTGTACTCGGCGTCGAAGACCCCGAAGATGTTGGCGTTCGGGTCGTGCTCGCCGTCGGCGGAGGTCTGGATGGTGCCCTCGCAGCCGTTGGCGGAGGTCACCGGGTGGCCGTGGCTGTCGTGGCCGAGGATGTGTGTGACCTTCACCTTGGAGCAGTCGATCGTGCCGTCCTCCGGGTCGGTGACGGTGACCTTGAACGGCACGGCGTCGCCGAAGCTGAACAGCTGGCCGTCGGCGGGCAGTTCGAGCTTCACGGTCGGCGCGGTGTTGCCGACGGTGACGTGGGCGCTGGCCGAGCCGGTGCGGCCGGTCTTGTCCTTCGCGGTGACGGTCGCCGAGTAGACGCCGTTCTTCTCGAAGGTGTGCGTCGGGTTCTGCTCGGTGGAGGTGCCGCCGTCCCCGAAGTCCCAGCTGTACGTGAGCTTGTCGCCGTCGGCGTCGGTGCCCTCGGCCTTGAACTGCACCTGGAGCGGGGCCTGTCCGCTGGTCACGTCGGCGGCGGCCTCGACGACGGGCGAGTGGCCGTCGGTGGCGTTCTCGATGCGGTAGAGCGCGGAGTTCTCGTCGCCGTTGAAGTAGCCGGTGCCGTAGTCGAGGACGTAGAGGGCGCCGTCGGGGCCGAAGTCCATGTCCATGACCTGGGTGCCGGTCCACGGGAAGTCGTTGATGGACTGGACGGCGCCCGCGTCGTCCGCGGCGATCCGCTTGATCCAGCGGCGGCCGAACTCACCGGCGAAGAAGTTCCCGTCGTACGACTCGGGGAACTTCACCTGGGAGTCGGAGTCGGCGTCGTAGCGGTAGACGGGGCCGCCCATCGGGGACTCGGAGCCGGTGCCGAACTCGGGGACGGAGCCGCCGTCGTACGGGATCCAGGCCTCCTGGGCGGGCGGCAGGTCGGTGAGGCCGGTGTTGTGCGGGGACTCGTTCTTCGGGGCGGCGCAGTCGAAGGCCGCGCCGGAGGTCTGGTCGGCGAAGTTGTAGTCGATGTACGCGTCGTTCTTGCCGGTGCAGTACGGCCAGCCGAAGTTGCCGGGCTTGGTGACGCGGGCGAACTCGACCTGTCCCGCGGGGCCCCGCTTGGGGTCGGCGGTGCCGGAGTCGGGGCCGTAGTCGCCGACGTAGACGGTGCCGGTGGGCTTGTCGACGCTCATCCGGAACGGGTTGCGGAAGCCCATCGCGTAGATCTCGGGGCGGGTCTTCTCGGTGCCCTTCGCGAACAGGTTGCCGTCCGGGACGGTGTACGAGCCGTCGTCCGCGACCTTGATGCGGAGGATCTTGCCGCGCAGGTCGTCGGTGTTGCCGGAGGTGCGCTGCGCGTCGTAGGCCGGGTTGCGGTTGGGGCGCTCGTCGATGGGTGTGAAGCCGTCGGAGGCGAAGGGGTTGGAGTCGTCGCCGGTCGACAGGTAGAGGTTGCCGTCCTTGTCGAAGTCGATGTCGCCGCCGACGTGGCAGCAGATGCCGCGGCTGGCGGGGACGTCGAGGACCTTCTTCTCGCTGGCCGTGTCGAGGGTGCCGTCCTCGTTGAGGACGAAGCGGGACAGCCGGTTGACGCCCTCGAACTTCGCGAAGTCCTCCGCGGTGCCCTCGTTGGGGGCGTCGCCGGACGGGGTGTCGAGCGGCGGGGCGTAGTAGAGGTAAATGGCCCTGTTCTGGGCGAAGTTCGGGTCGACGCCGACGCCCTGGAGGCCCTCCTCGTCGTGGGTGTAGACGGGTATCTTCCCGGCGACCTTGGTGGTGCCGCCCGCGTCGGTGAGGCGGAGCGTGCCGTCCCGGGAGGTGTGCAGGACGGAGCGGTCGGGGAGCACGTCGAGCGTCATGGGCTCGCCCATCTCGGGCTCGCCCTTGGCGAGGGTGACCTGCTGGAAGTTCTCGGCGCCGGGCTTGCCGCCCTTCTTCCGGGAGTCCTTCCCGGACGCTGTTTCCGCCACCGGGGCGGTGCCCGAACTGGGCGCGTCCGGTACGGCGTTGGCGGGGGCGGCGAGGGTGAGCGACGCGGTCGCCATGACGGCGCCGGTGAGCAGGGCGAGCGTCCTGCGCAGTCTGAGCCTGTCTCTGTGCACGGATGTCCTCCGGAATGCGGCCGGTGGTACCTGGCGTGTACGTGACGTGCGGTGCGCCGGGGTGCGCCGTCACCCCGGAGGGGCTCGTTTCCCTACATCTCAGGGAAGGTAGCCATGTTTGTCCCCGATAGAAAGCCCTTGCACAGCACAAGAGTCGGTCTTTCACCTGGGGCTGGACAAAGTGGTCGTACGAGGGGAATACGAGCGGGACACGAGCGGGAGGGGACTATTCCGCTCCCCCGAAAGCCGCGTCGAACGAAGCCGTCGGCGGCTCGAAGTCGAAGGCCTTCAGCCGTCGCAGGGCCTCGGGTGCGCCCTGGAGGCGGTCCATGCCGGCGTCCTCCCACTCCACCGAGACCGGCCCCTCGTAGCCGATCGAGCGGAGCATCCGGAAGACGTCCTCCCAGGGCACGTCGCCGTGGCCGGCCGAGACGAAGTCCCAGCCGCGCCGCGGGTCGCCCCAGGGCAGGTGCGAGCCGAGGCGGCCGTTGCGGCCGTCGAGGCGGCGCCGGGCCTCCTTGCAGTCGACGTGGTAGATGCGGTCGCGGAAGTCGTAGAGGAAGTTCGTCGGGTCGAGGTCCTGCCAGACGAAATGCGAGGGGTCGAAGTTCAGGCCGAACGCGGGCCGGTGGTCGACCGCCTCCAGGGCCTGGACCGTGGACCAGTAGTCGTACGCGATCTCGCTCGGGTGGACCTCGTGGGCGAAGCGGACGCCCTCCGCGTCGAACACGTCGAGGATCGGGTTCCAGCGGTCGGCGAAGTCCTGGTAGCCGCGCTCGATCATGCCGGGCACGACGGGCGGGAACATCGCGACAAGGTGCCAGATCGCCGAGCCGGTGAAGCCGACCACGGTGTCCACGCCGAACGCGGCCGCGGCCCGCGCCGTGTCCGCGATCTCCGCCGCTGCCCGCTGCCGTACGCCCTCGGCCTCGCCGTCGCCCCAGATGCGGGCGGGCAGGATCGCCCGGTGCCGCTCGTCGATGATCGCGTCGCAGACGGCCTGGCCGACGAGGTGGTTGGAGATCGCCCAGCACTTGAGCCCGTACTTCTCCAGGAGCTGGTGGCGGCCCTTGACGTACGCCGGGTCGGCGAGGGCCTTGTCGACCTCGAAGTGGTCGCCCCAGCAGGCGAGTTCGAGGCCGTCGTAGCCGAAGTCGCGGGCGAGCCGGCAGACCTCCTCCAGGGGCAGGTCGGCCCACTGTCCGGTGAAGAGCGTGAACGAACGTGGCATGGGTCCTCAAACCTCCAGTGCCGGGATCGGGGTGTACGAGGAGTTCTTCGCCGCGCTCTCCTCCACCGCCGCGAGCACCCGCTGCACGCGGAGGCCGTCGGCGAAGGACGGCGCGGGATCGGTGCCGTCGGCGATGGCGTGCACGAGGTCGCGGGCCTGGTGCACGAAGGTGTGCTCGTAGCCGAGTCCGTGGCCGGGCGGCCACCAGCCCTCCAGGTACGGGTGGTCGGCCTCGGTGACGAGGATGCGGCGGAATCCGGCCGAGGCGGCGGGCTCGGTGTCGTCGTGGAAGGACAGCTCGTTGAGCCGCTCCAGGTCGAACGCCAACGAGCCCTTCTCGCCGTTGACTTCGAGCCGCAGCGCGTTCTTCCGGCCGGTCGCGAACCGGGTCGCCTCGAACGTGGCGAGCGCCCCGGAGCCGAGCCGCGCGGTGAACACGGCCGCGTCGTCGACGGTGACCGGCCCGCGCCCCGCTCCCCCGGCGGCCGCGAGCCCGGCCGAGGCACCGGCGAGCAGCGGGCGTTCCCGTACGAAGGTCTCGGTCATCGCGGAGACGCCGACGATGGGCTCACCCGCGACGTACTGGGCGAGGTCCACGATGTGCGCGCCGAGGTCGCCGAGCGCGCCCGAGCCCGCGTGTTCCCGCTCCAGGCGCCAGGTCAGCGGGAAGTCGGGGTCGACCAGCCAGTCCTGGAGGTAGGCGACGCGGACGTGCCGGATGCGGCCGAGACGGCCCTCGACGATCATCCGCCGGGCGAGGGTCATCGCGGGCACACGGCGGTAGTTGAAGCCCACCATGGCCAACTGGCCGCGCGCGCGGGCCCGTTCGGCGGCGTCCGCCATCGCCTCCGCCTCCGCCACGGTGTTGGCGAGCGGCTTCTCGCACAGCACGTGCTTGCCCGCCTCCAGGGCGGCGATCGCGATCTCGGCGTGGCTGTCGCCGGGCGTGCAGATGTCGACGAGCTGCACGTCGTCGCGGTCGAGGAGGGCCCGCCAGTCGGTCTCGGCGTGGGACCAGCCGAGGCGGTCGGCGGCGGCCCGCACCGCGGCCCCGTCCCGGCCGCAGATCGCCGTCAGGTGCGGGGCGAGCGGCAGGTCGAAGGCGCGGCCGACGGTGCGCCAGCCCTGGGAGTGCGCGGCGCCCATGAAGGCGTAGCCGACCATGCCCACGCCCAGGCGCGGCCGCGCGGCCCCGCTCCCCTCACCGGACTGCCCTGCCCCGGCCTGATCCGTCCCGGCCTGGTCGGTCTCGGCCTGCTCCCCGTTGTGCTGCATGCGGTGTGCCTCCTCGTCGACGACGGTGGGGGGTGTGCTGCTCAACCCTCGTGCCGGGCCGGTCACTTGAAGCCGGTGGGCAGGTACTGCTTCACGTTGTCCTTGGTGACGACGGCCGAGTAGAGCGTGATCGACGACGGGATCTCGAACTCGGCGAGGCCGCCGATGCCCTTGCTCTGGCCGAGGGCGCGGGCCAGGTCGATGGCGGACGCGGCCATCGTCGGCGGGTAGAGGACGGTGGCCTTGAGGACGCTGTCGCCGGACTCGATGGCCTGCATCGCGGAGAGCGCGCCGGCCCCGCCGACCATGAAGAAGTCGTCGCGGCCCGCCTGGTCGATGGCGCGCAGGGCGCCCACGCCCTGGTCGTCGTCGTGGTTCCAGAGGGCGTCGAACTTCTTCTGCGCCTGCAGGAGTTGGGACATCTTGGCCTGTCCGGACTCGACGGTGAAGTCGGCGGCCTGGCGGGCGACCTTCTCGATGTTCGGGTAGTTCTTCAGGGCCGCGTCGAAGCCCTCGGTGCGCTCCTTGGTGAGCTCCAGGTTGTCCAGCCCGGCGAGCTCGACGACCTTGGCGTTCTTCTTGTCCTTGAGCTGCTCGCCGATGTAGTGCCCGGCGTTGAGGCCCATGCCGTAGTTGTCGCCGCCGATCCAGCAGCGGTAGGCCTGCGGGTTGGCGAAGATCCGGTCGAGGTTGACGACGGGGATGCCGGCCCGCATCGCCTTGAGCCCGGCCTGCGTCATGGCCTTGCCGTCGGCGGGGAGGATGACGAGGACGTCGACCTTCTTGTTGATGAGGGTGTCGATCTGGCCGATCTGCGCGGCCGTGTCGTTGGAGCCCTCGGTGATCTCCAGGGTGACGTCCTCGTACTTCTTGGCGCGTTCCTTGGCGTTCACGTTGATGGCGTTGAGCCAGCCGTGGTCGGCCTGTGGTCCGGCGAAGCCGATGGTGACGGGCTTGCCCGGCTTGTCGTCGGCGAGCGGCGCGTCGGCGGCCTGCCCTCCGGTGCCCTCCTTCGGCTCGTTGCTGGTGCAGGCGGTGAGGAACGCGCCGGTGGAGACGGCGGCGGCGCCGAAGAGGAGCCTTCTGCGGCTGGCAGCGGCCGGCAGGCGTGGCGTTTCAGGCATGGCGAACCCTTCACAGAGACCGGTTGCAACGGGGAAGTGCGGGTGCTGGCGCGGAAGTTGGAGGTCAGGGCGTGTGCGACGTGCGCCGCTGGACCAGGACCGCGGCGACGATGATCGCGCCCTTGGCGATCTGCTGGGTCGCGCTCTCCAGGTTGTTGAGCGCGAAGATGTTGGTGATCGTCGTGAAGATCAGTACGCCGAGCACGGACCCGGTGATGGTGCCGCGCCCGCCGCTGAGCAGGGTGCCGCCGATGATCGCGGCGGCGATGGCGTCCAGTTCGTACAGGTTGCCGTTGGTGTTCTGGCCCGAGCCGGAGAGGACGATGAGGAGGAACGCGGCGATGCCGCAGCAGAGCCCGGACAGCAGGTACAGGTAGAGGCGCTGGCGGCGGACGTCGATGCCGGCGAGGCGGGCGGCCTCCGCGTTGCCGCCGACGGCGACGGTGCGGCGGCCGAACGTGGTCCGGTTGAGGACCAGCCAGCCGATCACGGTGACGGCGGCGAAGACCAGGACGAGCGGCGGGATCCCGAACAGGTAGGCGTCGCGCCCGCCGAGGTCGAGGACGGACGGGATGGTCACCATCTGCGTCTTGCCCTCGGTGATCTGCAGGGCGAGCCCGCGCGCCGAGGCCAGCATGGCGAGCGTCGCGATGAACGGCACCATGCCGCCGTACGCGATGAGCAGGCCGTTGACGAGTCCGCAGCCCACGCCGACGGCCACGGCGGTGAAGAGGACGCCGGCGAAGCCGTACTCCTGGGTGGCGACGGTGGTGGCCCAGACCGAGGCGAGGGCGACGATCGCGCCGACGGACAGGTCGATGCCGCCGGAGGTGATCACGAACGTCATGCCGACGGTGACCACGCCGATGACGGAGGCCTGGGTGAGGACCAGTTGGAGGTTGCTGGCGGCGAGGAACGCGTCGGGTTGGGTGAGTCCGCCGATCAGGGCGAGCGCGACGAGGACGCCGATCAGGGACAGGGTGCGCACGTCGGCACGGAAGAGCCTGCCGTGCCAGGCGCCCTCGTCGGGCGCGGACTTGCCGGGCCCGCCGCCGTCGGGCAGCGGCTGGGCGCCTTCCTGTCGTGCGGGTGTCGCTGGCTGCGTCATGACGCCGGGCTCCCTTCCATCACGAGGTCGAGTACGCGGTGTTCGTCGAGTTCGCGCGCGGGCGCGGTGTGCACGACACGGCCCTCGCGCAGGACGAGGACGCGGTCGGCGAGACCGAGGACTTCGGGCACCTCGCTGGAGACGAGGAGCACGCCGAGCCCGTCGTCGGCGAGCCGCCGGATCACGGCGTACAGCTCGGCGCGGGCGCCGACGTCGACGCCGCGGGTGGGCTCGTCGAGCAGCAGCACCCGGCAGCCGCGCAGCAGCCAGCGGGCGAGGACGGCCTTCTGCTGGTTGCCGCCGGACAGGGTGCGGACGGGTGCGGAGGGCCGGTCGGGCTTGAGGGACAGCTCGCGGGTGGCGCGGCGCGCGGCGGTGAACTCGGCGCCCCGGTCCAGCCAGCCGCCGCGCGAGAAGCGGGACATGGAGGAGACGGAGACGTTCCGGGTGATGGACTCCAGCATCAGCAGGGCCTGCGCCTTGCGCTCCTCGGGGGCGAGCCCGAGCCCGGCGCGCACGGCGGCCCGCACGCTGCCGGTCTTCAACGGCCGCCCGTCGACGAGGACTTGGCCGGCGTCCGGCTTGCGGGCCCCGTAGACGGTCTCCAGGATCTCGGAGCGCCCGGAGCCGACGAGTCCGGCGAGCCCCACGATCTCGCCGGGCCGCACCTCCAGGTCGACGGGCGCGAACTCGTCGGCGCGGGTGAGGCCGCGTACCGTCAACAGCGGCGCGGCGGACGAGACTTGGTGGGCCCGCTCGGGAAAGACGTACTCGACGTTGCGGCCCGTCATCAGGGCGACGACGTCGCGGGTCGGCGTCGACTTGGCCGGGAGCCCGCCCGCCACGGCACGGCCGTCCTTCAGGACCGTGACGCGGTCGCCGATGCGCCGGATCTCTTCGAGGCGGTGCGAGATGTAGACGACGGCGACGCCTTCGGCGGTGAGGTCGGCGACGATCCGGAAGAGGTTGGCGACCTCGTCGGGGTCGAGTGCCGCGGACGGCTCGTCCATGACGATCAGCCGTACGTCGTGGGAGAGGGCGCGCGCCATGGAGACGATCTGCTGGTGGGCGGCGGAGAGTTCGCCGACGAGCCGGGCCGGGTCGATCTCCGGGTGGCCGAGCCGGCGCAGGAGTGCGGCGGCGGCCTGGCGCGCCTGCCGGCCGCGGACGACGAAACCGGCGCTGGTCGGCTCGTGCCCGAGGAAGACGTTCTCGGCGACGGACAGGCCCTCCACCAGGTCGAGTTCCTGGTAGATGGTGGCGATGCCGAGGCGCATGGCGGCGATCGGGGACTTCAGGGTGACGGTGTCGCCGCGCCAGGTGATGCGACCGCCGTCGGGCTGGTGGGCGCCGGCGAGCACCTTGATGAGGGTGGACTTGCCGGCGCCGTTCTGTCCGAGCAGACAGTGCACTTCACCGGCCCGCACCTCCAGGTCCACGCCGTCGAGCGCGCGGACGCCGGGGAAGGACTTGGTGATGCCGGACATGGTGAGCAGCGGACGCTCGGGTTCGGGCAGCGGTGGTTCTGGTGCCATGGTGTTCCCCTCGGCGAGTGCGGGGCCGTTGCAGGGCAGAGCAGGACAGGGCAGAGCAGGGCAGGGCGGAGCGCTGTGCTGGGGTGGTGCTCTCGTACGGTGCGCGCGCGCCGTACGGGCGGGTGCCTGCGGGCGTACGGGGGTACGGGTTGCAGGTCGTACGGGTCGTACGGTTGTGCAGGTCGTACGGGCCGGTCAGGCCGGTGAGAACAGGTGGTCGCTGATCAGGCGAGCGGCGCCGATGACTCCGGCGACGGGTCCCAACTCGCCCAGGACGATGGGGAGGTTGCCGGTCGCGAGGGGCAGCGACTGGCGGTAGACCTGGGTGCGGATCGCGGCGAGGAGCGTGTGCCCGAGTCCGGTCACGCCGCCGCCGATCACCACCAGGCCCGGGTTGAAGAAGCTGACGAGTCCGGCGATGACCTGGCCGGTGCGGTTGCCGCCCTCTCGGATCAGGTCGAGGGCGACGGGGTCCCCGGCGGCAGCGGCGGCCGCCACGTCGACGGCGGTGAGGCGTCCGGCCGCTTCGAGGCGTCCGGCGAGTTCGGCCGAGTGGCCCTGGGTGGCGGCCTCCTCGGCGTCCCTGGCCAGGGCGGCGCCGCTGAAGTGCGCCTCCAGGCAGCCCTTGTTGCCGCAGGCGCAGGGGCGTCCGTCGGGTTCGACCTGGATGTGGCCGATGTCCCCGGCGCTCCCCGTCGTACCGCGGTAGACCTCGGCTCCGACGACGAGGCCGCAGCCGATGCCCGTACCGATCTTGACGCAGATGAAGTCGTCCACGGAGCGGGCGACTCCGGCGTGCTGTTCGCCCATGGCCATCAGGTTCACGTCGTTGTCGACCATGACCGGGCAGCCGAGGTCCTGGCTGAGCGCCTCGCGCACCGGGAAGCCGTCCCAGCCGGGCATGATCGGCGGGGCGACGGGCACGCCCTCGGGGAACCGGACGGGTCCCGGCACCCCGATGCCGCAGCCGTCGAAGCCCTCGGCGAGCCCGGAAGCCCTCAACTTGGCGGCCATGGCGAGGACTTGCTCGAAGACCGCGACCGGTCCCTCGCGCACGTCCATGGGCTGGTTGATGTGGCCGAGCACCTCCAGCTCGGCGTTGGTGACGGCCACGTCGACCGAGGTGGCGCCGATGTCGACGCCGAGGAAACGGAGTTCGGGCGCGAGCCTGATGTTGTGCGAGCGGCGCCCGCCGCGGGATGCGGCGAGCCCGTCGGCGACGACGAGTCCGGTCTCCAGGAGCCGATCCACCTCGACGGCCAGCTTCGACCGCGAGAGGTCGACCTGATCGCCCAGCTGGGCGCGGGAGTTGGGCCCGCCGTCGCGCAGCAGGCGGAGCAGTCGCGCCTGGTGCGCGTTCGCGGGTCGAGCCGTCATCCGTCTCACGCCGCCCCTCCCGCCGTCGTCAGGCATCGTCGGTCACCGCCACCGCGTCCGGCCGTTCGCTCGCCGTCCGCGGTGCGGGCTTTCGAGGGGAACGTAGCAGCGGGTGCCGGGAGCGGGAAGAAGTTGCGCAGGAATTACCCATGACTTTTTCCTGCGACAGGACAAAGCCGGGGTCAGGCGGTGCCCCGGCCCGGCCGCGCACCCGAACTCGGGGGCGGCCGGGCCTGGTTGGGCAGGACTACAGGGCCGGCGGCTCAGGACTCCTCGGCCCGGTCCTGGCGGCTGCGCTCGTGATACGTGGCCCGGGTGTGCTCGGTGTGCGCCCGCATGATCTGGGTGGCCCGCGCCTCGTCCCGGGCGTTGATCGCCGCGATCAGCTCGCGGTGCTCGATCCACGACTGCTTGCCGCGCTGCCGGGCGACCGGCGTGTAGTACCAGCGCACCCGCCGGTCCACCTGCCCGGCAAGCTCGGCGAGGACCAGGTTCCCGGCGAGCTCCATCACCTTCGCGTGGAACGCCGCGTTGGTGGCGACCACCGTGTCCACCTCGCCGTCGGCCACGGCCTGTTCGCCCCGCGCGCACAGCTCTTCAAGGGCCGCGATGCCCGCCGAGTCCGCGTTGGCCGCGGCGAGCCGGGCCGCCTCGGCCTCCAGGAGCGTACGGACCGTGAGCAGCTGGTCGGCCTCCTCGTCCGTCGGCACGTGCACGAACGCGCCCTGGGCGGGCCGCAGATCGACCCAGCCCTCGGTGTTCAGCCGCTGCAGCGCCTCCCGCACCGGCTGTCTGGACACCCCGAGATGCCCGGCGAGTTCGCTCTCGACCAGGTGCTGGCCCGGGCGCAGCGCACGCGTGGTGATGAGTTCGAGCAGCGCCTCGTACACCCGCTCGCGCAGCGGGCCCGGACGTTCCAGCTTGGGTACGGCACCGTGCGGCAGTCCTGCGGACAACATCGCGTCCCCCTCGTCGACTTCGGATCGTCGGCACGGAGCGACCGCCGGAGAGAAGACGCAGCCGCTACGACATTGGCTATCGTCTACAGTCTACCGAGCACAATGGCCAGTACACAGGGGAGTTGGGCTCGTCACAGTGCGCCGGGGCGTCCGAGGACCGTTCGAGGGGCGCCCGAGGAGTGTGCAAGGGCTGCCCCGAGGGCGCCCCGAGGGCGTCTTGCAGGCCCGCGTCAGGGGCAGCGCACGACCTGACCCGCGTACGACAGGTTCCCGCCGAAGCCGAACAGCAGCACCGGCGCCCCGTGCGGGACCTCGCGCCGCTCGACCAGCTTGGACAGGGCCAGCGGGATGCTCGCGGCGGAGGTGTTGCCGGAGTCCACGACGTCCCGCGCGACGACCGCGTTGACGGCGCCGATGCGCTCGGCGACGGGCTCGATGATCCGCAGGTTGGCCTGGTGCAGGACGACGCCCGCGAGGTCCTCCGGCGCGAGACCGGCCCGCTCGCACACCTTGCGGGCGATGGGCGGGAGTTGGGTGGTCGCCCACCGGTACACGCTCTGCCCCTCCTGCGCGAACACCGGCGGCGTGCCCTCGATCCGCACCGCGTGCCCCATCTCCGGCACGGAACCCCACAGCACCGGGCCGACGCCCGGCTCCTCGCCGTCCGCGACACCCTCGACGACCACCGCGCCCGCGCCGTCCCCGACGAGCACGCAGGTCGTACGGTCCGTCCAGTCCGTCACGGCGGACATCTTGTCGGCGCCGATCACGAGGGCGCGGGTCGCCGAGCCGGCCCGGATCGCGTGGTCCGCGGTGGCGAGGGCGTGCGGGAAGCCGGCGCAGACCACGTTCACGTCCAGCACGGCGGGCGCGGCCATGCCGAGACGGGCGGCGACACGGGCGGCGGTGTTCGGGGAGCGGTCCTCGGCGGTGGAAGTGGCGACGACGACCAGGTCGATCTCGTCGACGTCCCGGCCGGCCCCGGCGAGCGCCTTCGCGGCGGCCTGCGCGGCGAGCGCGTCGACCGGCTCGTCGGGGCCCGCGATGTGCCGGGTGCGGATGCCGACGCGGCTGCTGATCCACTCGTCGCTGGTGTCGACGAGCTTCGCCACGTCGTCGTTCGTGAGCACCTTCGCGGGCTGGTGGTGGCCGACCGCGGTGATACGCGTGCCGTTCGTGCCGTACATGGTGCGGGGCCTCTCCGACGCGGGGTGCTGAGCAGGAGGCCCAGTCTGCTCAGCGACTCGCGGGTAGCACGGCACGCAAGGTGACAGTTTTCTGGGCCGGGTGTTGGAGCTTTCGTACGAGGGCGGGGCGGGGTGGTCGGCCCCGGCCCTCCTGCTTCGCCCTGCGGGCTCGCGTCCTCAATCGCCGGACGGGCTCCATCACGGCCGTCGTTCGTCCGCGGCGCCGCGGTGGCCGCTCGCGCAGTTCCCCGCGCCCCTGAGCGGGGCCGCCTCAGCCCCCTCGGCCCGTCGCCCGACCGCCACGCCGTCGTGGTTCCTCGCGCAGTTCCCCGCGCCCCTGTCGGGGCACGTCATCCCGTCCCCCTTCCCCCGCTGCCGCTGTGCCCACCCACGGCGGGAAAGCCGAAGATGGGGCGGAGCCCCTGACAAGGGGCGCGGGGAACTGCGCGACCGGCCACGACGGCGGGAGAGCCGAACGACGCCCCCCTGGGAGCCCCTCCGGCGATTGAGGAGCCGGGGGGCCGGGGGCGAGGCCCCCTGGGGGTCAGCGCAACCTGCGTGCTCGCACCACCACGTCCTCCGTGTGGTGCGCCCCCGCCCCGCCCTCCGGGATCACCCTCGGCCGGCGCTCGTCGACCTCCACCCGCCAGTCCTCCCCGAGCATCCCCACCACCGTGTCCGGCAGGACGTAATCCTCCGGGTCGAACCCGGCCTCCTCGGCGTGGGCCGCGTCCACGACGTGATGGACGACGAGCAGCACACCCCCGACCGCCACCGCCCCGAGCAGCGCCCGCTCGGCCGCCGCGTCCGGGGTGCGGAGCAGCGCCGGGTACTGGGCGGAGACCAGGTCGAAGGTGCCGGGCGCGAGCGCCGCCCCGGTCAGCTCGGCGTGCACCCAGCGCACCTCGACGCCCGCGTCCCGCGCATGCCGGGCCGCCCGGTCTAGGGCCACGCCGGACACCTCCAGGGCGGTCACCTCCCAGCCCTGCCGGGCGAGCCAGATCGCGTCCGCGCCCTCGCCGCAGCCGACGTCGAGGACCCGGCCGGGGGCGAGCCCGGCCACCTCGGCCACCAGCGCGCCGTTGGGCCGGCCGCTCCACAGCTGGTCCCGGTCGGCGTACCTGTTGTCCCATTCCGCGCGGACCTCGGGGTCGCCGAGGTAGCCGTCGGACGTTCCGGATGCGGGCGTTCCAGATGCGGGCGTTCCCGCGATGAAGTCGGTCATGGGGCCACCGTGCCGCGCCGACCCCCGCCGTACCCACAAAAATTGCCGGTACGGCAAACCGCGTACGACAGACGCCTCAGCCGGTGAACAGCTGGCTCGCCTTCCGCACGAGTTCGTACAGCCCGTAGGCGAGCGGCACCCCCACCCACAGCCAGGCGAAGGCGGTGAGGGCGCGGCGGCTAGGCGGGATTTCGGGGTGCGGCATCGGCTTCCTTCCCGGGGGCGGGCGCGGCGGCGGAGTCGGCGGCGGGCGCGGGCACGGTCCCCGCGGGTACGTGGTGGTGGCGCGGGTGGACCGGCCGGATCAGCTCGTTCGCGGCGAAGCCGAGCAGCAGCAGGCCGATCATGATCGTGAGGGAGAGCCCGTACAGGCCCGGCCCGCTCTTGCCCGCGGACTCCTGCGAGTCGGCGACCCAGTTGACGATCAGCGGGCCGAGCACCCCGGCCGTGGACCAGGCGGTGAGCAGCCGGCCGTGGATGGCGCCGACCTGGTACGTGCCGAAGAGGTCCTTCAAGTACGCGGGGACGGTGGCGAAGCCGCCGCCGTAGAAGGAGAGGATCACCAGGGCGCAGCCGATGAACAGCGGCTTGGAGGCGTCGCCGAACTGGGCGATGAGGAAGTACATGAGCGCGCCGATGCCGAGGTAGAGGCGGTAGACGTTCTTGCGGCCGATCAGGTCGGAGGCGGAGGACCAGCCGAGGCGGCCCGCCATGTTGGCGGCGGACAGCAGCGCGACGAAGCCGGCCGCGGCGGGGACGGACACGGGGGTGGGGGTGTCGGCGAAGAAGTCCGTGATCATCGGGGCGGCCTTCTCCAGGATGCCGATGCCCGCGGTCACGTTCATGCAGAGCACCAGCCACAGGCACCAGAACTGCGGGGTGCGGATGGCCTGCCGGGCAGACACCTGCGGACCGGCCGAAGCCGCGCGAGCCCCGTCCCCCTCCCCCGCGGCGCCCGCCCCGACCGCCTGCGCCGGCACGCGGACGAGCAGCACGCCGAGGGTCATGAACACCGCGTACGTCACTCCGTGCACGAGGAACGCGAGGGCGATGCCGCTGTTGTCCGTGCCGAAAGACTCCAGCATCTGGGACGACCAGGGCGAGGCGATGAGCGCGCCGCCGCCGAAGCCCATGATGGCGATGCCGGTGGCCATGCCGGGCCGGTCGGGGAACCACTTGATGAGGGTCGACACGGGCGAGATGTAGCCGATGCCGAGGCCGATGCCGCCGACGAACCCGTAGCCGAGGACGATCAGCCAGTACTGCTCGGTGGCGGCGCCGAGCGCGGCGAGCAGGAACCCGGAGGAGAAGCAGCACAGCGCGACCGTCATCGCCCAGCGCGGACCGTTGCGTTCGACGAGCGTGCCGCCGAACGCCGCGGACAGGCCGAGCATCACGATGCCGAGCTGGAACGGCAGCGCGCTCTGCGTGCCGGAGAGGCCGAGGGCGGACTCCAGGGGCGGCTTGAAGACGCTCCAGGCGTAGGCCTGCCCGATGGAGAGGTGGACGGACAGCGCGGCCGGCGGCACCAGCCAGCGGCTCCATCCCGGCGGGGCGAGGGGCGGGGTGGTCATGGTCGCGAACTCTAGGAACGGCGCAGGGCAGTTGGGAAGACCGCGAACGTCGTTCGATCCGCCGACAGAAGCGACGCCCGGTCCGCCGGCAGACGCGGCGCGACGCCCGGTCCGCCGACCACAGCACGCCGGAAGGGCACCGGTTCAAGCCTCGGCAAGGTGCTGTGCGAACCCTTGCCGCCCCAACTTCCATACTGTAGACAATATTTCGTCGACACCGTGCGAACACGTGCGACTCCCTCGAAGCCCGGGCCCTCCCCGGCGCTTCGACTCCTCGGTCCCCTCAACCGACAGGAGCCACACCGTGAAAGTCGCAGTTCTCGGCGCCGGAGCGATCGGCGCCTACGTCGGGGCCGCGCTGCAACGCGCCGGCGCCGACGTCCATCTCGTCGCCCGTGGACCGCACTTGGCGGCCATGAGGCAGCACGGCGTGCGTGTGCTCAGCCCCCGCGGCGACTTCACCGCACACCCGCACTGCACCGACGACCCGGCCGAGATCGGCCCGGTCGACCATGTCTTCCTGGGCCTGAAGGCGACCTCGTACGCGGCGTGCGGGCCGCTCGTGGCGCCGCTGCTCCAGGAGCACACCAGCGTGATCGCCGCCCAGAACGGCATCCCCTGGTGGTACTTCCACCGGCACGGCGGGCCGCACGACGGGCACCGGATCGAGAGCGTCGACCCCGGCGGCGCCGTGAGCGCGGTCCTCGCCCCCGAACGGGCCGTCGGCTGCGTCGTGTACGCGGCGACGGAACTCGAAGGCCCGGGCGTCGTACGGCACTTGGAGGGCACCCGGTTCTCGATCGGCGAGCCCGACCGGAGCGTGTCCGCGCGCTGCCTGGAGTTCAGCGAGGCCATGCAGGCGGGCGGACTGAAGTGCCCGGTGGAGGCCGAGCTGCGCGACGACATCTGGATCAAGCTGCTCGGCAACATCTCGTTCAACCCGATCAGCGCCCTCACCAGGGCCACCATGCGGCAGATGTGCCTGCACGGCACGACCCGCGAGGTCATCGAGCAGATGATGCGGGAGACCCTGGCCGTCGCGCACGCGCTCGGCTGCCGCCCCGCCATCTCCGTGGAGAAGCGCATCGCGGGCGCCGAACGCGTCGGCGACCACCGCACCTCCACGCTCCAGGACCTGGAGAAGGGCAAACCCCTGGAGCTGGACGTGCTGCTCGCCGCGGTCGTGGAGCTCGCGGACGTCACCGGCACGCCCGTGCCCACGCTCCGTACCGTGCACGCCCTCTCCGACCTGCTCGCCCACCAGTCCGCCCCGCCGACGAGGAGCGCGGCATGACACCACCAGGACCGGCCAACACCCCCGCGCGCGGCGGCGGTTCACGCCGCCGCGACCGCACCCCCAAGACGTACGCCCGGCTCACCCACCCCCTGGTCCGCGACGAGAAGGGCGGGCCGCTGCGCCGCGCCACCTGGGACGAGGCGCTCGCGAAGGCCGCCGAAGGGTTCCGCCACGCGCGCGTGGAGCACGGCCCGGACGCGTTCGCGATGCTGTCCTGCGCCCGCGCCACCAACGAGATGAACTACGTGGCGCAGAAGTTCACCCGGGTCGTCATGGGCACCAACAACGTGGACTCCTGCAACCGCACCTGTCACGCGCCGAGCGTCGCCGGGCTGTCCGCGGTCTTCGGCTCGGGCGGCGGCACGTCCTCGTACGAGGAGGTCGAGCACGCCGACCTGATCGTGATGTGGGGCTCCAACGCCCGTTTCGCGCACCCGATCTTCTTCCAGCACGTCCTGAAGGGAATACGCAACGGCGCGCGGATGTACGCGGTCGACCCGCGCCGCACCTCGACCGCCGAGTGGGCGGAGTCCTGGCTCGGGCCGAACGTCGGCACCGACATCCCGCTCGCGCACGCCGTGGGCCGCGAGATCATCCACGCGGGCCTGCACAATGAGGCGTTCGTCGAGCGGGCGACCAGCGGCTTCGAGGAGTACCGCGCCCTCGTCGAACCGTGGACGCTGTCCCTCGCCGAGAAGGTCACCGGCGTACCGGCCGCCGCGATCCGCGACCTCGCGCACGCCTACGCCAGGGCCGGACGCGCCCAACTGTGCTGGACGCTCGGCATCACCGAGCACCACAACGGCACCGACAACGTCCGCGCCCTGATCAACCTGGCGCTGCTCACCGGGCACGTCGGCCGGTTCGGCGCGGGCGTGCAACCGCTGCGCGGGCAGAACAACGTACAGGGCGGCGGCGACATGGGCGCCATCCCCAACCGCCTGCCCGGCTTCCAGGACATCCTGGACGACGGCCACCGCGCCAAGTTCGAGTCGGCCTGGGACACGGTGATCCAGCCCAGGTACGGGATGACGCTCACCGACATGTTCGAGGCGATGGAGCACGGCACGCTCAAGGCCGTGTACTGCATCGGCGAGAACCCGGCCCAGTCGGAGGCCGACAGCGAGCAGGCCGTGCGCCGCCTGAACAACCTCGACCATCTCGTCGTCCAGGACATCTTCCGCACGAAGACGGCCGAGCTCGCGGACGTCGTGCTGCCCGCCACCGCGTCCTGGGCGGAGGCCGACGGCACGACCACCAACAGCGAACGCCGCGTTCAGCGCGTGCGGGCCGCGCTCGCCCCGCCCGGCGAGGCCCGCGAGGACATCGACATCATCTGCGAGATCGCCGGGCGCCTCGGCCACGACTGGAAGTTCGCGGACGCGGAGGCGGTCTGGAACGAGCTCCGCTCCCTGTCCCCGGACCACTTCGGCATGACGTACGACCGCCTGGAGGAACACCAGGGACTCCAGTGGCCCTGCCCCGACACCGACAAGCTCCCCTCCAGCTTCCTGCACGGCCGGCTGTGGGAGCAGGACCCCGAACTGCGGGGCAGGCGCGCCCCGTTCGGCCTCGTCGAGCACGACCCGCCGGTGGACCTCACCGACGAGTCGTACCCGATCCGCCTCACCACCGGGCGGCGCCTCGACTCGTACAACACCGGCGTGCAGAGCAGCGGCTTCGCGTCGCCGCTGCGCCGCGGGGAGTACGTGGAGCTGTGCCCGGAGGACGCGGAGCGGTACGGCGTGGTGGTGGGCGAGGAGGTACGGGTCGCCTCCCGGCGCGGCGCCGTCGTCGCACCCGTGTGGGTCGACCCGGGCCTGCGCCCCGGCCTTGCCTTCATGACCTTCCACTTTCCCGACGAGGTGGACACCAACGCGCTGACGATCGAGGCGAACTGCCCGATCGCGGGCACCGCGGAGTTCAAGGCGTCGGCGATCCGCATCGAGAAGCTGAACGTCACGGCCGTGAGGAGCTGAGGCGCCCGATGGACCTGCACTTCGGTGACAGCAAGCCGACCGACGAGGAGCGCGCCGCCGTCGACGCGCTCCTCGGCCCGCCCGAGTCGCCGTGGGAGGGCGCGTCGGACCGGCCCGACGCGGATCTGCGCTGGGCCCGCGGCGGCCGCACGGCCCGGGACCGCCGCGACCTGCTGCTGCCGGGGCTGCACGCGCTGAACGACCGCGTCGGCTGGATCAGCGAGGGCGGCCTCGACTACCTGTGCCGACGTCTCACGGTGCCGCCGGCGGAGGCGTACGGGGTGGCGAGCTTCTATGCGATGTTCGCGCTGCGCCCGCGTCCTGCGACGGTGGTCCAGGTCTGCACGGACCTGACGTGCGCGGCGCGGGGTTCGGCCGAGCTGTGCTCGTCCCTCGAGTCCCGCCTGGGCGCGCCGGGTACGCCGGTGGAGGGCGGCGCGACATGGGAGAAGAGCCCGTGCCTGGGCCTGTGCGAGCGGGCGCCGGCGGCGCTGGTGGTGCGAGCGGGCCGTCCGGCTGACGCGCCGTCGGGGCCGGTCGCGCAGTTCCCCGCGCCCCCGAAGACAGCCCGCCCGGCGTTTGCGGACGAGCGCGTTCAGCGCGAAGGGGGGTCCGGGGGCGCCCCCGAAGCTGCCGCAGGCTTTCGGGAAGGGGCGGGGCGGGGAGAACAACACGCCACCGCCGTCCTGGCCCCCGCAACGGCGGACGCGATCGCCCGAGCCGCCGCAGCCCCGGAATCCGCAACCGCCGAACCCCCGGCCGCGATGGCCGTGCCCCAGGTCGGCCAAGAGCAGCTGATCCTGCTCCGGAGGATCGGACTCGTCGACCCGTACAGCCTCGACGACTACCGCGCCCACGGCGGCTACGAAGCCCTCCGCCGAGCCTTCACCCTCGGCCCCGCCGAAGTCATCCGCGAAGTGACCGAGTCCGGTCTCCTCGGCCGCGGCGGAGCCGCGTTCCCCACGGGCCGCAAGTGGCAGGCCACCGCCTCCCAGCCGGACCACCCGCACTACCTCGTCTGCAACGCCGACGAATCGGAGCCCGGCACGTTCAAGGACCGCGTCCTGATGGAGGGCGACCCGTACGCGCTGGTCGAGGCGATGACGATCGCCGGGTACGCGACCGGCGCCCACCGCGGCTACCTCTACCTGCGCGGCGAGTACCCCCGCGCCCTGGAACGCCTCACGCACGCCCTCGCGCAGGCCCGTACCCGCGGCCTGCTCGGCGAGAACGTGCTCGGCCAGGGCTACTCCTTCGACATCGAGATCCGGCGCGGCGCGGGCGCGTACATCTGCGGCGAGGAGACCGCGCTGTTCAACTCCATCGAGGGCTACCGGGGCGAGCCGCGCTCGAAGCCGCCGTTCCCGGTGGAGAAGGGCCTGTTCGGGAAGCCGACCGCCGCGAACAACGTCGAGACGCTCGTGAACGTCCTGCCGATCCTCACGATGGGCGCCCAGGCGTACGCGGCGATCGGCACGCCGAAGTCGACGGGCCCGAAGCTGTACTGCGTCTCCGGGAACGTGGACCGGCCCGGTGTCTACGAGCTGCCGTTCGGCGCGACCCTCGGCGAGCTGCTCGAACTCGCCGGGAAACCGGGGAAGTTGCGGGCGGTGCTGCTCGGCGGCGCCGCCGGCGGGTTCGTGCGGGGCGACGAGCTGGACATCCCGCTGACCTTCGAGGGCACCCGCGAGGCCGGCACCACCCTCGGCTCGGGCGTCGTGCTCGCCCTCGACGACACCGTTCCGCTGCCCCGCATGCTCCTCCGTATCGCCGAGTTCTTCCGGGACGAGTCCTGCGGCCAGTGCGTGCCGTGCCGGGTGGGCACCGTGCGGCAGGAGGAGGCGCTGCACCGGCTCGCCGAGCGCACGGGGGCCGCCGCCGCGGACGACATCGCCCTGCTCAGGGACGTGGGGCGGGCCATGCGGGACGCCTCGATCTGCGGTCTCGGCCAGACCGCGTGGAACGCCGTCGAGTCCGCCATCGACCGGCTCGGAACGTACGCATGACCGCCACCGACCGACTGGGAGCGTACGCATGACCGCCATTCCGCTGCAGCCGCCGCGTCGTCTCGTGGAGTTCACACTCGACGGCGAACCCGTACGGGTCCCCGAGGGCTCCACCGTCCTGGACGCCTGCCGGGCCGCCGGGAAGGACGTGCCGACCCTCTGCCAGGGCGACACGCTCACCCCGAAGAACGCCTGCCGGGTGTGCGTCGTCGAGGTCGAGGGCGCGCGCACCCTCGCCCCGGCCTGTTCCCGCAGGGCCGAGCCGGGCATGGAAGTGCGCACCGACACCGAGCGCGCCCGACACAGCCGCAGGCTGGTCCTCGAACTCCTCGCGTCCTCCGTCGACTTGTCGACCACACCGCACGTCAAGGAGTGGCTGAAGGAGTACGACGCGAAGCCCGACCGCTTCGGCCCGGACGCGGCCCGTCTGAACGAGTCCCCGAAGGTCGACAACGACCTGTACGTACGCGACTACGACAAGTGCATCCTCTGCTACAAGTGCGTGGACGCCTGCGGCGAGCAGTGGCAGAACACGTTCGCCATCGCGGTCGCCGGGCGCGGCTTCGACGCCCGGATCGCGGTGGAGCACGACGCCCCGCTGACCGACTCGGCGTGCGTGTACTGCGGCAACTGCATCGAGGTGTGCCCGACGGGCGCGCTGAGCTTCAAGAGCGAGTTCGACATGCGCGCGGCCGGCACGTGGGACGAGTCGGCGCAGACGGAGACGACGACGGTGTGCGCGTACTGCGGTGTGGGATGCAACCTGACCCTGCACGTGCAGGACAATGAGATCGTCAAGGTCACCTCGCCGCACGACAACCCGGTGACCCACGGCAACCTCTGCATCAAGGGCCGCTTCGGCTACCAACACGTACAGAACCGGGACTGATCACCTCATGGGACGCGTCACCGAGCGACGCCGCGTCATCCGTGTCCGGGACGGGGCGGTCTCCACCCGCCCGGACACGCTGGTCGCGGAGGAGCCGCTGGAAATCCGGCTCAACGGCAAGCCCCTCGCCATCACGATGCGCACACCGGGCGACGACTTCGCGCTGGCCGCGGGGTTCCTGGTCAGCGAGGGCGTGCTGGGCTCGGCGGACGAGCTGCGCTCGATCGTGTACTGCGCGGGCGCGACGGCGGACGGCAGCAACACGTACAACGTGGTGGACGTCTCGACGGCGCCCGGAGTGGTGCTCCCGGACATCACCCTGGAACGCAACGTCTACACCACCTCCTCCTGCGGCCTGTGCGGGAAGGCCAGCCTGGACGCGGTGCGGACGACGGCGCGCTGGCCGATCGACGACGGCACCCCGGGCGACGGCACTCCCCCGGTCCGACTCGAACCCGAACTGCTCGCCGGCCTCCCCGACCGGCTGCGGGCGGCCCAACGGGTCTTCGACCGGACCGGGGGCCTGCACGCGGCGGCACTGTTCACGGAGGACGGCGAGCTGCTCGACGTACGGGAGGACGTGGGGCGGCACAACGCGGTCGACAAGCTGGTCGGCCGCGCCCTGCAGGACGGCCGGCTGCCGCTGTCCCGCACGATCCTGCTCGTGTCCGGGCGGGCCTCCTTCGAGCTGGCGCAGAAGGCGGTGATGGCGGGCATCCCCGTGCTCGCCGCGGTCTCCGCGCCGTCCTCGCTCGCCGTGGACCTGGCGGCCGAGTCGGGGCTCACCCTGGTGGGCTTCCTGCGCGGCGCCTCCATGAACGTGTACGCGGGCGACCATCGCATCGCCCTGCAGGCCGCGGCCGGTCAGGGCTGACCGCGAGCGCCCGCCTACGCGGCGGCGGGGTCCCGGCCGGTGAGGAGCGCCCCCTGCGCCGGCCGGGCCCGGCCTGCACGTTTATCCGGATGCGCTGGTGGGTGACCGTACGTAAGGTCATCGCCCGTGGAACCGCTCACTGAAAAACAGATCCGCTCGTCCTTCGTGAACTGCACCAAGGGCGAGGCGGCCCGCCTCAAGCTCCCGCTCGACTTCGGCGAACTGCCGTGGGCCGACCTCGACTTCCTCGGCTGGGTCGACCCGGGCGCCCCGCTCCGCGCCCACCTGGTGCTGCCGCGCGCCGAGGGCGAGGCTCCGCTCGGGATCTCGCTGCGGGTCCCGGCGGTCAACCGCACCAGCGCGGTCAAGTCCAGCCTCTGCCAGATCTGCCTGACCGGACACGCGTCGTCCGGCGTCACCCTCCTCGCCGCCCCACTGGCCGGAGCGCGGGGCCGCGAGGGCAACACGGTCGGCATCTACATCTGCGCCGACCTGGCCTGCCCGCTGTA
The DNA here is from genome assembly GCF_046098215.1 of Streptomyces sp. Da 82-17. Taxonomy (NCBI): domain Bacteria; kingdom Bacillati; phylum Actinomycetota; class Actinomycetes; order Kitasatosporales; family Streptomycetaceae; genus Streptomyces; species Streptomyces sp. Da 82-17. The sequence continues at coordinate 191,535 of NZ_JBJURH010000015.1, forward strand.
CGTCCGCGGCAAACGCGAGCCGAAGCTTCGGTCGGGCCGCTACGAGGAGTCCCTGACCCTGGAGGAACGCCTCCGGCGGATGAACGACAACCTGTCGGCGTTCACGGCGAAGGTCCTGGCAGCCTGACCCTCCCGCTCGCCTTTCCCCTGCGGCTCTCGTCGTGGCCGCTCGCGCAGTTCCCCGCGCCCCTAAGAGCGGCCCGTCCGTGCCCCGATAGGGGCGCGGGGAACTGCGCGAGCAACCACAGCGGCGCCGCAGGCTTTCGGGAAGGGGTGGGGAGGGGGCCCGATGGGGCCTGTCCGGCGATTGAGGACGCGAGCCCGCAGGGCGATGGCGGCGGGGCCGGTGGGGACGAACCCCCGGCGATCCCTCCGTGCACAGGTCCTTGTCGAGGAGTGCACCCCCAAGTACCGTCTGTGACCCGGACATTGGACGTGGGATGTCCGGATGACGTGATATCAGATGCCGCGCAGGACAGCTCGAAGGGCAGGTCTCAGCATGCCGTCCGGACTCCGCGCACGACTCCGAAGAGCACGTCCCACAAGAGCCTTACGGCCCCTCCTCGCCGCTCTCGCCGCCACCGCGGTGGCGGTCCCGCTCACCGCGCCCGGCGCTCAGGCCGCGCCCGAGGTGACGGATTTCTCGCAGCAGGTCCTCTTCAAGGCTTCCCAGGATCCCGGCTACGCGTGCTTCCGTATCCCCGCGGTCGTACAGACGAAGTCCGGCACGCTGCTCGCGTTCGCCGAGGGCCGGGTGAACGACTGCACGGACGCCGGGGACATAGACCTCGTACTGAAACGCTCCACGGACGGCGGCCGTACCTGGGGCCCGTTGCAGGTGATCAACGAGGGCAACGGCGACACGCACGGCAACCCGGCGCCGATCGTGGACCGGGAGACCGGTCGCATCCTGCTCGCCGAGACGTGGAACCCCGGCAAGCCGGGTGGCGGCAACTGTGACGTGCCGTGCGAGCGCACCCCGCACCTGCAGTACAGCGACGACGACGGCCGCAGCTGGTCGCAGCCGCGGGACCTGAGCGACCAGATCCTGCCGGAGCACTGGAACTCCTGGTACGCGACGGGCCCCGTGCACGGCATCCAGCTGCGCCGCGGCGCGCACGCGGGCCGGTTGGTGTTCGGCGTCAACACCGAGACGTGGGACGGCAGTCGGGTCACCGCCAACCACGCCGCCCTGATCCACAGCGACGACGGCGGCGACACCTGGAAGGTCGGCGCGACGGACTCGTGGCCGATAGCGCAGGACGGCACGTTCCGCCAGAAGCCGTCCGAGGTGACCCTCACCGAGCGCGGCAACGGCGAGATCTACGTCAGCGGCCGCGAGCAGGACGGCACCGACCTGGGCCACCGCGCGCACGCCGTGAGCCGTGACGGCGGCGCGACCTTCGACGGCAAGTTCCGCGCGATCCCCGACCTGTACGCGCCCCAAGTGCAGTGCGCAACCGTCGGGTTGGAGAGTCGGATGCTGCTGTCGTGCCCGGCAGACCCGGACCGGCGGCGCACGATGATGGTGCGTTCCTCGTACGACGAGGGTCGTACCTGGGAGAGCGTGGACCGCGGCACGGTGGTGACGACCGACTGGTCCGGCTACTCCGACATGGTGGCGATCAACGGCGCGAACCGCACTCCGGCCACCGTCGGTCTGCTCTACGAGGGCGGCGCGGTCGACGCGCGCGACGAGATCCGCTTCGCCCGCTTCACCGAGGACTGGCTGAAGCCCCGCCGCGGCCCCGACCCGACCACCCCCGACCTGGCGCTCGGCGCACCCGGCGCGGCGGTTCTCGGCGGCGCCCGGCAGACCTCGGGCCGGTACGGCGGCGCGCTCGCCCTGGACGGCCGCGACGACGCCGTACGCCTCCCGTACCGTTCGCAACTCCCGCTGTACGGCAGCGACTTCACGGCGTCCGTGTGGTTCCGGTACGGGGCGACGGGCGGGGAGCACCCGCTGTTCTGGATCGGTGGGGTGGGCACGAACCAGCCGCAGGTGTGGCTGCGCGGCGAGCCCGCGTCGGGCCGGATCACCGGCCTGATGACCGCCAGGGACGGCGCGTCGCCGACGCGTTCGGCGGTGGTGCGCACCACGTCGGCGTACAACGACAACAAGTGGCACCATGCCGTGCTGCGCCGTTCGGGTGGAGAGTTCAGCCTCACCGTCGACGGGAGGAAGACCGCCGTGCCGTCCGTGCCGGGCTCGGTCAGCCGGACCTCCGGGTTCGGGGTGCACATCGGCCAACGCGTCGACAGCCGGGGCCACTTCGCCGGGGCGCTGGACGAAGTGCGGGTCTGGCGGCGGGCGTTGAGCGACGCCGAAGTGTCACGGCTGCGCACTCCCGGGGCGGCTGTGACACCCGACACCGTGCTGTGGCTGCCCATGGACCGGATCAACGGCAGCCGTTAACGTCCCGTGGGTGTCGCCCGCTGAGCGTACGAGAACCGGCGCGCGACACCCGAAGGGCCGTGGGCGGCACCGGGGCGGCGCCCTGGTCCTGCTGCTCGCCGCGGTCCTCGCGGGTGTCGGCCTGACCGCCCTTCCGGAGGACGACGACCGGGAGGGCCGGGCTCCGTGCGCCCCGCGCCGGGTGACGTCCTGGACCCCGGACCGGCCCACCACCGAGGAGTTCGCCCGCTACGGCGACGACGGCTCCAGGGACGACGACTGGACCGGCGGCGACGGCACGCACTCGGTGCGGCTGCCGGACGGCCGGACGCTCTGGCTGTTCTCCGACACGTTCCTCGGCAAGGTGCACGCCCCGCCGAACCGCTGGGGCCAGCCGCACGCCTGGCGCGACGAGAGCGCCCCGTTCGTCCGCAACTCGGCGGCCCTGATGGACCGTTCGGGGCGCCTGGAACGCACGCTGCCCGCCCCGCTGTTCGCCGACCCGGCGCCCGGCCAGTGGCGCTGGCCGGTCGCGGCGAAGGTCGAGCCGCGCTCCGCCGGCTCCGCCGAGAAGGTCGTCCGCGTTCTGCTGTGGACCCGCGCCACCGGCACCGGCCCGTGGATCTACGGCCTGCCCCTCGCCACGGAGGTCGCCACACTGTCCCTGCCCGACCTGCGCCTGGAGAGCACGGTGCGGGTCTCGGACCAGTCCTCCGTCCCCGACCCGGCCGAGCGCGTCCTGTACGGGACGACGACGGTGGACGGCGCTGAGTACACGTACGTCTTCGGCGGCAACGACGGGAAGACCGCGACGCAGCCCACCGCCGAGGCGTACGTGGCGCGGGTGCCGCACGGCCGGCTCGCCGATCCGGACGCCTGGCGGTACTGGGACGGCGCGGGCTGGGGCAAGGGCGAGACGGTCGAGCCGGTCCTCGGGGACGGCGCGAAGAAGGGCGTGGGCAGCGGGTACAGCGTGGTCCGCGACGACGGGACCTGGGTGCTGTTCACGGCGGCGGCGGGCGCCGAGGGCCTGTCGACGCTCACCACCTACTGGGCGTGCGCGCCGACCGGGCCCTGGCACGGCCCGGCGAAGGGCTTCGCACCGCCGCTGCCGCCGGACAGCGCGCCGCAGCAGGGCACCGCCGTCTACAACCCGCAGGCGCACCCGGCGCTGCGCGCCGACGACGGGCGGCTGCTGCTCGGCTACGACGTGAACTGGCTGGACGCCGACCCGCAGGTGGCGCAGGGGCACGTCAGCCGGAACGTGTCGCTGTACCGGCCGCGGTTCCTGCGGCTGCGGCTCGCTCCAGGCGACTGACCGGCCCGGGGCCGGCCCCGGCGTCCGGCTCGGACGGGGCGGGCGGGGCCGGCGGGGCGGCGTCGGCGGAGGCCTCCGGGTCGCGGGAGCGGCGCTTGGCGATGACCGCGCAGACCATCAGCTGCATCTGGTGGAACAACATCAGCGGCAGCACCGCGAGCGAGGCCTGCGCCCCGAACAGCACGCTGGCCATGGGCAGTCCGGCCGCGAGGGACTTCGTCGTACCGGCGAACTGGATCGCGACCCGGTCGGCCCGCCCGAAGCCGAGGCTCTTCGTGCCGAACCAGGTGAGCGCCAGCATCACGGCGAGCAGCACGGCCTCCACGCCGAGCAGCGCGAGCAGCCGAAGCGGGGTGACCTGGTGCCAGATGCCGGCGACCATGCCCTGGCTGAACGCGGTGTAGACGACGAGCAGGATGGAGCCGCGGTCCACGAGGCCGAGGACCTTCTTGTGCCGGGCGACGAACGGCCCGATCCAGCGGCGCAGGAACTGCCCGGCGAGGAACGGCACGAGCAGCTGCAGCACGATCTTCAGGAGCGAGTCGGCGGAGAACCCGGCGTGCCCGCCGATCAGCGCGGCCGCGAGCAGCGGGGTGAGCACGATCCCGGCGAGCGAGGAGAACGACCCGGCGCAGATCGCGGCGGGCACGTTGCCGCGCGCGATGGACGTGAACGCGATCGAGGACTGCACGGTCGACGGCACGAGCGTCAGGAACAGGAAGCCGCTGAAGAGCGCGGGCGTCAGGACGTACGGCACGAGCGCGCCCGCGGCGAGGCCCAGCAGCGGGAAGACCGCGAACGTGCAGGCGATGACGGTGAGATGGAGCTTCCAGTTCCGCAGTCCGTCGAGCGCCTCGCGGGTGGAGAGGCGGGCGCCGTAGAGGAAGAACAGGAAGGCGACGGCCGCGGTGGCCGTGCCGGAGGCGACATCGGCGCCGGTCCCCCGCGCGGGCACGAGCGCGGCGATCCCCACGGTGCCGAGGAGCAGCAGTACGTACGGGTCGATCGGCATCCAGGACGGCCAGGTCGGGCGTTTCACGTGCGCTGTGCTCCAGTGCGTGGTCGGGACGGGCACGCGGTGCGGAGCGTGCCCTCTCCATCGTCCTCCTGATCGCCGTGATCGGGAATCCGGGATACCGGACTGACTGCTATCGCGGTACGTGATGAGCGGCTAGCGTGGTCGGCATGTACGACCCGACCCAGCTCCGTACGTTCCTGGCCGTGGCCCAGACGCTCAGCTTCACGCGGGCGGCGCGGCGGCTCGGCCTGCGGCAGTCGACGGTGAGCCAGCATGTGCGGCGCCTGGAGGACGCGACGGGGCGGACGCTGTTCACGCGGGACACGCACAGCGTGGAGCTGACGGAGGACGGCGAGGCGATGCTCGGCTTCGCCCGCTCGATCCTGGAGGCGCACGAGCGGGCGGCATCGTTCTTCGCGGGCACGCGGCTGCGCGGGCGGCTCCGCTTCGGCGCCTCGGAGGACTTCGTCCTCACCGAACTCCCGGAGATCCTCAAGGCGTTCCGGCGCGAGCATCCGGAGGTCGACCTGGAGCTGACGGTCGAGCTGTCCGGCACCCTGCACCGCAGGCTGGCCGAGGGGCGGCTCGACCTGGTCCTCGCGAAACGGCACCCGCGGGACGAGGAGGCCGCGGGGACGCTGGTGTGGCGGGACGAGCTGGTGTGGATCGGGGCCGAGTCGGGCGGGGAGCGGCTGCGGGTCGACCCGCAGGAGCCGGTGCCGCTGATCGTCTACCCGCCGCCGGGGATCACGCGGGCCCGCGCCCTGGAGGTGCTGGAGCGGCACGGGCGGGCCTGGCGCATCGCCTGCACGAGCGGCAGCCTCAACGGGCTGGTGGCGGCGGCCCGCGCGGGGCTCGGCGTGATGGCCCACACCCGGAGCCTGATCCCTCCGGGGCTTTCCCGCATCCGCGCGGGCCTCCCGGACCTGGGCGGAGTCGACTTCGTCCTCCGCCACGGCCGCACGAGGCCGACGGCCCAGGAGTCGGCGGACGCCCTGGCCGCGGCGATCCTGGCAGGCGGAGACAGGTTGCACCGCCGCTGATCCCTTCCGGGGTCGTCGTTCGTCTGCGGCGCCGCGGTGGCTGGTCGCGCAGTTCCCCGCGCCCCTGGCTCGGGGCTCCGCCCCGCTTTTCAGGGGCGCGGGGAACTGCGCGAGCAACCACGACGGCGCAGCGGTCAGGCGACGGCCGGGGCTCGGGGCGGACGCGGGGAACTGCGCGAGCGGCCACGACGGCGCAGCAGTCGGGCGACGGGCCAAGGGGGCTGGGCGGCCCCCGACAGGGGCGCGGGGAACTGCGCGAGCAACCACGACGGCGGGACAGTCGGACAACAGGCCAAGGGGGCTCGCCCGGGCCCCGAAAGGGGCGCGGGGAACTGCGCGAGCAACCACGACGGCGCGGCAGTCGGACGATCGCCCCCGGGGGGGGCGGGGTGCGGGGTGGGAGACTCCCGCCATGCCTGCCTGGATAACCCCGCGGCGCCTGGCCGCGGCCGCCATCCTGTACGCCGTGTTCGTCGCCGGCTGGCACCTGGGCCAGCCCCTCCCCCCGGAGTGCCTCGCGGAGGCGGAGGCCGCGGCCCGCCCGCCCGCACAGGACGACGGCCTCTTCGGCGACGCCACGCTCGACACCACGTTCAGCGCGACCCTGGTCGACACCACCGCGTCCGACGGCGCCGACTGCTCCTGGGAGACCCACCCGCGGCTGCTCGCCTGGCTCCAGGGCGACTGGCGCTGACGGGTCCCGTACCGGTCGCGCGCCGGTCGTGCACCCGTCCTGTGCCGCCGAGTAACCACCTCGTACAAATTCCGTGGAGATTACGGCACCGAAACTTACCCGGAAGTAATGATTCTGCCCCAGCCTCCGCCCTTGTCGCCCCATTTCGCCGCCTGACCTGTGACGATGGCGAAGATCCCGGGGCCGCGAACCCCTCCCGCCCGGGGGCCGCGTGGGGTACCGTCACCGGCGCTGTGTGGAGCGCCACAAGGAGAACCATTGCGCGAGTTCACCTCACCTCCCCTGGCGTCGGCGCCGCCGGTGGGCGGTCTGGCCGATGCCGTCTTCGACCATGCCCTCGAGGACCCGCTGCGCATCGCCCTGGGGCGCAAGGTCGACGGCGAGTGGCGGGACGTCACGTCCGCGGAGTTCCGGGACGAGATCCTCGCCCTGGCCAAGGGCCTCCTCGCCCACGGCGTCCGCTTCGGCGACCGCGTCGCCATCATGTCCCGTACGCGCTACGAGTGGACGCTCTTCGACTTCGCCCTGTGGACCATCGGCGCGCAGGTCGTCCCGATCTACCCGACCTCCTCCGCGGAGCAGGTCTTCTGGATGCTGTACGACGCGGAGGTCTCGGCCTGCGTCGTGGAGCACGAGGACCACTCCATGACGATCGGCTCGGTGATCGACCGGCTGCCGTCGCTGCGCCGCCTGTGGCAGCTGGACTCGGACGCGGTCGGTGAACTCCGCGCCGCGGGCGAGCACATCGAGGACGAGGTGGTGCACCGGCACCGCCGCGCGGTGACCCCGGACTCGGTCGCGACGGTGATCTACACCTCGGGGACGACGGGCCGCCCGAAGGGCTGCGTGATCAGCCACGCCAACTTCATGTACGAGGCGGACACGGTGATCGCGCGCTGGGAGCCGGTCTTCCACTCCAAGCGCGGCGACGAGGCGTCCACGCTGCTCTTCCTGCCGCTCGCGCACGTCTTCGGGCGGATGGTGGAGGTCGCGGCGGTACGCGGCCGGGTCAAGCTGGGCCACCAGCCGAACCTGAACGCGGCGGCGCTGCTGCCCGACCTGGCCGCGTTCCGGCCGTCGTTCATCCTGGCGGTGCCGTACATCTTCGAGAAGGTCTTCAACGCGGCCCGCAGGAAGGCCGAGAAGGACGGCAAGCTCGGCCCGTTCGACAAGGCCGTCGAGGTGGCGGTGCGGTACTGGGACGCGATGGAGCACAAGGCGTTCGGCACCGGCCCGGGCCCGTCGGCGGCGCTGCGGATGCAGCACCAGCTCTTCGAGAAGCTGGTGTACTCCAAGGTCCGCGCGGCGATGGGCGGCCGGGTGCGGCACGCGATGTCCGGCGGCTCCGGCATGGACCGCAGGCTCGGCCTGTTCTTCGCGGGCGCGGGCGTGCTGATCTTCGAGGGGTACGGGCTCACCGAGTCGACCGCGGCGGCCACGGCCAACCCGCCGGAGCAGACCCGCTTCGGCACGGTCGGCCGGCCGATCCCGGGCACGACGGTGCACATCGCGGACGACGGCGAGGTGTGGCTGCACGGCGGCCATGTGTTCCAGGGTTATCTGGGCAACCCGAAGGCCACCGACGAGGCGCTGCACGACGGTTGGCTCGCCACCGGCGACCTGGGCCACCTCGACGACGACGGCTATCTGACGATCACCGGCCGCAAGAAGGAGATCCTGGTGACCTCCGGCGGCAAGAGCGTCTCGCCCTCGCAGCTGGAGGAGCGGGTACGGGACCATCCGCTGGTCGCCCAGTGCATCGTCGTCGGCAACGACCGCCCGTACATCGCGGCCCTGGTGACGCTGGACTCCGACGCCGTCGAGCACTGGCTGAACATGCGCGGCAAGCCGCTTCTGAAACCGGCCGACCTGGTGCGCGACCCGGATCTGGAGACGGAGATCAGGCGTGCGGTGGTCGCGGCGAACACGCTGGTCTCGCAGGCCGAGTCGATCCGCACGTTCCGGATACTGGCGCACCAGTTCTCCGAGGAGCACGGGCTGCTCACGCCGTCCCTGAAGCTGAAGCGCAAGGCGATCGAGCAGACGTACGCGGCCGAGGTCGAGGCCCTCTATCGCGCCTGACGCGCGTCCCCTCAAGCCGTCCTGACGGTTCATCAGTTACCGATGCGTCAGTTATTGACGGTTCATCAGGTTGCCCGCAGAATCCCCCTCACTTCGACGGAGGGATCAGGCCAGTGCCTCGACGCAACCGCACCCGCACCCTCACCGCCGCTGCCGCCCTGCTGCTCGCCGCCACCGCCTGCAACTCCGCCGCCACGTCCGCCTCCGGCGGGGGCGGCGGTTCGGCGCGCGGGGTGAGCGACGACAGCATCAAGGTCGGCGGCATCGTCTCCATGACCACCTCCAGCGGCTACAGCAAGAAGGACACCGACCTCGGTGCCAAGGCCCGCTACGACCGCGCCAACGCCGAGGGCGGCGTCCACGGCCGGACGATCGACTACCTGGGCGCGGAGGACGACGGTCAGGATCCCGCCAAGAACCTCGCCGCGGCCCGCAAACTCGTCCAGCAGGACAAGGTGTTCGCGGTCTCCCCGATGAGCTCGGTCACCTTCTCCGGGGCCGACTTCCTCGACAAGGAGCAGGTCCCGACGTTCGGCTGGGGCACCATCCCCCAGTTCTGCGGACCGAAGTACATCTACGGCTTCACCGGCTGTCTCGTCCCGATGCCCGGCGGCACCATCACCCAGGCCTGGCAGGAGGGCCTCGCCGACGTGATGGGCGGCGCCGAGGGCAAGTCCGTCGCGATCCTCGCCAACGACAACGACGCCGGCACCTTCGCCATCCGCACGTACAAGCAGGGCTTCGCCGCCGCCGGGTTCGACGTCGCGTACGCCAAGGCCGTCGTGCCCGCGACGTCCACGCCGAGCGACTGGTCCGCGTACACCAAGGAGATCCTGCGCAGCGACGGCGGGAAGGCGCCGGACGCGGTGGTGTCCGTGATGCAGACGCCGTACAACATCGGCCTGTTCACGGCGCTCAAGCGGACCGGCTACCAGGGCGTCATCACCGACCCCACCGACTACGACCCCGGCCTGCTCGCCAAGAGCGCCACCAGGAAGGCCCTCGACGGGGTGCATGTGCTGCTGACCTTCGAGCCGTTCGAGTCGGACAGCGCGCGGATGAAGCAGTTCAAGGCCGACATCAGGAAGGCCGCCGGCAAGGACGTGCCGCTCAACATGCACATGATGACTGGCTACATGTCCGCCGACCTGTTCCTCGCCATCGCCGAGAAGGCCGGGAAGAACCTCACCACCGCGTCCTTCCAGCAGGCCGCCGAGGGCTTCAAGGACACCGGCACCCTGGTCGGCGACCGCGAACTGCCCAAGGGCCAGAAGGAGTCCTTCGGCTGCGGCGCCCTCGTCCAGCTCAAGAACGGCGCGTACGAGGTGTCCTCGCCGTACCGCTGCTACGAACCGATCCCCTTCAAGTGACGGCGGCCCACGATGGCTGACCTTCTCGGTTTCGTCCTCAGCGGTCTCGTCTCGGGCGCGCTGTACGCGCTGCTCGCCACCGGGCTCGTGCTGTCCTACTCGGCGTCCGGCCTCTTCAACTTCGCCCACGGCGCGACCGCTTACCTGTGCGCCCTCGCCTTCCACGAACTGCACTCCGGCTTCGGCTGGCCCGCCGTGCCGACCGCGCTGCTGCTCGTCTGCGGGGTCGCGCCCGGGCTCGGCTGGGGCCTCGACCGGCTGATGTTCCGCAAGCTCGCCAAGGTCGGCGAGACCGCCCAGATCGTCGCCACCATCGGCCTGTTGGTGGCGCTGCCCGCGCTCGGCCTGTGGATCGTCGAACTCCTGGAGTGGGCGGGCGCGCCCGTGAAACCCGCCGAGAACCAGTTCGGCCTGCCCGGCGTCGGGCCGAGCCCGGCGGTGTCCTGGCAGCTGACGGACGGCGTCGGCGTCGACTCCGACCAGCTGATCACCTGGGTCACCACGGCCGTGGTCGCCGCCGGGCTGTGGCTGTTGCTCCGGCACACCCCGCTCGGCCTGCGGCTGCGTGCCGTCGTCGACAACCGCTCGCTGGTCGAGCTGCGCGGCATGAGCGCCGACCGGCTGTCGTCCGTGGCGTGGATGCTGTCGTCGGCCCTCGCCGGCCTCGCCGGTGTGCTCGCCACCCCGCTCCTCGGCCTGTCCGCCCACGACTTCACCCTGTTCCTGTTCGTCTCCGCGACCGCCGCCGTCCTCGGCCGCTTCGCCTCCGTCCCCCTCGCGTTCGCGGGCGGGCTCGCGCTCGGCGTGCTGCAGAACCTCGTCGCCGGGTACGCCTCGTTCGCCGACGACCTCACCGGATTCCGGACGGCTGTGCCGTTCCTGATCCTCTTCGCCGGGCTGCTGCTCATGGCCCGACGGCAGCGCACCGCGGGCACCGCCGCCGTCGACACGCCGCCGCCGGACTACCTCAACGGGGCGTCCTGGCAACGGCGTTGGGGGCCCTGGGCGGTGGCGGCAGTGCTGCTCGCGGTGGCGTTCTACACGGTCACGACCCCGTTCTGGAGCGGCATCCTCGCCCAAGGCCTCGCGATCTCCCTCGTGTTCCTCTCCTTCACCGTGGTCACCGGGCTCGGCGCGATGGTGTCGCTCGCGCAGGCCACGTTCGTCACCGGCGCCGCCCTCGTCACCGGGCTGCTCATGAGCCGGGGCTGGCCGTTCCTCGGCGCGGCGCTCGTCGGCACCTGCGCGGCGGCGCTGCTCGGCGCGGTCGTCGCGCTGCCCGCGCTGCGCCTCGGCGGCCGTTCCCTCGCCCTCGCGACGCTCGCGCTCGCGTTCCTCGCCGACCAAGTCCTGTTCCAGACCGGCTGGTTGCGCAACGGCGACACCGGCTGGGAGATCCCGCGACCCGTCCTCGGCCCGGTCGACCTCGGCGACGACCGGGCCATGGGCGTCGCCCTGCTCGTCCTCGTCACGGCCCTGGTCGCGGCCCTCAGTTCCCTGCGCGACTCGCCGACGGGCCGCGCGATGCTCGCCGTACGCTCCGCGCCCGCCGCGGCGATGGCCTCCGGTGTCTCCGTGATCCGTACGAAACTGCTGCTGTTCACGCTGTCGGCGGGGCTCGCCGGGTTCGGCGGGGTCATGTACGCCTCGTACAACACCCGCATCACCGCCACCGACTTCACCGCCATGACCGGTCTGGTGTGGCTCGCGGTCGTCGTGGCGGCGGGCGTACGGCGGCCGCAGTTCGCGGTGGTCGCGGGGCTGGTGTTCGCGCTCGTCCCGCACCTGATGGCCGACTACGTGACGGAGTCCGCGCATCTGCCGGTGATTCTGTTCGGGTTGGCGGGCCTGGCGCTGGCGAACGATCCTGACGGGTATTGCGCGGCGGTCGCGGTACGACGACATCGGCGACGGGCCTCCTCAGGCGCCGGAGAGGCCGGGTTTTCAGGGGCGCGGGGAACTGCGCGACCAGCCACGACGGCGCAGCAGCCGAACAACGACCGGGGTGCGAGGCGGAGCCCCGAAAAGGGGCGCGGGGAACTGCGCGACCGGCCACGGCGGCGCCGCAGACGAAAGACGTCCCGGGGGCCCGGGGGCGGAGCCCCCGTGGTCGACCGCAGGTCCTTCGGGAAGGGGCGGGGTGGGGAGGAAACCGCCCTCGCCCTGCACGACGTGCACGCCGGGTACGACGGGGCGCCCGTCCTGCACGGAGTGGACCTCACCGTGCGCCCCGGCGAGATCCTCGCCCTGCTCGGGCCCAACGGCGCCGGCAAGACGACCACGTGCCGGGTCGCCGCAGGACTCCTCACGCCCCGCACGGGCCACGTGCACCTGAACGGGCAGGACGTCACCCGGCAGTCCCCCGTCCGCCGCTCCCGCGAGGGCCTCCTCCTCGCCCCCGAGGGCCGCGGCATCTTCCCCGCGCTCACCATCGACGAGAACCTCGCCCTGCACCTCCCCGACCGCGCCGACCGCGAAGCGGCGTACGACCGGTTCCCCGCGCTCGCCGCGCGGCGCACCGTGAGCGCGGGCTCGCTGTCCGGCGGCGAGCAGCAACTCCTCGCGCTCGCCCCGCTGTTGCAGCGCCCGCCGAAGGTGCTGATCGCCGACGAGCCGTCCCTCGGCCTCGCGCCGCGCGTCGTCGACGAGGTGTTCCGGCTGCTCGTCGAACTCCGCGGCGCGGGCACGGCGTTGCTGCTCGTCGAGGAGAAGGCGGCGGAGATCCTCGGCGTCGCCGACCGGGTCGCGTACCTGGCGCAGGGCCGGATCTCCTGGTGCGGCCCGCGCGCCGAGGTGGAGGCGGACCGGCTGACGGAGGCGTACCTCGGCATCGCGACCCGTACGGAGGTGAGCGGGCCATGACCATGACCCGGCACATGCTCGAAGCGACCGGCGTCGACGTGCGGTTCGGCGGCGTACAGGCCCTGCGGGACGCCCGGATCGCGGTGCGCCCCGGCGAGGTCTGCGGGCTCATCGGGCCCAACGGGGCGGGCAAGACCACCCTGTTCGACGTGGTGTCCGGCATCCGCCGCCCCGACGCCGGCCGCGTCCTGCTCGACGGCATGGACGTCACCCGCCGCTCCCCGGTGTGGCGGGCACGGCACGGGATGCGCCGCACGTTCCAACGGCAGCAGCTCTTCGGGCAGTTGAGCGTCGCCGACAACCTGCTCGTCGCCCAAGAGTGGCGCGGCGGCGGAGGCGGGCTCGTGGCCGACGCGGTCGGCGCGCCCGGCCGGCGCCGACGTGAGCGGGAACGTCGTACCAGGGCCTCGGAGGTGCTGCGGGAGTGCGGGCTCGACGACCTCGCGGCGGCCCACGCCGGGACCCTGCCGGTCGGCCGCGCCCGCATGGTCGAGTTGGCGCGGGCCCTCGCCGACCCGCCCCGGCTGCTGCTGCTCGACGAGCCCGCGTCCGGGATGACCGCGCCGGAACGGGACCAACTCGCCGCTGTCGTCCGGCACTTGGCGGAGGAGCGGGGGTGTGCGGTGCTGCTCGTCGAGCACAACGTGGCGTTCGTGATGGAGCTGTGCGCCCGCGTCGTCGTCCTCGACCTCGGCGCGGTCCTCGCCGAGGGCACCCCGGCCGAGGTGCGCGCCGACCCGCGCGTGCGGGAGGCGTACCTCGGGCTCCCCGCCGCACCCGGCACGCCTGGCACGCCCGACGTTCCCGACACACCCGACGTGCCCGGCACGCGTCCGGCGCGGTGAACGTGCCGTGAACAGGTCGTCAAGGCGCGCTGCGGACGGGAATGCCGGATGCCGGATGATCGTTGACGATGGGAGTACCACCCACCACCGAAGGATCGAGAGCTCGTGAGCAAGGTCCCCAGCATCACCCTCAACAACGGCGTCGAGATGCCGCAGCTCGGCTTCGGCGTCTGGCAGGTGCCGGACGACGAGGCGGAGCACGCCGTCGGCACCGCCCTGGAGGCCGGGTACCGCAGCATCGACACGGCCGCCGTGTACGGCAACGAGGAGGGCACCGGGCGGGCGCTCGCATCCTCCGGCATCGCCCGCGACGAGCTGTTCGTCACCACCAAGCTGTGGAACGCCGACCAGGGCTACGACTCGACGCTGCGCGCCTTCGACGCGTCCCTCGCCAAGCTTGGCCTGGACCACGTCGACCTGTACCTGATCCACTGGCCGCTGCCGGCCCGGGACACGTACGTGGACACGTACAAGGCGATGGAGAAGATCCACGCCGACGGCCGCGCGAAGGCCATCGGCGTCTCCAACTTCCTGCCGGAGCACCTGGAGCGGCTGCTCGGCGAGACGTCGGTCGTGCCCGCCGTCAACCAGATCGAGCTGCACCCGCAGCTGCAGCAGGCCGAGTCGCGCGCGGCGCACACGCGGCACGGCATCGCGACCGAGGCCTGGTCGCCGCTCGGCCAGGGCAAGGGCCTGCTCGAGGTGCCGACGATCGTGGCGATCGCGCAGAAGCACGGCCGCACCCCGGCGCAGGTCGTGCTCCGCTGGCACCTGCAGCTCGGCAACGTCGTGATCCCGAAGTCCGTGACGCCGTCCCGGATCGCGGAGAACATCGACGTGTTCGACTTCGAGCTCGACGACGAGGACCTGACGGCCATCGCCGCGCTCGACGAGAGCAAGCGCCTCGGCCCGGACCCGGCCACGTTCGACGTGGTCTGACCACCGCCCGCCCGTACGGAAGCCGCCCCCGGATCGACTCCGGCGGCGGCTTTCCGCGTACGGGAGGTCTCCTCCGGCCAGCTTTCCCGTACCCGGCGACTTCTGGCGGGCGGCCTGCCCCGCACCGGGCGAGTCCGGGCGGGCGGCCTGCCATGCACCGGGCGTCCCCACCAGGCGGCTGCCCCGCACCCGGCGACCCCAGGCAGCCAGCCTGCCGCACACCGAGCGACTCCGGGCAGGCGGCCTGCCATGCACCGGGCGTCCCCACCAGGCGGCTGCCCCGCACCCGGCGACCCCAGGCAGCCAGCCTGCCGCGCACCGGGCGACTCCGGGCAGGCGATCTGCCGCGCACCGGACTCCCGCACCAGGCGGCTTTCCCGTACCCGGCAACTTCTGGCGGGCGGCTTGCCGCACACCGAGCGACTCCGGGCAGGCGGCCTGCCATGCACCGGGCTTCCCACCGGGCGGCTGCCCCGCACCCGGCGACTCCCGGCGGGCGGTCTGCCGCACACCGGACTTCCGCAACGGGCGGCTGCCCCGTACCCCGCAACTCCAGGCAGCCGGTCTGCCGCACACCGGGCGACCCCAGGCAGGCGA
>NZ_JBJURH010000016.1:0-179112 GCF_046098215.1 Streptomyces sp. Da 82-17
CCCCACCCCACCCCCCTCAGGAGACCCATCCGTGACCTCCACCCAGGACGTCGCCCCCGCCCTGCCCACCGTCGGCGCCGCCACGGCTCTGCTCGACGGCTACCGCGCCGGGGACGACCGGTTCTTCGCCTCGCCGACCCGTACGCTGCTCGCCCACGGCACGCGGGCCGAAGTCCCGCACGACGAGCGGCCGTTGACGGAACGGGTCGCCGCCGTGCTGCGGGACCGGCAGGCCGCGGGGGACGCCGCGCCCGTCGTCGTCGGGGCCGTCGCCTTCGACCACGAGGAGCCCGCCGCCCTCGCCGTGCCCGACACCGTCCGGTGGGCGCCCGCGCTGCACCGCGACCCGCTGATCGGCGTGGACGCCGAAGCTCCCGGCGACGGCGCCTGGGACGTGCGGCAGGTGCCCGCGCCCGAGGAGTACGCCGAGTCCGTCGCCCGCGCCGTCCAGCGCATGCGGGCCGGCGAGCTCGACAAGGTCGTCCTCGCCCGCACCCTCGAACTCCGCCCGCCCAGCGCGCTCGACCTTCCCGCGCTGCTGCAGCGGCTCGCCCGGCGCGACCCCTCCGGCTACACGTTCGCGGTGCCGTCCGGGCCCGGCCGGACCCTGCTCGGCGCCAGCCCCGAGCTGCTCGTGTCGCGGCGCGGCGGGCGGCTCGTCGCCAACCCGCTCGCCGGGTCCACGCCGCGCAGCGCCGACCTCGCCGAGGACGTGCGCCGCGCCGCCGCGCTCCTGGAGTCGCCGAAGGACCTGCACGAGCACGCCGTCGTCGTCGACGCCGTACGCGCGGCCCTCGCCCCGTACTGCGACGACCTGACCGTGCCCGAGCGGCCCACCCTCGTCCGTACCGCCGCCATGTGGCACCTGGCCACCACCGTCACCGGCACCGTGCGCGAACCGGCCGTCTCCGCCCTGGAGTTGGCGTGCGCGCTGCACCCGACGCCCGCCGTCTGCGGGACGCCCACGCCGTCGGCCCGCGAGGTGATCCGCGAGCTCGAACCCTTCGACCGGGGCATGTTCACCGGCATGGTCGGCTGGGGCGACGCCGACGGCGACGGCGAGTGGGTCGTCACCATCCGCTGCGCCGAGGCCGAGCAGGACCGGCTGCGCCTGTACGCGGGCGCAGGCGTCGTCGCCGACTCCTCGCCGGAGGCCGAGACCGCCGAGACCGGCGCCAAGTTCCGTACGTTCCTGAACGCCGTGGGAGCCGAGCTGTGACCGTTTCCGAGACCGCCGACGCGCCCGCCTGGCCCGAGGAGTTCGCCGACCGCTACCGCGCCCTCGGCTACTGGCGCGGCGAGACCTTCGGCGGCATGCTGCACGAGCGTGCCGCCGCCCACCCCGACCGGATCGCGGTCGTCGACGGCGAGCGCCGCTGGACGTACGCGGACCTCGACCGGCGCGCCGACCGGCTGGCGAACGGCTTCGCCGCGCGCGGCATCCGCAAGGGCGACCGGGTCGTCGTCCAACTCCCCAACGTGGCCGAGTTCTTCGAGGTGATCTTCGCGCTGTTCCGGATCGGCGCGCTCCCGGTGTTCGCGCTGCCCGCGCACCGCGAGACCGAGATCCGCTACTTCTGCGAGTTCACCGAGGCCGTCGCGTATGTCGTGCCGGACACGCACGCGGGCTTCGACCACCGTGAGCTCGCCGCCCGCGTGCAGGCCCAGGTGGCCACGCTGCGGGACGTGTTCGTGGTCGGCGACGCGGGCCCGCACACCGCGCACACCCGCCTCGCGGACGTCGCCCGCGACGACTTCGTCCCGTACGACGAGCCGGAACCCTCCGACCTGGCGTTCCTGCAGCTGTCCGGCGGTTCGACGGGCGTGCCGAAGCTGATCCCGCGCACGCACGACGACTACCTGTACTCGCTGTGGGGCTCCAACGAGATCTGCGCCGTCGACGAGCACTCCGTGTACCTCGTCGTGCTGCCCGCCGCGCACAACTTCCCGCTGTCGTCGCCCGGTTCGCTCGGCGTGCTGTACGCGGGCGGGCGGGTCGTGATGTGCCCGCAGCCCGACCCGGAGACCGCGTTCCCGATCATCGAGCGGGAACGCGTCACGATCACCGGCCTCGTCCCGCCCCTGGCCCTGGTGTGGACCGAGGCCGGCCCCTCCGCCCGCCACGACCTGTCGAGCCTCGACGTGCTCCTGGTCGGCGGCGCCAAGTTCAGCGAGGAGGCCGCCCGCCGGGTGCGGCCCGCCCTGGACTGCACCCTCCAGCAGGTCTTCGGCATGGCCGAGGGGCTCGTCAACTACACCCGCCTCGACGACCCGGTGGAGACGATCGTCACCACGCAGGGCCGGCCGATCTCCGCGCACGACGAGATCCGCGTCGTCGACGACCAGGACCGGGACCTGCCCGTCGGCGCCACCGGGCACCTGCTGACCCGCGGCCCGTACACCATCCGCGGCTACTGGCGCGCCCCCGAGCACAACAGGCGGTCCTTCACCGAGGACGGCTTCTACCGCACCGGTGACGTCGTACGCCGCACGGAGACCGGGCATCTCGTCGTCGAGGGCCGGGCCAAGGACCAGATCAACCGGGGCGGCGAGAAGGTCGCCCCGGAGGAGGTCGAGAACGTCGTCCTCGCCCACCCCGCCGTCCACGACGTGTCCGTCGTCGCCGTGCCCGACGCGTACCTCGGCGAGCGGACCTGCGCCTATGTCGTCCTGCGCGCCGACGCCGAGCCGCTGAAGCCCGTCGCCATCAAGAAGTTCGTACGGGAGCGGGGCCTCGCCGCGTTCAAGGTCCCCGACCGGGTCGAGTTCGTCGACGCCTTGCCGCAGACCGGCGTCGGCAAGGTCTCCAAGAAAGACCTGCGCCTCCGTACGACCGCCGCCGCCGACCAGTGACACCCCCGAAAGGCCCCCACACCATGGCCCTCCCCGCCATCTCCCCCTACCCGATGCCCACCGCCGCGGAGCTTCCCGGCAACCGCGTCGGATGGACCGTCGACCCGGCGCGGGCCGTGCTGCTCGTGCACGATCTGCAGAACTACTTCCTGCGGGCGTACGAGCAGGACGCCTCGCCCGTCACCGAACTCCTCGCCCACGTCGGCGAGTTGACCGCGCAGGCGCGTGCGCTCGGCGTGCCCGTCGTGTACTCGGCGCAGCCCGGCGGCCAGAGCCCCGCC
The DNA here is from genome assembly GCF_046098215.1 of Streptomyces sp. Da 82-17. NCBI lineage: Bacteria > Bacillati > Actinomycetota > Actinomycetes > Kitasatosporales > Streptomycetaceae > Streptomyces > Streptomyces sp. Da 82-17. The sequence goes on from NZ_JBJURH010000016.1 coordinate 3,135, forward strand.
GAGCGCGGGCTGCAGCAGGACTTCTGGGGGCCGGGACTGCCCGACGACCCGGAGGCGGAGGCGATCGCCCCGGCCGTGGCGCCCGTCGACGGCGACACCGTGCTCACCAAGTGGAAGTACAGCGCGTTCGTCCGCACCGACCTCGCCGAGACGATGCGCGCGCAGGGCCGCGACCAGCTCGTGATCGTCGGCGTGTACGCGCACATCGGCGTCCTGATGTCCGCCTGCGACGCCTGGATGCGGGACATCCAGGCCTTCCTCGTCGCCGACGCGGTCGCCGACTTCTCCCGCGCCGACCACGACATGGCGCTGCGCTGGGCGGCCGCCAAGTGCGCCGTCGTCACCACGACCGGCACGACCTTCCAGGGGGCCTGACCACCATGGCAACGAGCACGCTCACCGCGGAGCGGATACGCGCCGACGTCGCCGACGCGCTCGGCGAGGACGTCGCCGACATCCCCGTCGACGAGAACCTCGTCGACCACGGCCTCGACTCCGTCCGCATCATGGCCCTCCTGGAGCGCTGGCGCCGCGACCACGGCGTCGAGGCGACCTTCGTGGACCTGGCCGAACAGCCCGCCGTCGAGGCCTGGGCGCGGCTCCTCGGGGTCACGGCATGACCGCCGTCCTGGAGCCCTCGGCCGCCCGGGCGGCGGTCGTGGACCTCCCGCTCACCGCCGCCCAGTCCGGCATGTGGTTCGCGCAGGCCCTCGACCCGGAGAGCCCCGCGCAGAACACCGCCGAATGCATCGAGATCCACGGCCCCGTCGACCCCCGCCGCTTCGCCCGGGCCCTGCACCGCGTCGCCGGTGAGGCGGACGCGCTCCGGGTCCGCCTGGTCGAGACCGCCGACGGGCCCCGCCAACTCCCGCTCGTCATCGGCGAGCTGGACGGCCCGGCCGACGCGGACGCCGTGCCCTTCCCGTTCCGGGCGCACGACCTGCGCGGCCTCGACGACCCGGACGCCGCCGCCCGCGCCCGCATGCGGGACGACCTGGCCGCCCCGTTCGACCTGGCCGCCGGGCCGCTGTTCCAGCACGCCCTGTACCGGGTCGGCGACGCCCGCTGGCTCTGGTTTCAGCGCGTCCACCACGCCGTCCTCGACGGCTTCGGCTACTCGCTGCTCGCCCGCCGCACCGCCGAGGTCTACACCGCGCTCGCCGCCGACGGCGACCCCGGCCCCAGCCCTTTCGGCCGGCTCACCGACCTCGTCGCCGAGGACGCCGCGTACCGCACGTCCGAGGCGTACGACACCGACCGCGCGCACTGGAACACGGCGTTCGCCGACCGGCCCGAGGCCGTGAGCCTCGCCGGGCGCACCGCCCTGCCGTCCCGCGCCTTCCACCGCCGCACCGCGCACATCGACGCCGAACTCACCGGCCGGATCAAGGAGTTGGCGGCGGGCGTGCGCGCCACCTGGCCGGACGTGCTGATCGCCGCGCAGGCCCTGTACCTGTCCCGCGCCACGCACACCGAGGAGGTCGTCCTCGGCCTGCCCATGATGGGCCGCATGGGCTCCGCCGCCCTGCGCATCCCCGGCATGGTCATGAACGTCCTGCCGCTGCGCCTCACCGTCGCCCCGCACGCCACGTTCGCCGAGCTGACCCGGCAGGTCGTCCTCCGCGTCCGCGCCGCCCGCAAGCACCAGCGCTACCGGTACGAGGACATCCGCCGCGACCTCGGCCTCCTCGGCGAGGGCCGCGCCCTGGTCGGCCCGCTGATCAACGTCATGCCGTTCGACTACGGCCTGACCTTCGCCGGCGCCCCCTCGAAGGCCCACAACCTGTCCGCCGGGCCCGTCGACGACCTCACCGTCAACGTCTACGACCGCGCCGACGGCACCGGCCTCCGCATCGACCACGACGGCAACCCCGCCCTGTACGAGGAGCACGAACTCGGCGTCCACCAGCGCCGCTTCCTCGACCTCCTGGCCCGGATCGCCGCCGCCGACCCGCACGAGCCGCTGGCCCGGCACGGCATCTGCACGAGCGCCGAACGCGCCCTCGTCCTCGACGAGTTCAACGCCACCGCGCAGGACGTGCCGCCCACCACCCTCGTCGGCCCCATCGAGGCCCAGGCCGCCCGCACCCCGGACGCGCCCGCCCTCGCCTTCGGCGCCGAGACCCTCACGTACGCCGAACTCAACGCCCGCGCCAACCGGCTGGCCTGGCATCTGCGGGGGCTCGGGGTGCGGCCGGGCGCGCTCGCCGCCGTGGCCGTGCCGCGCTCCCTCGACCTCGTCGTCACCCTCCTCGCCGTCGTCAAGGCGGGCGGCGCCTATCTGCCGCTCGACCCGGACTACCCGGCCGAGCGACTGGCCCACACGGTCGAGGACGCGCGGCCCGCCGTCGTGATCGCGGACACCGCCGCACGCGTGCCCGCCGGGACCGACGCACCCGCCGTGATCCTCCAAGGCCTCGACATCGGCGGCGAGTTGGGCATCGACCCGCCCCGCGCGCTCACCCCGCAGCATTCCGCGTACGTCATCTACACCTCGGGCTCCACCGGCCGCCCCAAGGGCGTCGTCGTGCCGCACGCGGCGATCGACAACCGGCTGCGCTGGATGCAGGCCGAGTACCAGCTAGGCCCCGGAGACCGGGTGCTGCAGAAGACCCCGTCCGGGTTCGACGTGTCCGTGTGGGAGTTCTTCTGGGCCCTGCGGGTCGGCGCGACGATCGTCCTCGCCGAGCCCGGCGGCCACAAGGACCCCGCCTACCTCGCCCGCACCATCCGCGAACAGGCCGTCACCACCTGCCACTTCGTGCCGTCGATGCTCCAGGTGTTCCTCGCCGAGCCGGGCGCGGCCGACTGCACCGGGCTGCGCCGAGTCTTCTGCAGCGGCGAGGCCCTGCCCCGCGAGACCGTCCAGGAGTTCGGCCGCACGCTGCCCGAGGTGGAGCTGCACAACCTGTACGGCCCCACGGAGGCCGCCGTCGACGTCACGTACCACGCCTGCGACACCCGCCCCTCCGCGACCGGGCCCGTGCCGATCGGCCAGCCCGTGTGGAACACCCGCCTGTACGTCCTGGACGCGGCCCTCCAGCCCTGCCCGCCCGGCGTGCCCGGCGAACTCCACCTGGCGGGCGTCCAGTTGGCCTCGGAGTACCTGGGCCGCCCCGCGCTCACCGCGTCCCGTTTCGTCGCCGACCCGTACGGGCCGCCCGGCAGCCGCATGTACCGCACCGGCGACCTGGCGCGCTGGACCGAGCGCGGCGAGATCGAGTACCTCGGCCGCACCGACCACCAGGTCAAGCTGCGCGGCCTGCGCATCGAACTCGGCGAGATCGAGGCCGAGTTGGCGGCCTGCGACGGGATCACCGGCGCCTGCGTCCTGGTCCGCGAGGACCGGCCGGGCGACCAGCGCCTCGTCGGCTACGTCACCGCCCCCGACGGCCTGGACCCGGACGCCGTACGGGAGCGCCTCGCCAGGACGCTGCCCGACTACATGGTCCCCGGAGCCCTCGTCGCCCTCGACGACTTCCCGCTCAGCCCCAACGGCAAGCTGGACCGCAAGGCCCTGCCCGCGCCCGCGCACACCCCGGGCGGCGCCGGGCGCGCGCCCCGCGACCCGCGCGAGGAGACCCTCGTCGGCCTGTTCTCGGAGGTGCTCGGCGTCGAAGTCGGCGTCGAGGACGGCTTCTTCGAGCTCGGCGGCACCTCGCTGCTCGCCGCCCGCCTGGTCCGCCGCGTCCGCGACACCCTCGGCACCGACCTCGCCATCGGCGCCCTCTTCCAGGCCCCGACCCCGGCCGCGCTCGCCGCGCAGCTGGACTCCGGGCTCGGCAACGAGGCCGTGCTGCGGAGCCTGCTGCCGCTGCGCGCCACCGGCGACCGCACCCCGCTGTTCGTCTTCCACCCGGCGGGCGGCCTCAGCTGGTGCTACTCGGGGCTGCTGTCCCGCCTCGACCCGGACCAGCCGGTGTACGGGCTCCAGGCGCGCGGGCTGCTCGGCTCGGAAGCGCTCCCCGCGTCGATGGAGGAGATGGCCGCCGACTACGTCACGCAGCTACGGGCCGTCCAGCCGCACGGCCCGTACCGGCTGCTCGGCTGGTCCGTCGGCGGCGTCGTCGCCCACACCGTCGCCGTGCGGCTCCAAGAGGCCGGTGAGGAGGTCGAGTTGCTCACGATGCTCGACGCCTACCCGTCCGACCAGTGGCAGGACCAGGCCGTGCCCGCCGAGGCCGACGCCCTCACCGCGCTGCTGCGGATGGCCGGCTACGAGCGGACCGACGAGCTGACCCGGGACGACGTCCTCGCCACCCTGCACCGCGAGGGCAGCGCCCTGGCCGGGCTCAGCGACGCGACCCTGACCGCCGTCGTCGACATCGTGGTCAACAACGCCCACCTGATGCGCGGGCACCACCACCGGCGCTTCGACGGCGACGTGCTGTTCTTCACCGCCGCCGCGCCACGCGCCGAGCGCTGGCTGACCCCGGACGCCTGGCGGCCGTACATCGGTGGCACCCTGACGGAGCACCCCGTCGACTGCCTGCACCCGCACCTGACCCAGGCGCCGCATCTGGACGCGATCGTGGACGTCCTGCGCCGCCGCCTCAAGGAGCTCGACCGATGACCACCGCAGCCGGACCGTTCGACGCCCCGTCGGACGAGCAGGCCCAGGCCTCCACCCACCTGGTCCTGCGCAACACCCGCGCCGAGCACTCCCTGTGGCCCGCCCACACCCCGGCCCCCGCAGGCTGGCGCCCGGTCCACGGGCCCGCCCCGTACGAGGAGTGCACGCGGTACGTCGACGCGGACGCGGCGGGCGCGGGGGCCGCGGCTTGAGCGCGCCGCCGCCCGGACGGCCGGAGGCCCGGCGCCTGGAGCTGCCGCCGGGCCTCCGACTCGGCGTCGGGCAGGTCGAGTTGTGGCTCACGGGGGTGTCGGCGGGGCAGGGGCTCGGCCCCGCCGCGGAACGGGCCCAGCCGGCCGGGCCCCCGGCGGGACCCGTGCCGCGCGGCGACGAGGGGGCAGGGGCGGAACCCGCCGCCGCCCACGGAGGGCCGCCGCCGAGCGCCCCCGCGCGGGGGCGCGCCCCCGCCGAGCAGGACCACCCTCACGCCGCACCGCCCCCGGGTGCCCTGGCTGGTGACCCGGCCTTCGCCGCCCGGCGCCCGGCCGATCCCGTGCGGGACCACGCCCACGCGGAACCAGAGGCGGGCGGCTTCGCCGGTGACCGTGCCTCCGCCGTGCCGACCCGGGGCGGCTTCGCCGGTGACCTCGCGTCCTCCGTACTGCCTGTTCCCGGACCACTGCCTGTTTCCGGCCTCGCGCAGGGCCCCGCCCCCGCCGCACCACGTCCGGCAGACCTGGCCCAGGCCCCCGACCCCGCCGACCTCGCCCTGCTCGACGCCGACGAGCGGGCCCGGGCCGAGCGGCTTCGGCGGCCCGCCGATCGGCTGCTCCACGTCGCCGCGCACGCGCTGCTGCGGCGGGTGCTCGGGGCGCGCCTGGACCGCGATCCGGCCGGGCTGCGGTTCGTGCGGGAGCCCTGCCCGGGCTGCGGCGGCCCGCACGGACGCCCCGCGCTGCCCGGCGCCCCCGTCCACTTCTCGCTCTCCCACTCCGGGGGCCTAGCCCTGATCGCCCTGGCCGAGCGGCCCGTCGGCGTCGACCTCGAACTCCTCGCCGACGCCGCCCTCGTGACGGACGTGGCCGCGGGCCTCCACCCGTACGAGCGCGCCGCCCTGGCCGCCGACCCCGCGCCCTCGGCGTTCACCCGCTGCTGGACGCGGAAGGAGGCCTACCTGAAGGGCACGGGGGAGGGCCTCACCACGGAGGGCCTGCGCGACACCCTCGTCGGCACGGGCCCGCACCCGGAGCCCGTACCCGGCTGGACCCTCGCCGACGTGCCCGTCCCGGAGGGGTACGCGGCGGCCTGCGCGGTGCGGCACACCCCCTGAACCCGGCCGTCCGAGGCCGTCGGAGTGCCGTCAGGGCGAGGCCGTGCCGCCCAGCAACTCCACGAGTCCGTCGGCGAGTTCGGTGCGCCAGCACAGCCAGTCGTGCCCGCCGTTGAACTCCCCGTACGACGCGTCCGCGTACCCCCGCTCGCGCAGCGCGTCGCGCAGGCGGCGGCTGCTCGGCAGCAGTACCCACTCCTGCTCGCCCGCCGACAGCCGGAAGCGGACCGGGAGCCGCGGCGAGGCCCGCACCAGCTCCGTCACCAGCTCCGCCCCCGCCTCGCCCGCCGGCCACCAGAACGAGCCCGACTGCGACAGCACGTTGCCGAACCGGTGCGGGGCGCGCAGCGCCGCGTACGCCGCCGTCAGACCGCCGAGGCTCTGGCCCGCGAGGACCGTGCGCGCCGGGTCGGACGTGACCGGCAGCCGCTCGGCCGCCCACGGGAGCAGCTCGTCGGCGAGGAAGTCCACGAACCGGTCGGCGCAGCCGAGTTCGGCCCAGCGGGTGGTGTTGTCGAGCGCCTCGGGCAGCAGCGCCACGACCGGCGGGATGCGGCCGTCCGCGATCAGGTTGTCGAGCAGCGTGGCCACACCGAGCTCGGGCTGCCAGGACTCGCCGTCGAACAGCACGAGCACGGGCAGGTCGCCGCGCGCCGTCTCCCCGTGCCCGGCGGGTTCGTACACCCACACCCGGCGCTCGTTGCCGAGCCGTTCGCTGCGGACGCGGTGCACGCCCACCGACCCGCACGGCACGTCCGCCCGCACCCGCCACTCCACGCCGCGGGGCGCGCCCGGCAGCTCCACGTACGAGATCGGCCCGGCGCCCCAACGGCGGTTCAGGGAGCGGGAGTTGAGCGGGTCGACGCGGTGCTGGGCGCGCAGCCACCGCCAGTACGCGGGCGTGCCCGGCTCGTCGGGCGCGCCGCCCTCGTCGACGCAGAGGCCGTACGTGGCCCGCCAGTCGGCCCGCATCCGCAGCGACCAGTGCCACACGTCGGTGCCGGGCACCCGTTCCATCAGGTTGGCGGCGAGGTCGGCCGGGTCCATGACCTTGTTCGGAACGACGAGCACGGCCCGGGTGGCGGGGGAGCCGCGCCAGAGGAAGGTCACGGTGAGACGGCCGTCGGCGGCGTCCGAGGGGCTTTCGGGCTCCGGCTCGATCAGCGGTGTGCCCTCCGCCACGGCCGCCCGCCAGAACTCCGCCTCGTCCACCTCGCCCGCCGCGAGCGCCGCGACCCGCGCACTCACCCCGCGCCGCACCGGCCGCGGCCGCGGGACCCGCGGAGGCCGGGCCGGCGCGACGGACACGGACGCCTGCCCCGATCCGCACGCGGCCGCTTGCCCCGACCCTGACGCGGACGCGGGGGCGGGCGCGGATTCGGGCTCGGGCATGGGGCGGCCTCCGGGCGACGGGAGTTCAGGGGAAGTAAGGTTCACCTTACCCAACCTGCCGTGCCTGCCCCGCGCACTCGGAGCGACGCCCATGACGCCCCCGCGCCTGCTCGTCTTCACCCGCACCCGCGACTACCGCCACGCCTCCATCCCCGCGGGCGTCGCCGCACTCTCCGCCGCGGACGGCTGGTCCGTCGACGCCACCGAGGACCCGGCCGCGTTCGAGTCGGGCCTCGACGCGTACGCCGCCGTCGTCCTCCTCAACACCAGCGGCGACGTCCTCACCCCGCGCGGCCGGGAACGCCTCGCCGCGTACGTCGGCTCCGGCGGCGGTCTCGCGGGCGTGCACGCCGCCGCCTGCACCGAGTACGGCTGGCCGCACTTCCGCACGCTCATCGGCGCCCGCTTCACCCGCCACCCCGCGCTGCAGCCCGGCACCGTCGTCGTCGAGGACCGCGACCACCCGGCCACCCGCCGCCTCCCGGCCCGCTGGCGGTTCACCGACGAGTGGTACGACTTCGACGCGAGCCCGCGCGGAACGGTCCGCGTGCTGGCGTCCGCCGACGAGTCCACGTACGAGGGCGGCGGGATGGGCGCCGACCACCCGCTGGTCTGGTGCCGCGAGCAGGGCGCCGGCCGCGTCTTCTACACCGCGCTCGGCCACACCCCCGAGGCGTACGCCGACCCGGAGTTCCGGGCCCACCTCCTCGGCGGGGTCCGCTGGGCGGCGGGCCTGGTGCAGGCGGGCGGCCGTCCGTAGACGGCGGCGGTCGCGCCCTGCGGGACTGCTGTGCCGTCGTGCCCCGCGTACGCTCGGAGCATGCCAAGCGAGGCCGCGGCCGTCCTGGCCGCCACCACCGCCGAACTCGCCCCCGACCCCGACGGCAACGCCCTGGTCGCCGAGATCGAGCGGGGCACCGCCCGGCAGGTCGCCATCAGCACGCTCGCCCTCGAACAGCACCACGTCATCGACAGCGACCGGCGGGCCTTCGGGCACCTCGCCGACCGTGCCGCCGAGCTGCGGGCGCCCGCGAGCGCCGCGTTCTTCGCGACCCTCGCCGAGGGCGAGCGCACCGCCGCCGCCCACCTCGGGCCGCTCGCCGCCGCCTGCGGGCTCGACGCGGCGGCGATCGACGCTTACGAGCCGCTGCCCGGCTGCCAGGCCTACCCGTCCTACGTGGCCCGCCTCGCGCTCACCGGGCGGCCCGCGGAAGTCGTGCTCGCGCTGAGCGCCAACTTCGCTGCGTGGGGCGGCAGTTGCGCCCGCATCGCGCACGGGCTGCGCAGCCACTACGGCTACGACGAGGCGTCCTGCGGCTTCTTCGACTTCTTCGCCGCGCCCGCGCCCGCATTGGCCTCGCAGGCGGAGGCGGCGGTCGAGGAGGGGCTGTCGGCGCGCCCCGCCCTGGACGTCACGGCGGCCTGCCGGTCGGGGCGGTTGCTGCGGAGCTACGAGGAGTTGTTCTGGTCGACGCTGGCCCGGTTGGCGTAAGGCCGCGCCTGCACCGCCCTTCGGGCCCGGTCTCGCCTCGCCCTTCGGGCTCGATCCTTTGCCCCTCCCCGCCCCTTCCCGGCTGTGCCGATTTGCGGCTGGCGCCGCGTGGCTGCGGCGCCGTCGTGGTTGCTCGCGCAGTTCCCCGCGCCCCTGACGGGGCCCTAGTCGGCTCGTGGCTCGCCCCGGTACGTGCCGAAGGACCACTTGTTGCCCTCCGGGTCGGTGATCGCGAACTCGCGGCTGCCGTAGGGCTGGTCCTCGATCTCGCGGAGGATCCGCACCCCGGCGCCGGGCGCCGTGAGCCGGGCGTACAGCTCGTCGACGTGGTCCGTGACGACGTACGCGCCGAGCGTGCCGGGCTGGACCGACCACTCCTTGTGCTCGGGGTCGTACGAGCCGAGCATGATGCCGCCGCCCTCCGGCCAGTCGAGCTGCGCGTGGGCGACCTTGCCCGCGTCCTCGTGGACGACCGTGCGCTCGAAGCCGACCGTGTCGACGAGGAAGTCGATCAGGGCGGGCGCGTCGTGCGCCTGGAGCGTGGGCCACACGTTCGGCGCCGGGGGCGCGGTCTGCGGAGCGTTCTGCTGCGTGTGCTGGTCTGTCGTGTTCATGGGTTCCACGGTTCACCGTTCCTGTGGCCCCCGGCTTGGATATTCCGGCACTCCTCGGCCACCCACGCCGTCGGGCTCGCCCCCGTGAAGCGGCGGAAGTCGTGGACCAGATGCGAGTGGTCGTAGTAGCCGCAGTCCGCCGCCACCCGCGCCAGGTCGAGGGCCGTGCCGTCGACGACCGCGCGGACCAGCGCCTTCTTCGCGTGCTCGAACCGCATCAGGCTCGCCGCCTGCTTCGGCGTCACCCCGGTCTCCGCGCGGAACAGCGTCGTCAGCCGGCGCGGGCTGAGCGCCACATGCCCGGCGAGGCCCCGCAGCGTGCCCGCGCCCCGGTGCCGGGCCAGCCACGCCCACGCCTCCGCCACCTCCGGCCGTACCGGCGGCGCAGGCCCGGCCGCCGCCGCGCGCGCCCGCAGGTACGCGGCGAGCGTCTCGAACCGGTCCGCCCAGTCGGCCTGCCCGGCCAGCTGCTGCCGCACCGACTCGGCCCGCGCGCCGAGCACGTCCGCCCCCGGCACGACCAGCGCACCCGTGAGCTCGGCGGCGGGCATCCCGAACAGCGCACGGGCCGCGAGCGGATGCACGGCCAGCTGGATGCCCGACTGCCGCTCGGGCTGCACCACGTACGCGGGGCTCCGGTGCAGCGCGCCCACCACGATGTCGGCCCGCGCGGCGTCCGCGCCGACCGCCTGCCGCGGGGTGAGCCCGGTCGTCACCGGCCCGTCGAAGGAGAAGATCAACGTCAGATACGGGGACGGAAGGCCCACGTGCAGCCCGGGCCGCAGCCCCGACGCGCGGTACCCGACCGCCGACACGACCCCGTCGACCCCGGTCCCGGCCCGCACGAACTCCCGGGACTCCCCGGACTCACCGTCCGCGGTCCCCTGCTCCCGTACGGCCGCCTTGCGGGACGCCATGACTCCAGTATGGGACGGGGCGGCGGGCCTGTCCCGGGGGCGCGGCACGGGCGGCGGGGTGTCCGAAAGACCCGGTCTGCGGGCGTTCACGTGCTCGATGTAGGCTGCACCGGTGCGCCCGCCGCGGGTCCCCGTGGCCGGCCGGGCGTGCTGTTCATCGGGTACGGAGACGGAGGTGGTGCTGCCATGCGCGGCGAACCTCCCAGTCATTCCGTGAGCGGCACCGACGCTCCCCACACCACGGCCCCGAGCCCACGCTGAGCGACCCGCGCTGAGCGTTCCGCGCCGGGCGATTCCGTACGGGGAACCGCGGTGCCCGTCCTGCGCCCGCTCACCCGACGAACCGATGTACCCCTAGGACTCGGCATGCCGCACACCCCGCTGCCCGAAGAGCCCCGCGCCGACCTCGACGAGCGCTCCCTCCAGGACCTCGTGCAGGACCACGAACTGCACGCCGTCCTGGAGTGGTTGGAGAGCAAGCCGCCGCACGTCATCGCCGACGAGCTGGCCCGTATGGACGCGCCCGCCGCCGGCATGGCCTTCCGGCTGCTCGACAAGGACCGCGCCCTGACGGTCTTCGAGGAGCTGGAGCCGGTCGACCAGCAGCAGATCCTGCAGGGTCTGCGCGACCGGGCGTTCCTCGAACTCGTCGAGGCCATGGACCCCGACGACCGCGCCCGGATGCTGCGCGAGGCGCCCGCGAAGGTCGCCAAGAGGGTGCTCGCCGGGCTCAGTTCGCACCAACGCAGGATGACCGCCGCGCTCCTCGGCTACCCGGAGGGCTCCGCAGGCCGCTACATGACGCCCGAGGTCGTCGCGCTCGGCCAGGACCTCACCGTCGGACAGGCCCTCGGCGTCGTCCTCGCCGAGGGCAACGAGGCGGAGACGGTGTACACGCTGCCCGTCGTCGACCACACGCGCCGCCTCACCGGCATCGTCGAGCTGCGCGAACTCGTCCTCAACCCGCCCGAGACGCTGGTCTCCTCGCTGGTCGTCACCGAGCCCGCGTACGCGTACGCCACCGACTCCGCCGAGCAGGCCGCGCGCCTGATGCGTGAGACCAACGACCTGAACCTGCCGGTCGTCGACAGCGAACGGCGGCTCGTCGGGCTGCTCACCATCGACGACGCGGTCGAGGTCATCGAGGCCGCCGACACCGAGGACGTCGCCCGCCAGTCCGGCTCCGCGCCGTGGGCCGGGCACTACATGGCCGCGTCCGTCTGGCAGTTGGCCCGCTACCGGGCACTGTGGCTCAGCCTGCTGCTCGTCGCCGCGACGCTGACGGTCAGCGTCACACAGGCCTTCGAGGGCACCCTCGAACAGGTCGCCTCGCTCGCCGTGTTCATCCCGATGCTGATCGGCGCCGGCGGCAACGCGGGCGCCCAGGCCGCGACCGCGTGCGTACGCGCTCTCGCGGTCGGCGAGGTCCGCGGCTCCGACCTGCTGAAGGTGATCTGGCGGGAGTGCCGGGTGGGGCTCGTCCTCGGCGGACTGCTCGCGGTCCTCGGCGTGATCGTCGGCACGCTGTTCGTGGGCGCGGACGTGGCGGTCGTCGTCGGCATCACCCTCGTCCTGATCTGCGGGTGGGCGGCGACGATCGGGGGCACGATGCCACTGCTCGCGAAGCGGTTGCGGATCGATCCGGCGGTGGTGTCGGCGCCGATGGTGACGACGCTCGTCGACGCGACGGGTCTGATCATCTATTTCGCCACGGCGAAGGCGGTGCTGGGGGTCTGAGCCCGCCACGACGGACGGCCCTGGGGCTTCGCCCCGGACCCCGGTTCGCCGTTCGTCTGCGGCGCCGCCGTGGCTGGTCGCGCAGTTCCCCGCGCCCCTAAAGGGGCGCACCTGGCTGTGCCCACCTCCGCCGATTGAGGAGCCGGGGGGGGCCGGGGGCGGAGTCCCCTGGGGTCAGTGGCGGTCGCGGGGGCCGGTGACCCCCGTCAACCCCTCCACCAGCACACGCAACACCGCCCGCTGATGCTCCCGAACCCGCCGCCCCGCACGGTCACGGCTCAGCGCTCTGCGGGCCGCGACCGCTGTGAGGACGGCGAGGAGGAGGCGGACCAGGGCGCCCGTCGTGGCGGCGGAGGCGAGCAGCCACAGGGCGACGGTCGTGGGGGAGTCAGGCATCGGGAGACCCCTTTCCGGGACGGGGAGGTGGAGCGAGCCTCAGGTGTACGACGCCCCGTACCCCCACCGCCTCCCCGCACGAGCGCTGAGTCCCGTACCGAGGGAGCGGCACCCCAACTCCCCGCACCCGCGCGGTTGTTGACGTGCCCGCCCCGCCTGCACCATGCCCGCATGGACGACAAGGACCAGCCGCGCCCCGGGCCGCGCGCCAAGCGCGGGTTGCCGTACCCCTACGACCAGGACCTCTCCGGCGTCCTGCGGCACCTCAACCGCCGTACCCGCAGGGGGCGTGCGAGTCTCGCGAACCACAAGGCGACCGCCGGGTTCCTCGCCGCCGGGATGCGGCTGCTCGAACGGCATCTCGGGCCCGGCGCGGGCCTGCCCGTGAACAGTGAGCGGCTGCTGCTCGGCCCGCTCTCGCAGCGCGGTGTCGCCGCCGCGTTCCGCGCCAACCGGCCGCCGTTCCCGCGTGACGGCCGTGCCGAGTCGATGCTGCGCGACCGCTGGGACCCGCACGCGAACTTCGTCGTCGACCTCATCAACTTCGCGGTGTGGAAGGAGAATTACCGGCCCGAGTTCCGCGCGCAGCGCGCCGAGACCCTCCGCCGGCTCGTGCACGGCCGCAGCGGCGCCGACTTCGTCCGCGCGATCCACGACATCGGCTACCGGCACGCCGCCGACGGCGTCGAGCTGCCCTCCGTACGCCTGGGTCTGGCCCTGATGCCGGCCGCCGACGGGGACGAGGAGGTCGCGCAGATCGTCGCCGGGATCTACCGGGACTACCTGGGCTCGTGGAAGGAGCTGTACGCCGAGGTCCTGAAGCGGCGCGGGCTGCGGCTGCGGCCGGGCCTCACCCTCGACGACCTGGCGGACGCGCTCTCCGCGACCAACGACGGCACGACCCTGCGCGCCATGGGCGACCCGGACTCCGGCGTCGTCGACCACGCCCGCGGCCGCTCCCTGATGGGCACGCTCGCCCTGGCCGTCGTGCACGCCTTCCTCGAACCGGACGACGACGCGAGCGGACTCACCCTGGAGCAGGCGGTCGCGGAACGCTTCGGCCGCGCCGGCCGCTAGGGCCTGTCGCGTGGACCAGGCCCTGTACGCCTGGCCGCCGCCGTACGTCGGCCCGATCGCCGCCGTACGACGGGGTGTTCACGTCCGGGGCGGTGTCGTCCCGGTCGCGGTGACGCCGTCCGCGGAGTCCCGCAGCGGGGTGAGGCCGCGCGGGGGGTCCGTGTCGGCGGGGGCGGCGCCGACCTGGTCCCTGATCTGGTCCAGGACCTCCTCGGGAACCAGGTCCGTCGGCACGGCGTGCGGCGCCTCCGGATGCCCGACCTCGGGAGGCCGGACCTCGGGGTGCCCGGTGTCGGCCCTGCCCTCCGCCTGCTGCGTGCTGCGCTCCAGGAACCGCAGCAGCTCGACGGGGAAGGGCAGGACGAGGGTGGAGTTCTTCTCGGCGGCGACGGCCACCACGGTCTGCAGCAGCCGGAGTTGCAGCGCCGCCGGCTCGTCCGCCATCTGGTGGGCGGCCTCGGCGAGCTTCTTCGACGCCTGCAGCTCGGCGTCGGCGTTGATGACACGGGCCCGGCGCTCACGGTCGGCCTCGGCCTGCCGGGCCATCGACCGCTTCATGGTCTCCGGGAGCGACACGTCCTTGATCTCGACCCGGTCGATCTGCACGCCCCAGCCCACGGCCGGGCTGTCGATCATCAGCTCCAGGCCCTGGTTGAGCTTCTCGCGGTTGGACAGCAGGTCGTCCAGGTCGCTCTTGCCGATGATGGACCGCAGGGAGGTCTGCGCCATCTGCGAGACCGCGAAGCGGTAGTCCTCGACGTTCACGACGGCCTTGTCGGCCTCCACGACCTTGAAGTACACGACCGCGTCCACGCACACCGTGACGTTGTCGCGGGTGATGCCCTCCTGCGCGGGCACGGGCATCGTGACGATCTGCATGTTGACCTTACGGATCCGGTCGACGACCGGGACGATCAGCGTGAACCCCGGCTGGCGCACTTCGCGCTGCAGCCGCCCGAGGCGCAGCACCACACCCCGCTCGTACTGCCGCACGACCTTCGCGGCCGCCATGAGGTAGGCGACTGCGGCGGAACCGGCCGCCACGGCGGCGATGGCGAGTTCTTCAAGCATGGCGAACCCCCTAGGGTCCGAGTCGCTCCTGTTTACCACGGTATGGCTGTTATGTCCGTGGGTCGAGGGCCTGCCGAAGATCCTTCCGCTCGGCCCCCGCCCGTACGCCTTACGGAACCGTGACGCCCCCGCGCGGCCCGGGTGCGCGGCGGGCCGGGCGGCCTAGCGTGCGGGCATGCGTGTACTGGTCACCGGCGGTGCCGGGTTCATCGGGTCCCATGTCGTCGAGGCGCTGACCGCGCGCGGCCACGAGCCCGTCGCGTACGACCTCCGCCTCGACCCGGGCGCGGACGTACGGGACGGGGCGGCCGTGGCCCGCGCGCTCGCCGGGGTCGACGCGGTCTGCCACCAGGCGGCGAAGGTCGGCCTGGGCACGGGCCTCGCCGACGCCCCCGACTACGCCGCCCACAACGACCTCGGCACGGCGGTGCTGCTCGCCGCGATGGCCGAGGCGGGAGTGCGCCGCCTGGTCCTCGCGGGCTCGATGGTCGTGTACGGGGAGGGCCGCTACGACTGCGCACGGCACGGGGTCGTCCGCCCCGGGCCGCGTGCCGTCGCCGACCTGGACGCGGGCCGCTTCGAGCCGAGGTGCCCGGAGTGCGGGGCGTGGCTGACGCCGGGCCTGGTCACGGAGGACGCGCCGGTCGACCCGCGCAACGTGTACGCCGCGACGAAGGTCGCCCAGGAACACCTGGCGGCGGCCTGGGCCCGGGACACCGGCGGCACGGCGGTGTCGCTGCGCTACCACAACGTGTACGGGCCGCGGATGCCCCGCGACACCCCGTACGCCGGCGTCGCCGCCTTCTTCCGCTCGGCCCTCGCCCGCGGCCAGGCGCCGACGGTCTACGAGGACGGGGCGCAGCGGCGGGACTTCGTGCACGTACGGGACGTGGCGGCGGCGAACGCGGTCGCGCTGGAGGCGGGGGCGGAGCCGGGCGTGCTCACCGCGTACAACACCGGGAGCGGCGAGCCGCGCACGGTGGGGGAGTTGGCGACGGAGCTCGCGGCGGCGTGCGGGGGGCCGCTGCCGCGGGTCACGGGCGAGTACCGTCTCGGCGACGTCCGCCACATCACCGCCGACTCGTCCCGCCTGCGCCGGGCGCTGGGCTGGCGCCCGGAGGTGGGGTTCCCGGAGGGGGTACGGGAGTTCGCGACGACGCCGCTCGCCTGAACCCTGGGGCTCCGCCCCGGACCCCGGCTGTCTTTCGGCTTTCCCGCCGTCGTGGTTGCTCGCGCAGTTCCCCGCGCCCCTATCGGGGCACGTCCCCGCCCCGGGGGTCGGGAGTCGGCAGGGTCACCTCGAAGCGACAGCCGCCCGGGACGTTGCGTACCGTCGCCCGCCCCCGATGCGCCTCCACGATGCCGCGGACGATCGCGAGCCCGAGGCCCGCCCCGGCCGGAGGCGTCCGCGCGTCCGTCCCGCGCCAGCCGGTGTCGAAGACCCGCGGCAGATCCCGCTCGGGGATCCCGCCGCACCCGTCGGACACGGACAGCACCGCCCCGGCCGCGTGCCGTTCGACGGCGACCTCGACCGTGCCGTCGGCCGGGGTGCGGCGGATCGCGTTGACGAGGAGGTTGCCCAGGACGCGGCTCATCTCCTTGCCGTCGACCTCCACCGGCACCGCCTCGACCCGCTCGCCGACGAGCCGTACGCCGAACTCCCGGGCGAGCGGGGCGGCCCCGGCGAGCGCGTCGCCGACCAGGTCGTACAGGGAGAGCCGGGACAGCGAGAGGGTCAGGGCGCCCGCGTGGATGCGGGAGAGCTCGAAGAGGTCGCCGACCATGGTGTCGAGCCGCTCCACGTCGGTGCGCATCTGCCGGTAGTAGCGCTCCGGGTCTGCGGCGACGCCGTCCTCCAGCGCCTCGGCCATGGCTCGCAGCCCGGCGAGGGGGGTGCGCAGGTCGTGCGAGATCCAGGCGACGAGCTCGCGCCGGGACGCCTCCAGGGCCCGTTCGCGGTCCCGGGACTCGGCGAGCCGCGCACTGGTGGCCGCCAACTCCCGGCTGAGCTCGGCGAGTTCGCCGGGCGCGGCGCCCTCGGGGGCGGCGTACGCGCCGCCGTCGCCGAACGAGCGGGCGGCGAGCCGCAGATCGCGCCCGCGGGCGACGACCCAGCGGCCCAGCAGCAGTGCCGTCGCGAGGGAGACGACGGCGGCCATCGCGACGACGGTCGTCACGACGGTCAGGTCGTGCGGCGACAGGAACATCGCCCATGCCACGGCGAGCGTCCCGGCGAGCATCGCGACGACGGTCACCACGGCCACGACCGCCAGCGACACGGACAGCGACCGCTGCCGCAGCAGCCGCAGCGCCACGGCCCCGAGGAGTCCGGCGGCGCCCGCGCCGAGCAGCGCGAACAGGGCGATGAGGAGCATGTCGTTCATCGGGCGCCGCCTTCCGCCGCCGCGCCGCTCCGCGGGGGTTCGAAGCGGTAGCCCACGCCCCACACCGTCCGGATGAGCCGGGGCTCGGCCGGGTCGTCCTCGATCTTGCCGCGGAGGCGGCGTACGTGGACGGTGACCGTCGACAGGTCGCCGAAGTCCCAGCCCCACACCTCGCGCATCAGGTCCTCCCGGCTGTGCGCCCGGCCGGGGTGCCGCAGGAAGTACGCGAGCAGGTCGAACTCCCTGAGCGTGAGGGCGAGTTCGGCGCCGTCCCGGGTGGCGCGGCGGGCGGCCGGGTCGACGGTCAGACCGGCCGCGCTCAGCGGGCGCGTGCCCTCGGCGGGCCGGGACCTGCGCAGCACGGACGCGACGCGGAGGACCAGTTCGCGCGGGCTGAACGGCTTGGTGACGTAGTCGTCGGCGCCCACTTCGAGGCCGTTGATCCGGTCGTCCTCGTCGCCCCGCGCGGTGAGCATGACGACCGGCACGGGCCCGTCCGCGCGCAGCCGTCGGCACACCTCCAGGCCGTCCATGCCGGGCAGCATCAGGTCGAGCACCACCAGGTCGGGGCGGCGCGCGGCGGCCAGGCGGAGGGCGGCGGGCCCGTCGGCGGCGCGGTCCACGGCGTACCCGGCGCGGTCCAGGTATCCGGCGACGACCTCCGCGACCGTCGGGTCGTCGTCCACCACCAGGACCAGGGCGCGGTCGGCGGGCGCCCGGCCCCCGTCCACGGGCCCCGGTGACGTCGCTGCGTACGGCTGCTGCTCCATGCCCCACAGCCTCGCACCACGCGCGGGCGGGCGGGGTGCGGGGCGGGCGGGCAGCGGTGGACGTCCGCGTTCCGTAAGGATCCACTGCCCGTTATGTCGGATTCTGCTCCGTAGGGTGGCCACCGTGACGACCCCATCCCCGCACCCCGCAGTCGCGGGCCGCGCGCCCGCCGAGGTCGACGTGGTCCTGCCGTGCCTGAACGAGGCCGAGGCCCTGCCATGGGTGCTCGCCCGCATCCCGGACGGCTGGCGGGCGCTCGTCGTGGACAACGGCTCGACCGACGGCTCCGCGGAGATCGCCCGCGCGCACGGCGCCACCGTGGTCCGCGAGGCGCGCCGCGGCTTCGGCGCCGCCTGCCACGCGGGCCTGACCGCCGCCACGGCCGACGTCGTCTGCTTCTGCGACTGCGACGCCTCCCTCGACCCGGCACTGCTCGTCCCCTTCGTACGCGAAGTGCGCGCGGGGGAGGCGGAGTTGGTGCTCGGCCGCAGGCGCCCGCAGGGGCGGGGCGCCTGGCCGCTGCACGCCCGCGCGGGGAACCTCGCGCTCGCCCGCATGCTGCGCCACCGCACCGGGCTGCGGCTGCACGACCTCGGGCCGCTGCGCGCCGCCCGCCGCCTACCGCTGCTCGCCCTCGGCCTCACGGACCGGCGCAGCGGCTACCCGCTGCAGATGGTGGTCCGCGCCGCCGACGCGGGCTGGCGCGTCACCGAGCACGACGTCCCGTACCTGCCGCGCGCAGGCCGCTCCAAGGTCACCGGCACCTGGCGGGGCACGTGGCAGGCGGTACGGGACATGCGCGCGGTCCTCGCGGAACCGCCCGCCGGGGGAGGGGTGCGAGAGTGAACACACTGCTCGTGATCGCCAAGGAGCCGCTGCCCGGCCGGGTGAAGACACGGCTGACCCCGCCGTTCACGCCCGCGCAGGCCGCGCGGCTCGCGGAGGCCGCCCTCGCCGACACCCTCGACGCCGTCGCCGCGACCCCCGCCGCCCGCCGCGTCCTCGTCCTCGACGGGGAGCCCGGGCCGTGGCTGCCGCCCGGATTCGAGGTCGTACCGCAGTGCGCGGGCGGCCTCGACGCCCGTCTCGCCGCCGCGTTCGCCGCGTGCACCGGCCCTTCCGTGCTCGTCGGCATGGACACCCCGCAGATCACCCCGGAGCTCCTGGACGTCCGGCTCGCCCCCGGCGAGGCCTGTTTCGGCCCCGCCGAGGACGGCGGCTTCTGGCTCCTCGGCCTGGCCGAACCGGCCCCGGACCTCGTACGCGGCGTCCCCATGTCGACCCCCGGCACCGGCGCCGCCCAACGCACCCGCCTGCTGGAAGCGGGCCTCCACGTACGCGACCTGCCGCGCCTACGGGACGTGGACACCCCCGCCGACGCGACAGCCGTCGCCGCCCTGGCCCCACGCGGCCGCTTCGCACGGGAACTGCGGACGATTCGGGGCACGGGGTGAACAGGCCTACGGGCAGGGGAGGTCGGCCCTCGCGAGGCCTGCTCGCGGAGGCGGCCCACCCTGCCGGCACACGTGCGACGCCGCGTGCCGGGGTCGGGCGGGCGGCCGGGCGGGCGAACGGCGTGGCTCCGGGTCCGCTGGGGGCGACGGCGGGGACGAGCCGTGCCGGTGCGCGTGGGGCGGCGCGCGCCCTGCCTGGGCCGGCCGCCCGGAGGGTGCCCGGCGGGTGTTGTACGGATGCCTGTCGTAGGTGTCTCGGTTGTACGGGTTCCGGTCGTGCGGGTTCCGGTTGTACGGGCCCCGGTCGTGCGGAGCCCGGTCGTGCGGGCCGTCGTCGTGTGGGGCTTCGCGGCGGTGTCGGCGTGCCAGGGGTGGTCTGTGCGTGTTGTGCGTCGGGGATGGCGGGTGGGGTGTGAGCGGGGGGTCTCGGCAGGTCGACAGGGCTGCGGGTGTGGGCAGTTGGGGCGGGGATCCCTACGGGGACGCGTTGCGGTTCGGGCGGGGGCCGTTGTTTCTGCGGCGGGCCGACGGGTGGCTGTTGCCGCTGGACGTCGAGCGGTGGTGCGCGGACGCGGACGCCGTGGACAAGGCGCTGCTCGCGCGGTGCGAGGGCGCCGTGCTCGACGTGGGGTGCGGGCCGGGCCGGCTGGTCGCGGAACTCGCCGCGCGGGGGCGGGTCGCGCTGGGTGTGGACGTGAGCGAGGTCGCCGTCGCACGGACCGTGGCGCTCGGCGGGCCGGCACTGGTGCGTTCCGTGTTCGCACCGCTTCCCGGTGAGGGGCGCTGGGGCACGGCGCTTCTGGTCGACGGGAACCTCGGCATCGGCGGCGACGTCCCCGCGCTGCTCCAGCGTATGGCCCAACTCCTCGCCGCCGACGGCCTGTTGATCGCCGAGACCGACCCGGTGGACGTGGACGAGAGCGTCGACGTGCACCTCGTCCGCACCGGCGCCGTCAGCCCGCCCTTCCGCTGGGCGCGGCTCGGCACGCCCGCCCTGCTGCGTCGCGCCCGCGCCCTCGGCTGGCGCGCCGAGGCTCAGTGGGAGGCGGGCGGCCGTACCTTCGTCGCCCTGCGCAACCGGAGCGACCGCGCCACGAGCAGCGCACCCGAGCCCGCGCACAGCACGGCCGTCACAAGGAGCCAGCGGGCGAGGAAGCCGTCGCCGGACAGCCCCGCCGCCCCCGCGTAACGCTCCGCGACCCGCCCGCTGATCAGCGGGAACCAGACGAGGAGCAGCAGCCCCGACAGCAGCGCGGGCCCCCGCACGTACGGCAGCCACTCCCGCCGGCCGCAGGCGCCGAGCAGCCGGACGAGCGCGCGGTCGGCCGTCGCGTACAGCGGCACGAGCACCAGGTCGTGCAGCAGCGCGGAGCCGACGAACCACAGCAGCACCTGCACCGTCTCACCCGCGAGCAGCCGCACGCCCGCGTACCCGGCGAGCGCGAACGAACAGGCGAGCAGCAGGAGTTGGTACGGGCTGCCGAGCACACCGCGCAGTCCGCGTACCCGAGGACGGGGCCGTCGCATCACCGCACCCCGTCCCGGAAGCCGAAGTCGAGCCGCGTGACCCATTTCGTGTTCAGTACGCCCGGCGCCGCGGGCACGATGATCCGGGCCGGGCGGCCGTGGTCGGCGTTCAGCGGCTCGCCGTTGACGTCCAGGGCGAGCAGCGAGCGCGGGTCGCCGACCTGGTTGCCGCGCAGCGCCGCCCGCCGGAACGCGCCGCGCCGCTGCAGCGACTCCACGAGCACGTCCACCGGTTCGTCGTGCCCGACGAGCGCGGCCAGGTCCCGCAGCCGCACGCCGCGCCACCACTGGTCGGCGGTCGACCAGCCCTCCACGCACGCGATCGGCAACGCCGCGCTGTGCAGCGGCAGTCGGCGCAGCTCGGTGAGGCTCAGCCGGACGGTGCCGGTGCGGCCGGTGACGACGAGACGCCACGCCTCCGGGGCGGTGTCGCGCGGGTCGATGCCCGCGTACGCCGCCGTCTTGTTGATCTGGAAGCCGTTCGGGCCCTCGCCCGGCTCGGGCCCGCCGTGCGGGGAGAGCACGGCGGTCTGCCGCAGCGGCCCGTCGAAGCTGCGCCCCGCCGACGTGCCGAACAGCACCGCCGAGCCCCCGCCGACCAGCCACAGCGCACCCCGCCGCGAGACGGTCGGCGGATCGGGCCGGGGCGACACCAGCTCGTCCCCCGCGTCCCCCGCGTCCTCGGCCCGCCCGGCCCGCATCGCCCGTACGTTCCGCACCGCCGCCGGCGCCTTCAGCGCGACGTGCGCGAGGAACGCGGCGAAGAACACCCACGCCCCGTACAGGTGCAGCGGATAGAACGACCCCGGAAAGGCGTAGTCCAGCTGGACGTTGAGGACGCCCGTGACGAACTCGAAGAGCGCGCCGCCCACCAGGAGCAGCAGCGACAGCCGCTCGGCGGCGTGCGCGAGGGACCGCACCGGCGGCAGCGCGAAGAGCCGCGGCACCACCGACCACAGCTTGGCGAGCAGCACCGGCACGAGCGCGAGCCCGAGCGTGACGTGCACGCCCTGCGTGAGCCGGTACAGCCAGTGCGGGTCGGTCGGCCAGGCGAACAGATAGAAGCCGAGCAGCCCCTTGCCGGGAGTCTGGTCGTTGACCGGCGACAGGTCCGGGTTGTACGCGGCGTACGACAGCAGCCCCGTCACGAACAGCACGGGCATCCCGGCGAGCAGCACGAGACCGAGCACCGACGTGAACCGGGCGCCGCGCACCGGGCTGCGCCAGAACGCGGGGGAGGAGGGAAGGCGGGCCATGCCCCGACGGTAGGCCGGAAGGGTCCGCCGACCGGCGAAACAACGATGACGAAACGCTGACGTCGCCGCCGACGACCGCCCGGCGGCCCGCCGCCCGGCCTAGCGTTCCCCCGTGCACCGCGAAACCCGCCCCGCCCCTTCGCCCTCCGACCGCCGCGGCACCCGGCGCGACCTGTACGCCGCCGGCGCCGCGGTCCTGCTCGTCGTCGCCGCCGTCGTCGTCGGCCGGCACATCGAGCAGCGCGACGGCACCCTGCGGGTCAGCTGGCCGCCGCTGTACGCCAACTGGCTGCCGCACACCGGCCCCGGCACCCCCGCCGCGCTGGCCGTCGCGGTGCTGCTCGTCGCGTACGGGCCGACCCTCGCCGCACGGCTCCCGTGGCGCGCCCTGCTCGGCGCGGCCTACGCGGCGTCCTCCGCCTGGACGTGGTCGCTCGCCCTGGTCGACGGCTGGCACTGGGGCATCGCCCGCCGCCTCACCACCAAGTACGAGTACCTGCAGGTCATCGACCGCTTCCAGGACATCCCGGAGACCCTGCGCAGCTTCACCCGGCACATCCTGATCGACTCCCCGGACCACTGGCCCGCCCACGTCGCGGGCCACCCGCCCGCCGCACCCCTCACCTTCGTGTACCTCGACCGGATCGGGCTCGGCGGCGGGGCGTGGGCGGGGGTGTGGTGCCTGCTCGTCGGCGCGAGCACATGCGTCGCGGTGCTCGTGACGGTGCGTGCGCTCGCCGGTGAGCACGGCGAGCAACTCGCCCGCCGCGCCGCCCCGTTCCTCGTCCTCGCCCCGGCGGCGGTCTGGACGGGCACGTCCGCCGACGGCTATTTCGCGGCGGTCGCGGCATGGTCGGTCGCGCTGCTCGCCCTGTCGGTCCGCCCGGTCCGCGCCTGGCCCCTCACGGCCGCCGCCTCCGGCCTCCTCTTCGGACTGACCTGCTACCTCTCGTACGGCCTGACGCTGTTCGCGGTCGTCGCGGCGACGGCCCTGCTCCTCGGGCGGAACGGGGCACGCGTACGGGTCCTGCCGTACGCCCTGCTCGGCGCGGCGGTCGTGCCGCTGCTGTTCACCCTGTACGGGTTCGACTGGTGGGAGGCGTACCGGCTGCTGGTCGAGCGCTACTACCAGGGCGCGGCCGGCATCCGCCCGTACGGCTACTGGGTGTGGGCCAACCTCGCGTGCACCGTGCTCGTGGTGGGGCTCGCGACGGTCGCGGGGCTGCGGCGGGTGGAGCGGGGCGGGTTGGGGGTGCTGTTGGCGGGGGTGCTGGTCTCGCTTCTGATCGCCGATCTGTCGGGCATGAGCAAGGCGGAGACGGAACGCATCTGGTTGCCGTTCACGCAGTGGCTCCTGGCGGCGGGAGCGTTCCTCCCGAGCCCGCGGCCGTGGCTGGCCGCCCAAGCAGCACTGGCGTTGCTCGTCAACCACCTGCTGCTGACGGGCTGGTGAGGAATTCTCCCCACCCCGCCCCTTCCCGAAAGTCCTCAGCGGACGGCTCTGGGGGCTGCGCCCCCAGCCCCCGCTTTCGGGGGCCAGCCCCCGGACCCCCGCTCCTCAAACGCCGGAGGGGCTGGTTTTTCAGGGGCGCGGGGAACTGCGCGGCCAGCCACGACGGCGCCGCAGGCTTTCGGGAAGGGGCGGGGAGGGGCAAAAGATCGAGCCCGTCCGGCGATTGAGGACGCGAGCCCGCAGGGCGATGCAGTCGGCGGCAGGGCGCAACAACCTCATTCCTCCGGCAGCACCGCGCTCAACCGCTGCAGCGTGACCTCCCGGCGGAGGTCGATGTGGGCGTACGCCAGCGCCTCGGCCAGCTGCGGCCGCCCCGCGTACACCGCCGCGCACAAGTTCCGATGCTCCTCGCAGTGCAACCGCGGCCCGCCCGCGGTGGACGTGAGCCGGAACAGCCAGTGCATCAGCCCGATGGACGGCTGCAACGACGCCTGCAGCAGTCGATTGCCCGTCATCGTGATCAGCTCGGCGTGGAACGCCGTGTTCGCCGCCGCGATGTCCGCCGCGCAGTCCCGCCGCGTCGCGTCCTCCGCCTGGTCCATGACCCGCCGCAGCCCCGGAAGGGCGTGCCCCTGCGCGGTCAGTTCGGCGGCGCGCCGGGCGGCGAACACCTCCAAGCTCAGCCGCAGGTCGAACAGTTCGTCCACGTCCCGCAGCGTGAGCCGCCGCACCGTCGCGCCCCGGCGCGGCGAAAGCACCACGAGCCCCTCCGCGGCGAGCCGCACGAGCGCCTCGCGGACGGGGATGCGGGACACGCCGAGCGCGTCGGAGAGCTCCCGCTCCCGCAGCCGGGACCCCTGCGGGTAGGTGCCCGCGTGGATCCCGGCGCGTACGAGGGCCTCCGCCCGGTCGGCGTGCGTGGCGACGGCGGGGACACCCGGGGCCCCCACGACCCCTGTCTCCCCGGTGGTGCCGCGGACGGTCACGCCCCGGTCCGGTACGGCGGGAACGTCGGCGGGAACAGCGTGTCCGGGTCGCGGCGCAGCCCGTCCCGCTCGGTGTACGCCGACCGCATCTTCTCGAAGAGGGCCTGGGCGCGCTCCCGCAGGGCGGGCAGGTCGACGCCGGGGAGCGCGCCGTCGACGAGCACGGGCCGCCCGGCGACCACGGAGTTCGTGGCCTGGCGTGCGGTGCCGCTGAGCAGGAACGTGCGGACGGGGTCGTCCTGCACGCCGTCGCGGATGTCGCCGATGTCGAAGGCGACGGCGTCGGCCTGCGCGCCGGGCTCCAGGCGGCCGAGGTCGCCGCGGCCGAGGGCGCGCGCCCCGCCGAGGGTGGCCGCGTCGACGTAGTGCTCGGCGGCCCCCGCGTCCATCCGCCCGTCGACCAGCTTCGCGAGGTGCACGCCGACGTCCATGCCGCGCACCAGGTCGGGCGGGAACGAGTCGGTGCCGAGGCACAGGTTGAGCCCGGCCTCCCGGTACGCGTCGAAGGAGTGCAGGGCCGAGCCGTACCGCAGCGAGGTGAGCGGGCAGTGCACGACGGACACCCCGGCGCGCGCGAGCCGGGCGAGGTCGCCGCGGTCCTCGCCGTGCACGTCGGGGTGCCGGTCGACGACCACGGTGTGCGGGACGAGCAGCCGCAGTTCGGGGTCCAACAGGCCGGTGTCGTCGAGGAGTTGGAGGGGTGTCACGCCGTGCCGCCGCTGCACGACGGCCCGTTCCGTCATGCCCTGCAGGGCGTGCAGCCGGACGAGGACGTCCCGTTCGCGGGCGGTCGCCGCGGTCGCGCGCAGCAGTTCCTCGGTGAGGGTCTCGATGCGGCAGGGCAGGAGTACGCCGGTGAGCAGCGGGTCGGCGAGCTTGTCGAGGTGGTCGAGGAACCGGACCGCGTCCCGGAGGCCCGCCCGCCCCTGCTCCTCGTCGAAGGCGACGTCCCGACCGCCGTCCGGCAGGGCCACGTTGATCCCGGAGCGGTAGGCGGGCCCTAGGTAGCCGCGCAGGCCGAGCCGGCGCGAGAGGTCGGCCATGGTGACGAGTTCCTCGTACGGCTCGGCCCAGGAGCTGTGCACCTCGGAGGCGATCGGCATGTACGTGGTGATGCCGTGCAACGCCAGCTGGACCAGGGCGTATGTGCGGACGGTGGCGCGTTCCTCGGGGGTGAACACGTCGCGGCGGCGGTGCCGGAAGTAGTCGAGGGACCACTGCAGGCCGCGGCCGCGCTCGGCGTCGTGCCACGAGTCGAGGACGAGGTGGTCGATGTCGGTGAGCGCGTCCAGGTCGATCAGGCCGGGCAGCACCAGGGACTCGCCGAGGTCGCGGTCCTCGTCGACGGGTCCGTCGTAGCGCGGCCCGACGTAGACGATCACGTCGTCCTCCCACACCAACTCCCCGTCCCGCAGCAGCACGTGGCCGCCGTCCTGGTGGGCGAGTACGTGCCGGGCACGCCAGCGGGTGCGCATGGGACCTCCAGGGGAGTCGGAGCGGGCCGTCATCGTAAGGAATGGCATACCAAAGGAGAAGGTGGCGTCGGGTATCTCCGAAAATTCCTGGAGAACCCTGGTGGCGACTCCGCGCCTTGGTATACCGTCCCGGCCATCCCAGCCCCTCGAGCGCAAGGACCGACGTGACGGATCCGCATGAGTCGCCGAGCAAGACGCCTCGCGTCAGCGTGCCGGAGCCCGCTGACGCGAAGGTGGCCACCCTGTCCCCGCCGCCCGCCGGGGCCGCGTCCCCCGCGCCCGCCGCCGACGGACCCGCGGGGGACGGACCCGCGAAGGGCGGTTCCGCGAAGTCCGGTTCCGGGAAGACCGGTTCCGCGAAGTCCGGCCCCGGGAAGACCGGTTCCGGGGCCGCCGAGATCGACACCGGGCGGACCCTCCTCGGCACGGCCTGGCTGCGGATCCGCCGCAGCCGGATCGCCGTCGCCGCGCTGGTCGTCGTCTCCCTGATCGTGCTGTTCGCCGTACTCGCCCCGCTCCTCGTGGCCATCGAGGGGCAGGACCCGTACACCTCCCGCACCGGGCCCGACTACCTCGACGAGTTCTACACACCCGGACTGCCCCTGGAGTACTACCGATTCCCCTCCACCGAGCACTGGCTCGGCATCGAACCCGGCCTGGGGCGCGACATCTTCGCGCGCATGGCCTACGGGGCCCGGATCTCGCTGACCATCGCGCTGCTCTCGACCCTCGTCTCCGTGGTGCTCGGCACCGTCCTCGGCGCGGCCGCCGGCTACTTCGGCGGCAAGGTCGACATGGTGATCAGCCGGATCATGGACCTGTTCCTGGCCTTCCCGCACCTGCTCCTGGTGCTGTCCCTGACCCCGATCATGCAGTCCCGGCTCGGCGGCACCGCCCTCGACAACGGCAGCCTGCTGCCCATCGCCTCACTGGTGATCATCCTGGGCTTCTTCGGCTGGGCCTATCTGGCCCGCGTCGTGCGCGGACAGGTGCTCTCGCTGCGGGAGCAGGAGTTCGTCGAGGCCGCCCGCGCCTACGGCGCCTACCGCCGGTCGATCATCTTCCGGCAGATCATCCCCAACGTCATGGGCGTCGTCCTCGTCTACGCCACGATGATGATCCCCACCAACATCACCGCCGAGGCCGCCCTCTCCTTCCTGGGCGTCGGCGTGAAGGACCCCACTCCGTCCTGGGGCCAGATGCTCAACGCCGCCCAGGCCGGCAACTGGTACCTCTCCGACCCCTGGTTCCTGGCCGTACCCGCCGGGGCCCTGGTCATCACCGTGCTCGCCTTCAACCTCCTCGGCGACGCCGTCCGGGACGCTCTCGACCCCAAGTCGTCCCGCTGACCCGGCAGTTGAGCACGCCCCGCACATCCCCGGGCACCCCTCTGCAAGCCGTACACCCCCCACGCGCCCTCCTTCCCCCTCCCATCCGCATGGAGACGCAGTGAACCGACGTACGAAAGCCGCCATCGCCCTCGCCGTCAGCGCCGGGCTCGCCCTCACCGCCTGTGGCGGGCCCAAGCCCGCCCCCGGCTCCGGTTCCGGTGCGAACGCCGACGCCTTCGAGCCCGTGACCATCGGCAAGGGCTTCACCGGCAAGGGCGGCAACGTCAACGTCCTGATGTCGACGGACTTCCAGACCCTCGACCCGGGCAACAGCAACTACGTCCAGACCGCCAACGTCGGCCAGCTCTACTACCGCACCCTCACCATGGCCAAGGAGACCGCAGGCCAGCCGCCGAAGATCGTCCCCGACCTCGCCACCGACCTCGGCAAGCCCTCCAAGGACGGCCTGACCTGGACGTACACGCTCAAGAAGGGTTTGAAGTTCGAGGACGGCAAGCCGATCACGTCCAAGGACATCAAGTACGGCGTCGAGCGCACCTACGCCCGCGACGTCTTCACCCAGGCCCCGCAGGAGCTCAACTCGGCGCTCGCGGACGACGGTTACAAGGGTCCGTACTCCGACGGCGACTTCAAGGCCATCGAGACGCCCGACGACCGCACCATCGTCTTCCACCTGAAGCAGCCCTTCGCCGAGTTCCCCGCCCTCGTCTCCCGCTCCAACACGGCGCCGGTGCCGAAGGCCAAGGACACCAAGCTCGACTACACCAACCACCCGGTCTCCACCGGCCCGTACAAGATCAAGTCGTATCAGCGGGGCCGCTCCATGAAGCTGGTCCGCAACGACCAGTGGGACCCGAAGACCGACCCCCACCGCACCGCGCTGCCCGACACCTTCACCTTCAGCCTCTCCACCGCCCAGGCCACCATCAGCCAGCAGCTGCTCGCCGACTCCGACCCGAACGCCATCACCCTCGACAGCGCCGGCGGACTCCAGGCCTCCGACGCCGCCAAGCTCAACGAGCCGAAGATCGCCAAGCGCACCGCGGCCGGACTGCTCGGCTGCACCGACGTCCTCGGCTTCAACACCGAGTCGATCACCGACCCCGACGTCCGCAAGGCGATCGCCCTCGCGATGGACCGCAAGGCCATGCAGATCCAGTACGGCGGCAACCGCTTCGGCAAGCTCACCCAGTCCTTCATCAACCCCTCGCAGCGCGGCTACGTCAAGCAGCACACCGACCTCGACCCGTCCGGCAAGCCCAAGCTCGCCGAGGCGAAGAAGCTCCTCGAAGGCAAGAAGGTCCCGAAGAAGCTGGTCTACGGCTACGCGGACGCCACGCCCCGCTACAAGAACATCGGCACCACCCTGCAGCAGAACCTGAAGAAGATCGGCATCGACCTCGAGCTGCGGCCCATCCCCGCCGCCAACTACTACACCGTCCTCGCCAGCGACAAGCTGCCCGACATCGCCCGCAGCGGCTGGTGCGGCGGCGCCGACAGCGGCTCGGTGCGCACCACCGTCGACCCGAACCTGGGCCCGAGTCTGGACGGCAAGACGTACGGCTTCTCCAACAGCCAGCGCTACTACGACAAGAAGATCTCCGGCGCCATGTACAAGCTGCGCGGCGAGAACGGCACCAGCGAGGAACTCGGCAAGAAGTGGGCCACCCTCATGGACCAGGCCATGCAGTCCTACCCGCTCGTGCCGCTGGTCCGCTCCTTCACCAACAGCGTCGTCGGCTCCAACATCCGCAACGCGCAGGTGGGTTACTTCTTCGGAGCCATCGACCTGTCGACCGTCGGCGTCGAGCGCTGACCGGAGAGGCTTGAGGAGTACGCGCCCATGACCGGTTTCCTGCTGCGGCGGTTCGCCGCGATGATCGCCCTGCTGGTCGTCATCAGCTTCGTCACGTTCAGCCTGTTCCAACTGGGGCCCGCCGACCCGGCCGCGGCGGCCTGCGGACAGGAGTGCACCCCGGCCCGCGTCGCCGAGGCCCGCGTGGCCCTCGGCATGGACCAGCCGTTCCTGTCCCAGTACGTCAGCTACATGTCGGGGCTCCTCGACAGCCGGCTCGTCGGCGCACCCGGCACGCAGACCGTGTGCGAGTGGCCCTGCCTCGGCAAGTCCTTCCAGACCAACGAGGACGTCACCGCGATCCTGGAGCGGGCCCTGCCGTACACCCTGTCGGTGGCCAGCGGCGCGATCGTCCTGTGGACCCTCGTCGGCGTCGGCCTCGGGCTGCTCGCCGCGCTCCGCAAGGACAAGCTCACCGACAAGCTGATCGTGGGCGCCGCCTCCGTCGGCGTCTCCCTGCCCATCCCGGTGACCGGCCTGTTGCTGCTGCTCGTCTTCGTCAGCGGCCTCGACCTGTTGCCGTTCACCACCAACGAGATCGCCTCCCCGTTCGGCGCGGCCGGACCCGGCGCCTGGTTCCTCAACTACCTGTTGCCGTGGGTGGCGTTGGCGGTGCTGTTCTCCGCCCAGTACATCCGCGTCACCCGCGGCAACATGCTGGAGACGTTCGGCGAGGACTTCATGCGCACCGCCCGCTCCAAGGGCCTGTCCCGCCGCGGCATCGTCTTCAAGCACGGCGCCCGGGCCGGCATCACGCCCGTCGTCACCATGCTCGGCCTCGACATCGGGCTGCTCCTCGGCGGGGCCGTCCTCACCGAGCAGATCTTCTCCGTACCGGGCATCGGCTTCACCGCGGTGCGCGCCGCGCAGGCCGGTGACCTGCCCGTCACCATGGCCATCACGATGATGGCCGCGTTCTTCATCATCGTTGCCAACGTCGTGGTCGACGCCGCCTACGCGGTGATCGACCCGCGAGTGAGGGTCGCCTGATGACCACGACAACTCCCGTACGCACACCGCTCCTCGAAATCCGCGACCTGCACGTCTCCTTCCCCACCGACGACGGCGTGGTGCACGCGGTCAACGGCATGGACCTGACCCTGGCCCGCGGCGAGACCGTCGGCATCGTCGGCGAGTCCGGCTCCGGCAAGACCGTCACCAGCCAGGCCCTGATGGGACTCTTCAAGGGCAGCAGGGCCACCGTCAGCGGGCAGATCCTGCTCGACGGCGAGGATCTCGTGCCGCTCACCGAGGCGCAGATGCGCGCCTACCGCGGCAAGAAGATCGCCATGATCTTCCAGGACCCGCTCTCCGCCATGCACCCCTTCTACCCCGTGGGCGCGCAGATCGCCGAGGCGTACCGGGTGCACAACGCGGTCTCCAGGAAGGCCGCCGCGGCCGTCGCCGTCGACATGCTCGGCCGCGTCGGCATCCCCGACCCGGCCCGCCGCTACTCCGCCTACCCGCACGAATTCTCCGGCGGTATGCGGCAGCGCGCGATGATCGCCATGGCTCTCGTCTGCGAGCCCGAACTCCTCATCGCCGACGAGCCCACGACGGCCCTCGACGTCACCGTGCAGGCGCAGATCCTCGACCTGCTCGGCGAGCTGCAGTCCGAGACCGGCGCCTCGGTGATCCTCGTGACCCACGACCTGGGCGTCGTCGCCGAGGTCTGCCACCAGGTCGTCGTCATGTACGGCGGCGAGTGCGTCGAGCAGGCCACCGTCGCCGAACTCTTCCGCGACCCCCGGCACCCGTACACCCAGGGCCTGTTGGCGTCGATGCCGTCGCTCGCCGGCACGTCCGACCGGCTCGCCCCGATCCCCGGCTTCCCGCCGTCCCTGCTCGCCCTCCCGGACGGCTGCCTGTTCGCCGACCGCTGCCCGCAGACCCACCAGGTGCCGGACCAGGCCTGTACGACGACCCGGCCCACCCTCACCGTCGGCGCGGGCTCGGTGGGGCACCCGTCCCGCTGCCACCTCACGCCCACGGAACCCGCACCGCCCACGGAACCCGCACCGCCCACGAACCCCGCACCGCCCACGAACCCCGCACGGCCCACGGACCCCGCACGGGAGGTGGCGCGATGACGCCGCTGCTCCAAGTCACCGACCTCACCAAGCACTTCCCGGTACGCGGCGGCTCCTCGCTGCTGCGCTCCCAGCGCGGGCTCATCAAGGCCGTCGACGGGGTCTCCTTCTCCGTGGACGCGGGCCAGACCCTCGGCCTCGTCGGCGAGTCCGGCTGCGGCAAGTCGACCACCGGCCGGCTCCTGATGCGGCTCCTCGACCCCACCTCCGGGTCCATCAAGCTCGACGGGCAGGAGATCGCCGAGCTGCGCCGCTCCGGGCTCCAGGAGTACCGGCGGCGCGTGCAGATGGTGTTCCAGAACCCGTCGTCGTCGCTCAACCCCCGCCAGTCCGTGGGCAGCGCCATCGCCGCCCCGCTGCTCGCCCAGGGCATCGAACCGCCCGGCGGCGTCAAGGCGAAGGTGCGGGACCTGATGGACCGGGTCGGCCTGCGCCCCGACCACTACAACCGGTTCCCGCACGAATTCTCCGGCGGCCAGAAGCAGCGCGTCGGCATCGCCCGCGCCCTCGCCCTCGACCCGCACCTGATCATCTGCGACGAGCCGGTCTCGGCCCTCGACGTGTCCGTGCAGGCCCAGGTGATCAACCTGCTGCAGGACATCCAGCGGGACACCGGCGTGGCGTATCTGTTCATCGCCCACGACCTGTCCGTCGTCAAGCACTTCGCCGACCGCATCGCCGTCATGTACCTGGGCCGGATCATGGAACACGGCCCCACCGACGAGGTGTTCGGCGCCCCGCGCCACCCCTACACCCGCGCCCTCCTCTCCGCCGTACCGCAGGCCGACCCGGAGGCGGACCGCAGCGGCCGCATCCGCCTCACCGGCGACCTGCCGAGCCCCGCGAACCCGCCGAGCGGCTGCGTCTTCCGCACGCGCTGCCCGGCCTACGCCGAACTCGGCGCGGAACGGCAGGAGTTGTGCCGTACGGGCGTCCCGCACCGTGAAGTCGCCTGCCACCACACGGAGTTCGTGGGGGAGACGCTCCGTACCGCCGTCGCCGCCGAATGACCCAGATCCG
The DNA here is from genome assembly GCF_046098215.1 of Streptomyces sp. Da 82-17. NCBI lineage: Bacteria > Bacillati > Actinomycetota > Actinomycetes > Kitasatosporales > Streptomycetaceae > Streptomyces > Streptomyces sp. Da 82-17. The sequence goes on from NZ_JBJURH010000016.1 coordinate 35,357, forward strand.
CGCAAGTGAAAGGTGACCGAACCATGTTGATCCGTGACGTCCGCCCCTGGGGCGGGGAGCGCAGCGATGTCGAGCTGTCCGGCGCGCGCATCGCCGCGGTCCGCCCGCACGACCCGGCCGCACATCCGGCGCGAGGGGCGGTCGAGGGCCGCGGGCGGCTGCTCCTGCCCTCCTTCAGCGACGTGCACGTCCATCTGGACTCGACCCGGATCGGCCTGCCGTTCCGCCCGCACACCGGCGGCCCGGGCGTCTGGACGATGATGATGAACGACCGCGAGAACTGGCGGGACGCCGAAGTCCCGCTGCAGGAGCGGGTCGCGGGCACCCTGGAGCGCATGATCGCCCGCGGCACCACCCGGGTCCGGTCGTATGCGCAGGTCGACGTCGACTGCAAGCTGGAGAAGTTCGAGGCCGTGGTCGCCGCGAAGGAGAAGTTCGCGGGGCAGGCCGAGGTGCAGATCATGACGTTCCCGCAGGCGGGCATCCTCCGCGAGGAGGGCACCGCCGACTACCTGGAGGCGTCCCTGAAGGCGGGCGCCGACGTGATCGGCGGCATCGACCCGTGCACCCTCGACAAGGACCCGAAGGGCCACCTCGACGTGGTGTTCGGGCTCGCCGAGAAGTACCAGGTGGAGGTCGACATCCATCTGCACGAGCCCGGCCATCTGGGCATCTTCTCCACCGATCTGATCCTGGAGCGCACCCGCGCCCTCGGCATGCAGGGCAAGGTCACGATGTCGCACGCCTACGAGCTCGGCTCGGTCTCCGAGTCGGAGAGCCGCCGCCTGATCGACGCCTTCGCCGAGCTCGACGTCGCCATGGCCACGGTCGCCCCGTCGGCGCGCGGCCAGCTCTCCCTCGTCGACCTGACGGAGGCGGGCGTACGCGTCGGCCTCGGCCAGGACGGCCAGCGCGACTACTGGAGCCCGTACGGCAACTGCGACATGCTCGACCGCACCTGGCAGCTGGCGTTCACCCACAACTTCCGCCGGGACGAGCACATCGAGATGTGCCTCGCGGTGGGCACGATGGGCGGCGCCTCGATCATGAGCCACGACGTCCCGCGCCTCGCGGGCACCGCCGACCGCCCCGGCCTCGCCGTCGGCGACCGCGCGGACCTGCTCCTGGTCGACGGCGAGACCCCGACGAGCGCGGTCATGGACCGGGGCACGGACCGCACGGTCCTGCACGACGGCGTGGTCGTCGCGGAGGGCCTCGAACTCGTCGGCCGCTGAGCCCTGTCGACGTACGTCACCGACATGCGAAGGCCGCTCTCCCGGACCGGGAGGGCGGCCTTCGCTGCTGCTCGTCCGTACGTCCGTCAGTGGCCGGCGGTGAGCTGGCCGGCGAGGCGGTCGTGCATGGCGGCGCTCGGCTCGTTGAGGCCGACGATGGTGACCTTCTTGCCGCGGTCGGCGTACTTGGTCTCGACGGCGTCGAGCGCGGCGACGGACGAGGCGTCCCAGATGTGCGCGTCGGTGAGGTCGATGACGACGTCGTCCGGGTCGTCCTTGTAGTCGAACTGCGTGACCAGGTCGTTGGACGAGGCGAAGAACAGCTCGCCGGTGACCGCGTACACGACCTGCTTGCCGTCCGGGTCGACGACGGCGGAGACCTGGGCGAGGTGCGCGACCCGCTTCGCGAAGATCACCATCGCCGTGACGGAGCCGACGACCACGCCGACGGCGAGGTTGTGGGTGACGACCACACAGGCGACGGTGACGACCATGACCGTGGTCTCGCCGACCGGCATCCGCTTCAGCGTCCTGGGCTTGATGGAGTGCCAGTCGAACGTGGCCACGGAGACCATGACCATGACGGCGACGAGTGCGGCCATCGGGATGTCCGAGACGAGCGGCCCGAAGACGATGCACAGCACCATCAGCAGCGAACCCGCCAGGAAGGTGGAGAGTCGGGTGCGCGCCCCGGACACCTTCACGTTGATCATCGTCTGGCCGATCATGGCGCAGCCGCCCATGCCGCCGAAGAAACCGGTGACGATGTTGGCGATGCCCTGCCCGATGGACTCGCGCGTCTTGTCGGAGCGGGAGTCCGTGATGTCGTCGACGAGCTTGGCCGTCATCAGCGACTCCATCAGGCCGACGAGCGCGAAGGCGAACGCGTACGGCGCGATGGTGGTGAGCGTGTCCAGCGTGAACGGCACGTCCGGCAGACCCGGGACGGGCAGGGAAGAGGGCAGCTCGCCCTTGTCGCCGACGGTCGGGACCGCGATGCCCGCGCCCACGGTGATCACGGTGAGGATCACGATCGAGACGAGCGGCGCGGGCACGGCCTTCGTGATCCTCGGGAACAGCACCATGAGGGCGAGGCCCCCGAGGATCAGCGGATAGACGGGCCACGGCACGTTCCGCATCTCCGGCAGCTGCGCCATGAAGATCAGGATCGCCAGCGAGTTGACGAAGCCCACCATCACGCTGCGCGGCACGAACCGCATCAGCCGGGCCACGCCGAGGGCGCCCAGGACCACCTGGAACAGCCCGCCGAGGATAACGGCGGCGACGAGGTGGCCGAGCCCGTACTCGTGGTTGAGGGGCGCGATGACCAGGGCGATGGCGCCGGTCGCGGCGGAGATCATCGCCTTGCGGCCACCGACGACGGAGATCACGACGGCCATCGTGAACGAGGCGAACAGACCGATGCTCGGGTCCACCCCGGCGATGATCGAGAACGAGATCGCCTCGGGGATCAGCGCGAGGGCCACGACGAGCCCGGCGAGCACCTCGGTACGGAACACCTTCGGCGAGGCGAGCCAGTCCGGCCGGGACAGCCGCAGCCCCGGGCGCTTCGGGGACGGGGTCGGGGAAGGGTTCTGGGCAGGGGACAGCGGTGTGGACATGCAACCGTTTCTCAGGGGAGCGGGCGCCGTCGCCCGGAAGTCTTGGAGTCGGCCCGCCCCCGTACCCTTTACCGATCGAGGCACGGCTCCGGCGAGCGCCTCCCAAACTCTACCCTGACGTGAGGGAAGAGTTCGAATCGGTGGCCAGAAGAACCGGTGGCCAGAAGGAGAAAGCACGGCGATGAGTGAGCGGCAGATGCAGATCGGCGAGGTGGCCGAACGGACCGGCCTGTCGCTGCGCACCATCCGTCACTACGAAGAAGTGGGCCTCGTCATCCCCTCCGCCCGCAGCAAGGGAGGCTTCCGTCTCTACACGGCGACGGACGTCGACCGCCTCATGGTGATCCGCCGGATGAAGCCGCTCGACTTCTCCCTGGAGGAGATGCGGGACCTCCTGGAGGTCACCGACCGCCTCGGCGCCACCGACGATCCGCCCGCGGACGAGGAGTTGAAGCTCCTGCGCGAGCGCCTCGACGCCTACCGCGAGGAGGCCGACGCCCGCTGCGAGAAGCTCCGCAGCCGCCTCGCGATGGCCGAGGAGTTCGCCGCGACGCTGCGCGGCAGGCTGGAGGCGTAGCCGCTCCGGACCGGGGTGCGGTCCGCCATCCGAGTGCCGGAGTCCGACCTGCGGCCCGGGGTTCCGGGGAGCATCAAGGGTGATTCATACGTTTAACGGATGATTCCTTCCTTTGTGCGCGTCGTCCTTGCCGGCGCCCTGGTCTCGGTGCTCGGCGCCCAACTCCTCGCCCCGGCCCCCGCCTCGGCCGCCGGCCCACGACAGGAACCCACTCCGCCGCACCCCGCGGCCGCCGCCCCGCCCGCCTGGCTGTACCGCGCCGGAACCCAGGTCAGGGCGCGGCCCTCCGCCCCCGCCCTGCCGCGCGACGTCTCGGCGCTGTCCTGGGTGGTGGCCGACGCGGACAGCGGTGACGTGCTCGCCGCGCACGACGCGCACCGCAGACTGCCGCCCGCCAGCACCATCAAGACCCTGTTCGCCCTCACCGCCCTGCCCCAAGTGCCGGGCACCGCACAGCACACGGTGACCGACGCCGAGCTCGCGGGCGTGGGCGAGGGCAGCAGCCTCGTCGGCGTGGACGCGGGTCGCACCTACCGGGCCGCCGACCTGTGGCGCGGGGTCTTCCTCAGCTCAGGCAACGACGCCGTGCACGTCCTGGCCGAGATGAACGGCGGCTGGCGGGAGACCGCCCGGCGCATGCAGGCCAAGGCCCGCGCGCTCGGCGCCCACGACACCCATGTCGTCTCGCCCGACGGGTACGACGCCCCGGGCCAGGTCTCCTCCGCGTACGACCTCGCCGTGTTCGGGCGGGCCGGGCTCGCGCACCCGGAGTTCCGCCGCTACTGCTCGACGGCGCTCGCCAAGTTCCCCGAGGGTGCCTGGTCGTACGACATCCAGAACACCAACCGGCTGCTGTCCGGCGCCGACGGCGTCGCCCCGTACCCCGGGATCATCGGGGTCAAGAACGGCTACACCAGCGGGGCCGGGCACACGCTGATCGCCGCGGCGAAGCGCGGGGGCCGCACGCTCGTCGTCTCCGTCATGAACCCGCAGCAGGGCGACGGCTTCGCGGTGTACGAGGAGGCGCGGGCGCTGCTCGACTGGGGTTTCGCCGCCGACGGGCACGTGCGCCCGGTCGGCTCGCTCGAACCGCCCGCGCCCAAGGCCGTCGCGGGCGCCGCGGCCGCGGCGCCGTCGGCGGCCGGGGCCGACGAGGAGGGCTGGGCCGGCACCGCGGGCGCGACGACCGGCGTCGGCGTGGCGGTGCTCGCCGCGTGGGCCGCGTATGTCGTACGGCGGCGGCGTCTGCGGAGGGAAGGCGGCGTGCGCGCGGAGTGGTAGCGGCTGTTCCAGGTTCGACGAGGCGCCCGGCGGGGCTGATCCGCCGGGCGCCTCCGTCTTCGGTCGTAGGGCCCAGCGGGCTTTTGGACGTAGTTCACGACCAGCCCCCTTGATACCCCTCGGGGGTATGTTATGTTTCCCTGCGTCAGGTACCCCGTGGGGGTATCCAGGTGAAGGGATGGGATCATGTCTACGGCCAACCCCAGACGCTGGTGGGCACTGCTCGTGCTCGCCGCCGCGCAGTTCATGGTGATCATGGACACCAGCATCATCGGAGTCGCACTCCCCGAGATGCAGCGCGAACTCGGCTTCTCCCAGGGCGAGTTGCAGTGGGTGTTCAACGCCTACGTCATCGCCTTCGGCGGACTGCTGCTGCTCGGCGGGCGGCTCTCCGACCTCCTCGGCGCCCGCAAGGTCTTCAACGCCGGCTGGGTCGTCCTCATCGCCGGATCCGTCGTCGCCGCGGCCGCCCAGACCGCGTGGGTCGAGATCGCCGGACGGGCCGTGCAGGGCGTCGGCGGCGCGCTGATCGCCCCGTCCGCCATGACCCTCCTGATGGTCCTCTTCGCCCACGACCCGCGGGAGTTGGGCCGCGCGATGGCCCTCTACGGCGCCGCCGCACCCGCAGGCGGCACAGCCGGCGTGTTCCTCGGCGGCGTCTTCACCGAGTGGCTGAGCTGGCCGTGGATCTTCGTCATCTACGTGCCGATCGGCCTCGCGACCCTCGCCGCCACCAAGCTCCTGCCCGCCGTCGAGTCCCGCCGCGGCGCCGTCGACGTCCTGGGCGCCGCCGCCGTCACCGCCGGTCTCGCGCTCGCCGTGTTCGCGATCGTCCGCGCCGAGCACGTCGGCTGGGGCTCCGCCGCAACCGTCCTCCAACTCGTCGGCGCCGCCGCCCTGTTGGTGCTCTTCCTGGTGATCCAGAAGTCGGTGCGCCGGCCGCTCATGCCGCTCGCCGTCTGGCGCGTGCCGCGCCTCGGCTCCGCCAACCTGGCCATGGCGCTGCTCGGCGCCGCGTGGATCCCGATGTGGTACTTCCTCAACCTCTACCTCCAGCAGGTCCTCGGCTACGGGGCCTTCGCCTCGGGCGCCGCGCTCCTCCCGATGACCGTCCTGCTGATGATCTTCATGACGGCCGTCACCGCGAAGCTCCTCGCCCGCTTCGGCGCCAAGCCCCTGATCGGCGGCGGACTCCTCGTACTCGCGGCCGGACTCGTGTGGCTGTCGGCGGTCGAGCCCACCGGGTCGTTCGTCGTCGACGTCCTGCCCGCCTCGCTGGTCGCCGCCCTCGGCATGTCCCTCGCGTACATCCCGGCGATGATGGCCGCCATGTCCGGGGCGCCGCAGGAGCAGGCGGGGCTCGCCTCCGGCATCGTCAACACCACCTACCAGGTCGGCTCCGCCCTCGGCCTCGCCGCCCTGACCGCACTCGCCGCGTCCCAGGGCGCCGGCCGGCTCGGCGACCTGCCCGCCCTGACCGAAGGGTTCGGCGCCGCGTTCCTCGGCGCCGCCGCGATCGCCGCACTCGGCGGCCTCGTCACCCTGCTCGCGATGCGCGCCGAACCGCCCGCCCCCGCGGCCTGACAGGAAGGGGACGCCACGGGTGAACGGGTCGGCGTGTAGCGGGGTGGGGTCGTACCGCCACCCGCCGCCGTCCACCGGCCTCCGCCCACCGAAGCCGCCCGCCGAAGCCGCCCGCCGTTCCGCCAGGACGCCGGGCGGCTTCGTCGTGTGCCGGGGGGCGTTGCCGTCAGCGTTTGACGCGTCCGCGGACGGCGAGGACGGCGAAGGCGAGGAGGGCGGGTTCGAGGAGGCGCGAGGTCATCTCGATGTAGGTGCCGGCCGTGGTCAGGTCCTGTCCGCTGGAGCGGAACACCACGGAGTTGAGGGTGACGTTGAGGGCCCTCTCGAAGCGTCTGCCCGTGAACCTGTCGCCGGTGGGGTTCTGCGGGTCGTCCTTGTCGATCTCGAGGGTGACTCTGCCTCCGCCGGGCGGCACGACGCCGGTGGCCTGCTGCTTCGGGGACTCCTGGGGGAGTCCGAAGGCCATCAGCAGCGTGATCGTGACGACCATGGCGGCGGCGAGCCAGACCAGGGCCCTGGACGCTCGCATGCCGTAGCCCGACAGGAGCCAGTAGGCGCGGAGCAGGGCGCGTTCACCCCGCGGTATGTCTTCGGCGTGCCGGCGCATTTCCATTTCGCCGTAGTAGAAGTCCGCCGCTCCCGGCTCGTGCTTGCCGTCCTCGAACGACTTGCGCAGAGCCCGGTAGATCGGCGCCAACTGCAGGGGGCCGATACGGGAGTTGCCCTCTGCCGCATTCCATCCCCGGACCCCGCCCGGCCGGCTCGCGCGCCAGTGGTGTTCTTCGGCGAGGGTGCGACGCGGAGTGAACCAGAGGGGGAGCCCGCGCCGCCAGCGTCTGCCGGGCGGGACCGACGCGAAGGTGCAGTTGCCTTCCAGCCGCAGCTGGTCCAGATGTACGGCCCCGGCGAACAGGCAGCGCGACAGGTCCAGGTCGGAGAGAACCAGATGAGCCGTGTCCACCCCGCGCAGCGACTCCAACCGCACGGTGTTCCCAAGGGAGTTGGCGAGGAGTTCCTCTGTCAAAGGCTGCTCGTCGAAGAACGTGAAGAGGGCGGGCTCCGAGGCGATGGTGAGCGGGTGTTCGAGGACGCTCTGGGAGAGGTCCACCGTCGCGTGGCGCAGACGCAGCTCCGCCGTCGACAGCCAGCGGGTCCGCCAGCACTCCAGGCGGTGCGCGGCGAGCTCGACGCTCGCCGGACCGCTGAACATCGCCCTGGACAGACTGACTCGCCCGGCGCACATCAACGGCCCGAGCGTCACGGGTTGTTCGAAGACCGCACCCTCGAAGCTTGCGTCGCCTTCGCAGGTCGTCCCGTGGAAACCGACGCTGCCTTGGAACGTCGACGCGTCGAAGCGGGCATCGCCTTGAAGGGTGCATGCGTAGAACGCGACTTCTTCCTTGAAAGTCACGAACGGAAAGAGGGCACTTTCCTGGAAGACCGCACGCGCGAACACGGCATCGCCGAAGCTCGCCGCCGGAAATTGGGCATCCTTCCTGAACGTCGCATAGGCGAACCAGGCTTGTCTGTGGAACGTCGCCGATGAGAAACCATTGGTGCTCTCGAAGACCGCCGATCCGAACCAGGCGCCGTCCAGGAAATTCGCTTCCTTGAACAGGGCCTCGTCCTGGAAGGTGGCCGATTCGAAATCGACTCCGCCCCTGAAGGTCGCCGAGCCGAAATCGGCCCTGCCCGTGAACGTGGCGAAGCCGAACCGCGAGGCGCCGAGGCAGGGAAGCCGGGTGGCGGGATCGAGCAAGGCGCCGAGCAGGGAACGGAGGAGCTGCTCGGTGAAGGGCGTGCCCCGGTGGTCGATGTCGGCGCCGGGTGAAAGGCCGGTGAGGTAGGTGTCGCGCTCGACGTCGGAGAGGTGGGCGAGGCACGCGGTGTATCCGGCCACACGGACGCCGGAACAGCCCACGGGGTCGGCGGGCGGAGCCGCCCCGTGTCCGCAGTGCGCCCAGTCAGGCCGCTCGGGCGGGGGAGGAGGGGGAGTGCTCATGGGCGGGCGGCTCCAGGCGTGTGCGCCCTTCGAGGGGCGGCGATGACGGCGGGCGGCGCCTGCCCATCCTGCCGCCGACGACGCCCAAGTCGCCCTCGCCCCAAGTGAATTCGGACAACCGGCCCGGCCCGCCGGGCCGCACCGCGAAAACCATTGGCGGCCGATGCGCCGGCCTTCCTATCCTGGACCCGTTCCGAAGGGCTGCTCCAAGCGGCCCGCAGCAGCCGTGTGTTCCGGGAGGTGTGACTGATGACTGTCGCTGTGACGGGCGCTGCCCGCGTCCAGAAGTCCGTCGTTTCCGCCCCCGTGGTCACCGGCTGAACCACCCACTGACACCGCACCGTTCGTGCGCAGCCGGGGCCGCCCTGTGAAGGGTTCCCCTTGAATTCCTCTTCCGTTTCTTCTTCCGCGTCGTCCTCGTCCTCGCTGCCCGCGCACCCGCTGTCCCCGTACGGCTGGGACGCGGACTGGGAGGCGGTGTTCGCGCCGTACGCCGAGCAGGGGCTCGTGCCCGGCCGGGTCGTGCGGGTCGACCGCGGGCAGTGCGACGTCGTCACGCCGGCCGGGACGGTCCGCGCCGACACCGAGTTCGTCGTGCCGCGCGACCCCGCCAAGGTCGTCTGCACCGGAGACTGGACCGCCCTCGACCCGGAGGGCGGCGACCCGAGGTACGTACGGGCGCTGCTGCCGCGGCGTACGGCGTTCCTGCGCAACACCTCGTCCAAGCGGTCCGAGGGCCAGATCCTCGCCGCCAACGTCGACCACGCCCTGATCGCGGTCTCCCTGGCCGTCGAGCTCGACCTGGGCCGGATCGAACGGTTCCTCGCGCTCGCGTGGGAGTCCGGCGCCCAGCCCGTCGTCGTGCTGACCAAGGCCGACCTCGTCCCCGACCCCGCCACGCTCGGGCACCTCGTCGCCGACGTCGAGTCCGCCTCGCCCGGCGTGCAGGTGCTGCCCGTCAGCGCCACCGAGGGGGAGGGCACCGAAGTGCTCGCGGCGGTCGTCGCGGGCGGCACCAGCGTGCTGCTCGGCCAGTCCGGCGCCGGGAAGTCCACGCTCGCCAACGCCCTGCTCGGGGCGGACGTGATGACGGTGCAGGCCGCCCGGGACGTCGACGGCAAGGGCCGGCACACGACGACCACGCGGAACCTGCTCGCGCTGCCCGGCGGCGGCGTGCTGATCGACACCCCGGGGCTGCGCGGAGTGGGCCTGTGGGACGCCGAGTCCGGCGTCGGGCAGGTCTTCGCGGAGATCGAGGAACTGGCCGCCGACTGCCGGTTCCTGGACTGCGCGCACGAGTCCGAGCCGGGCTGCGCCGTGCTCGCCGCGCTCGACGAGGGCGCGCTGTCCGAGCGGCGGCTGCAGAGCTACCGCAAGCTGCTGCGCGAGAACCGGCGGATCGTCGCCAAGACGGACGCCCGGCTGCGCGGCGAGATCCGCCGCGAGTGGCGGGTCAAGCAGGCGCAGGGCCGGGCGGCGATGGAGGCCAAGCGCGGCCCCTCGTCGGCGCGCCACCGGTACTGACCGGGCGCGACCGCAGCGGGAACGCTCAGGTCGCGACCGTCGCGGAAAACACTTCGGGTACGGGGCGCGAAACCCGTACCCGAAGGGGCCGGTGCCTGGCCGGGCACCGGGGAGAGGGCCCGTCGGCCGGCTGTGGCGGCCTGGCCGGCGGGCCCGTTTCGTACGTCTCCGTACGGTGATTCCGTGCCCGCTACTTGACGAAGCGGTAGCTGTTCCAGGCGTCGGCGCCGGGCGCGATGTCGCCGGTCAGCTTGCTGCCGACGTGCTTGGACTCGCCCGTGCAGTCCTCGCCGACGTACGCGACCAGGTCGGCCATCGTGCGGTTCTCGATCTTGCCCGCGCCGCCCTTCATGACGTGGCAGCCCTCCAGGCGCGGGTTGGTCTCCGAGTGGCCCTCGGCCTCCGCGCCGTGCTCGCCCGCGGCGGCCTCCTCGCCGTGACCCTCCTGCGCGGCCTCCTCGCCGTGACCGGCCTGCTCGTCCTGCGCGGCCTCCTCACCGTGACCGGCCTCCTCGCCCTGGCCCTCGGCGGGCGTCGCGGCGACGGGCTCGTACTTCACGATGCCGACCGCGGCCTGGTCCTCGAAGCCGCAGGCGGTGGCGGAGAGGGCGAGCAGGGCGGTACCGGCGCAGAGGGCGGCGAGACGGCGCCGCTGGGGGCGGACGGAAGCAGACATGGCAGGTCCTGTTCTGGCAACGACGGACAACGGCTGGCAAAGGCAGGCTGGTACCCAGCGGCACACAGCGGCACTCAGTGTCGCCCACCGGCCCCGCCCGCACGCGCGCGGGGTGCCCACAACGGGCTCCACAGGCGACCACGGAACAATACGCCCCCCGAGCGCCGTGTCCGAATCCCGCCAGAACTCCCCGGCCGCGGGGCGCACACTGGATCCGTGATCGATGAGGAGACCGGATACGAGGCGGTGCGCAGCCGCGATGCCCGTTTCGACGGTGAGTTCTTCTTCGCCGTCGAGACCACCGGCATCTACTGCCGGCCCAGCTGCCCCGCCGTCACGCCCAAGCGGAAGAACGTCCGCTTCTACCCGACCGCGGCCGCCGCCCAGGGCAACGGCTTCCGCGCCTGCCGCCGCTGCCGGCCCGACGCGGTGCCCGGCTCCGCCGAGTGGAACGTGCGGGCCGACGTGGTGGGCCGCGCCATGCGCATGATCGGCGACGGCGTCGTGGACCGCGAGGGCGTCCCCGGCCTCGCCGTGCGGCTCGGCTACAGCGCCCGGCAGGTGCAGCGCCAGCTCACCGCCGAGGTGGGCGCGGGGCCGGTCGCGCTCGCCCGCGCGCAGCGCGCGCACACCGCGCGGCTGCTGCTGCAGACGACGCGGCTGCCGGTCACCGACATCGCGTTCGCCGCGGGCTTCGCGAGCGTGCGGCAGTTCAACGACACGATCCGGCAGATCTACGCCCGCACGCCCACCGCGCTGCGCGCCGAGGCGGCCACGAAACTCCCCGCGCCCGCCCCCGCCGACCCGGCGGCGCCCCTCGCGGGCGTGCCGCTGCGCCTCGCGTACCGCGAGCCGTACCACCGCCCGGCGGTCTTCGACCGGCTCGCGGCCGAAGTCGTCGCCGGAATCGAGGAGTTGACGGGCCCGCCGGGCGCCCGCACCTACCGGCGTACGCTACGGCTCCCGCACGGCACCGGCATCGCCGCCGTCGACGAGGCCGCGGCCGGGCCCTGGTTCGACGCCCGCATCCACCTCACCGACCTGCGCGACCTGACGGCCGCCGTGCAGCGGCTGCGCCGCCTGTTCGACCTGGACGCCGACCCGCAGGCCGTCGACGAACGGCTCGCCGCCGCGCCCCGGCTCGCCCCGCTCGTCGCCGCCCGCCCCGGGCTCCGCTCGCCGGGCGCCGCCGACGCGGAGGAGCTCGCCGTCCGCGCGCTCGTCGGCCGCGCCGGGGCCGGGCGGCTCGTCGCCGAGTACGGCAGGCCCCTGGACGTGCCGTGCGGCGCGCTCACCCATGTCTTCCCCGAGCCGAAGGCCCTCGCCGAGCACCTGCCGCTCGCGGCCGCCCTGGAGGACGGCTCCGTCCGCCTCGACCCGGGCGCCGACCGCGACGACGCCGAGCAGGCGCTGCGCACGGTGCCCGGTGTGGACGCGGCGACGGCGGCGTACGTCCGGATGCGGGCCCTCGGCGACCCGGACGTGGCGGTCCCGGGCCGGCCGGCCGACGACGCGTGGCGCCCCTGGCGCTCGTACGCCCTGCAACACCTGTACGCCGAGGGCGAGTCCGCCCCCGGCGCCGACCGCCCCTACCTCCCCTTGGAGCAGCCGTGACCACGTACTACACCACCCTCGACAGCCCGCTCGGCGAGCTGCTGCTCGCCGGGGACGGCTCGGGGGCGCTCAGCTCGCTCTCCGTGCCCGGCCAGAAGGGCGGCCGCACGGTGCAGCCGGACTGGCGGCCCGACCCGGCCGCGTTCACGGAGGCGACGGCGCAGCTGCGGGCGTACTTCGCGGGCGAGCTGAAGGAGTTCGACCTGACGCTGCACACCGCGGGCACCGAGTTCCGCGAGCGCGTGTGGGCGGCCCTGGACACGGTCCCGTACGGCGCGACGACCAGCTACGGCGAGCTGGCCGCGGCGATCGGCGCCTCCCGCGCCGCGGTCCGCGCGGTGGGCACGGCGATCGGCGCCAACCCGCTGCTCGTCGTCCGCCCCTGCCACCGGGTGATCGGCGCGGACGGCTCCCTGACCGGGTACGCGGGCGGCCTCGACCGGAAGCGGGCACTGCTCGGGCTCGAGGGGGCGCTGTGAGCGGGGCTTGAGGGGGCGCTGCGGGCACGGCGCGCGCCGCAACAGCGAGGACGGCCCAACCCCAACCGGCGGGCGGGGGCGGCTCAGCCCCAGATCAGGACTCCGAGCCACGCCCCCACGATCAGGAGGCAGGCGAACAGCTCGACGAGGACGCTCGTGCCGACCGCGCGCATCGCCGCCCGCGTGGACGACCAGGCCGCGCCGTGGCTGCCGAGGCGGAGCCGCTCGGACAGGTAGACGCCGCCGATGAAGCCGGGCACGGAGCCGATCACGGGCACGACGACGAACCCGACGAACGCGCCGACGCCCGCGCACACCACCATGCGCCGGGTGATGCCGACGCCCCGGATCCGGCGCGGCGGCAGCCGCCAGCGGACCGCGTGCTGCAGGAGCAGCAGGGCCGTCGCCCCGACGAGCACGCCCCACGCCGCCCCCGACTGGTCCTGCAACGCCCACCACACCACGCCGCCCCACACGAGCAGCGTGCCGGGCACCCCCGGAATGAGCAGCCCGACGAGCCCGAGCAGCAGCACCGCCCCGACCAGCAGCAACTCCCACACGCCCATCTGCCCAGCGTGCCGGACGCCCCACGACTTCGCAGGTCAGGAGGGACGGAAGGGGTCGCCGTCGCACGTGGGCCAGGGTCAGCGGGAGACCCAGCCCAGCTCGTACGCGTGCCAGCCCAGCTGGAGGCGGGTCGTCACGCCCGCCAGCTCCATCAGGCCCTTCACCCGGCGCTGGACCGTGCGGAGACCGAGGTCGAGCTGCTTGGCGACGCTGGCGTCCGTGAGGCCGGCGAGGAGGAGGGAGAGGATCTCCAGGTCGGTGCCGTCCGGGGCGGACGGCGTCGCCTCGGTCACCGCGCCGTCCTCGCCCAGGCGCAGCGGCAGCGCCTGCTCCCAGACCGCCTCGAAGAGCCCCGCAAGGCATTCGAGGAGCCCGCTCGCGTGCACCACGAGCGCCGCGGGCTCCGACGTACGGGACGTCAGCGGCACCATCGCCAGCTGACCGTCGGCCACCACCAGCTTCGTCGGGACCCGGTCGACGATCCGGATCTGCTCGTCCCGGCCGAGCGCCGCCGACGTCTCGGGCAGCCCGTCCGGCAGCGCGAGCACGTCCCGCTCCACCACCACCCGGTACCGCACCCCGCGCTGCGCCGCCCGCTCCTCGGCGTCGTTGTCGGGGCCCGTGACGACCGTCGGCCGACCGGTCACCAGCGCGCACACCTCGTGGCTCGCGCCCAGCTGCAGCTGCAGGAACCGCTGGGCCACCGCGCTCGCGCCCGTCACCACCTCCACCAGGTCGTGCGCGCTCGGCTCGGTGGCCTGCGCCCGGTACTCCTCCGCGAGGACGACCGCCGCCAGCTCCGCCTGCTCCAGCTCGTGCCGCTGCTGGGTGAGCAGCGCGCCGAGGGCCACCCCGGGCGGCGCCGCCACCCAGCGCCCCGGCCGCGTCGACGACCGTGCGGCAAGGCCCTGCTGTTCGAGCCGCCGCACCGCCCGCTCCGTGTCGCCCTCGCCGAGCCCCGACCGGGCCGCGAGGTCCGCGACTTCGGCGGCGCCGAGCGACACCAGCGCGCGGTACGCCGACTCCTGCACCTCGTCCAGACCGATCGCGCCCAACATCCCCCGCTGCCCCTCCCACTGTGCTGCCCCGTTCAACTGCCTTGCGGCGACCGGTCGTACGACGGTCGGCCACCCGACCGGCACCGCTGCCGAACCCGGTCCCGCTGGCGGAAACCGGCCACGGCGTAAACCCGCCGCCCAACATCATCCCCGTAGCCCCCGCCTCCCTGGCAAGGTGTCGCCACCGGTTGCCGGAGCCGGGCGGCTCGACGGAGCCGCAGGCCAGGGGGTGTCCGGCAGATGCCGGCGGCGTGTGTGGCCGCCCGCCGTGACCCGGTGCGCACGACGCCCGGATCCCGCCGTGTCGCGAGCGGCCACCACGACCGGCCCGCCGGGCGTCCTTCCCGTGGGGGGTGGGGCCGCCCGGCGGGCTTCCGTCGTACGCATGTGCCCCTGGGGGTACGGGAGTTGACGGGCAGCGCGGTTTTTCCCGAAGTGCCGTTTTCGGGAGGCCTCTTCTGTGGACAATAAGGGGCATGAGCCAGCAGGGGGACAGGCACAGAGTCAACTCCGGCCAGGGCGACGACTGGTGGGGCCAGCTGTACGACGCGCCCACCGAGGACACCGGCCCCGCACCGGCAGAGGACACCCTCGACGACCGCTTCGCCTCGGCGGCGGACACCCTGGGCGAGGGGATCGGCCTGCACGGCACGACCGCCCCCGCCGGGCCGCCCGCCGGACCTGAGGCCGGGGCGCTCGCACCCAAGCCGACCGCCGCCGAGGCCGCGCCCTACGCGCCGTTGCGCGCGCCGTGGGAACCGCCCGCGGAATCCGGCGCCGCCCCGCCCCGCGTGCCGACGGCCCCGACGACCTTCGGCCCCGTACGCAGGGCGCCCGCACCGGAACCCGAGCCCGAGGACGAACCCGTACGCGTGCCCGGTGCCGAACCGGAACCCGCGGCGGACACGGGTGCGACGCCGCCCGCCGTCACCGTGCCCGCCGCCCGCACCGCCCCCGAGTCCGCCGTCCGGCCCGGCGTCGGGTACGTGGGGGACGGCCCGCCGACGTACGAGTCCGAGCCGACCGCCCTGCCCGCCGCCGACCCCGACGCGCTCGACGGGCTCGTCGCGGACACCGTGCTCGACGGCGCCCGGTACGGGGCGTGCACGCTGCGCGCCGCGTCCGTGCGCGGGGACTCCGCCCGCTACCGCGGCGAGCCCCGCCGCGACGCCCTGCTCACCGCCCGCTTCGGCAGCGGCGAGACCGGACTCGTCCTCGTCGCCCTCGCCACCGGCGCGCGCACCTCGCCCGGCGCGCACCTCGCCGCCGCCGACGCCTGCCACTGGATCGGCCGCTCCGTGGGCCGCAGCCACACCCGCCTCGCCGACGACATGCGGGCCGGCCGGCGCGGCGACCTCAAGTCCGGGCTGCACCGGCTCACCGCCCGCAGCCTCGGCAAGCTCCGCGCGTCCGCCGCCGAACAGGGCCTCGAACCCGAGGAGTACAGCGCGACGGCCCTGCGCTGCCTGCTCGTACCGGCCGATCCGCAGTGCCGTACGCGGGTGTTCTTCGGAGTCGGCGGGGGCGGGCTCTTCCGGCTTCGGGACGGGGCGTGGAAGGACATCGAGCCGCTGGTGGCGGAAGGGGCGGGGGAGCCGGTGGTCGGCTTCGGCTCGCTGCGGGAGGAGCACCGGGAGTACGGGGAGGAGCACGCCGACGGGGAGCTCGGCATCGGGGCGCCGCCCAGCCCGTACGAGCAGGCGCCGCGCGCGCCACGGGAACCGTTCCGGTTCCGGGCCTCCGTGGCCCGTCCGGGGGATCGGCTGCTGCTGTGCAGCGGGGGGTTCGCGGAGCCGCTGCGAGGAGAGCCGGAACTCGCCGGGCACCTCCTGCACCACTGGTCCGACCCCGAGCCGCCCGGGCTCACGGAGTTCCTCGCGGATGTGCAGGTGCGGGTGAAGGGGTACGCGGACGACCGCACGGCCTGCGCGCTGTGGGAGTCCTGAGGGGTGCGGAGAAGGGGCGCGGGGAACCGCGCGACCGGCCAGGGCGGTGGGGCAGCCGGACGGACAACTCCGTCGGGGCTAAAACAGGCGCCCGCACGCGGCCCGTGAGTGGATGGTGCACGGAGACCGGGACCGGCCCCTACCGGAGAAAGGTGCACCCCCATGGCCAAGCAGAACGTCGCCGAGCAGTTCGTCGACATCCTCGTCCGCGCCGGGGTGCGGCGGCTGTACGGGGTCGTCGGGGACAGCCTCAACCCCGTCGTCGACGCGATCCGCCGCACCGGCGGCATCGACTGGGTGCAGGTGCGGCACGAGGAGACCGCCGCCTTCGCCGCCGGCGCCGAAGCCCAGGTCACGGGCAAGCTCGCCGCGTGCGCGGGCTCCTGCGGCCCCGGCAACCTGCACCTCATCAACGGCCTCTACGACGCGCACCGCTCCATGGCCCCCGTCCTCGCCCTCGCCTCGCACATCCCGTCCAGCGAGATCGGCCTCAGCTTCTTCCAGGAGACCCACCCCGACCAGCTGTTCCGCGAGTGCAGCCACTACAGCGAGCTGATCTCCAGCCCGAAGCAGATGCCCCGGCTGCTGCAGACCGCGATCCAGCACGCCGTCGGCCAGGGCGGTGTCAGCGTCGTCTCGCTGC
Organism: Streptomyces sp. Da 82-17; assembly: GCF_046098215.1. NCBI lineage: Bacteria > Bacillati > Actinomycetota > Actinomycetes > Kitasatosporales > Streptomycetaceae > Streptomyces > Streptomyces sp. Da 82-17. The sequence continues at coordinate 52,165 of NZ_JBJURH010000016.1, forward strand.
CCGGTGACGTGGCGTCGGAGCCCGCGCCGGAGAAGGCCGTCGAGCACGCCCTCGTCACCGCGCGGCCCACCGTCCGCCCCGGCGACACGGAGATCGACAAGCTGGTCGACCTGATCGACGAGGCCGACCGCGTCACCCTCTTCTGCGGCAGCGGCACCGCCGGCGCCCACAAGGAGGTCATGGAGTTCGCCGAGACCGTCAAGTCCCCGGTGGGGCACGCGCTGCGCGGCAAGGAGTGGATCCAGTACGACAACCCGTACGACGTCGGCATGAGCGGGCTCCTCGGCTACGGCGCCGCGTACGAGGCCACCCACGAGTGCGATCTGCTGATCCTGCTCGGCACGGACTTCCCGTACAACGCGTTCCTGCCCGACGACGTGAAGATCGTGCAGGTCGACGTGCGTCCCGAACACCTCGGCCGGCGTTCGAAGCTGGACCTCGCCGTGTGGGGGGACGTACGCGAGACCCTGCGCTGTCTGACGCCCCGCGTGCGGCCGAAGTCCGACCGGCGGTTCCTCGACAAGATGCTGAAGAAGCACGCCGACGCGTTGGAAGGGGTCGTCAAGGCGTACACCCGCAAGGTCGAGAAGCACGTGCCGATCCACCCCGAGTACGTGGCGTCCGTGATGGACGAACTCGCCGACGACGACGCCGTGTTCACCGTCGACACCGGCATGTGCAACGTGTGGGCCGCCCGCTACCTCTCGCCCAACGGCAAGCGCCGCGTCATCGGCTCGTTCTCGCACGGCTCGATGGCCAACGCCCTGCCGCAGGCGATCGGCGCCCAGTTCGTGGACCGGAACCGGCAGGTCGTGTCGATGTCCGGCGACGGCGGGTTCTCCATGCTCATGGGCGACTTCCTCACCCTGGTCCAGTACGACCTGCCGGTGAAGGTCGTCCTCTTCAACAACTCCTCCCTCGGCATGGTCGAGTTGGAGATGCTCGTCGCCGGACTGCCGTCGTACGGGACCGGGAACCACAACCCGGACTTCGCGGCCGTGGCGCGGGCCTGCGGGGCGTACGGGGTGCGGGTGGAGAAGCCGAAGCAGCTCGCGGGGGCGTTGAAGGACGCCTTCAAGCACAAGGGGCCCGCGCTGGTCGACGTGGTGACCGACCCCAACGCGCTGTCCATCCCGCCGAAGATCAGCGCGGAGATGGTGACGGGGTTCGCCCTGTCGGCCAGCAAGATCGTCCTCGACGGCGGGGTGGGCCGCATGCTGCAGATGGCCCGCTCCAACCTGAGGAATGTGCCGCGCCCGTAGGGCTGGATCCGTTCCCCTCCCCGCCCCTTTTTTCTTCAGGGGCGCGGGGAACTGCGCGACCAGCCACAGCGGCGCCGCAGACGAAAGACGGACCGGGGGCCGGGGCGGCGCCCCCGGAGCTGTCCGCAAACCCGGAAGCGCATCCTCCGGGTATGGGTGTGGCTCTTGCCACTTGTGCCGAATCGACAGGCGTGCCGCTTTCCGGGCGGGGGCATGCATCACCGTGAACGTGTTCGACGTGAGTTGTTCATGAAGGAGAGCCGACAGCCTACGGGCGGGGGACATGACAAGCCACGCACAGGAAAGCACGGCCGGAGGCGCCACAGCGGTGGGGGATCCGGCACGGCTGCACCGCAGACTCGGGCGCGCCGATCTGCGGGCGGTGTCCGAAGTCCGGCGCGCGCTACGGGAGTTGCTGCTGCACTGGGGGAAGCCGGGGTGCGCGGACGTCGCCGAGCTGCTCACCAGCGAGATCGTCACCAACGCACTGGTCCACACCGACGACGACGCGGTCTTCACGGCCACGGTGCGCGAGCACCGGCTCCGCGTCGAGGTCAGGGATTTCGTCACACGCAGGCCGACCCCGCGGGTACCGCACGCCGACGACGGTACGGGCGGCCGAGGCCTGCTCCTGGTCCAGTCACTCGCCGACTCCTGGGGCGTGCGCACCCAGGACGGCGGCAAGGCCGTCTGGTTCGAGCTGGACGGAGGGCTCACCTGACCCGGGCCCGACGACAGGTCCCGGGGTCCCTCCGTCCACGGCTCAACCGAACTGCTGCTCCAGGTCCTTGAGCTTCTGCTCCAGCGAGTCGAGGCGCGGCAGCGTCTGCGTGTCGTCCTCCGCGGTGAGGTCGACGGGTTCCGCCGCCTCAGCGCCGCTCACGGCCTGCAGCGAGGGTCTGGACCGTACGGGCAGTTGTTCCGCCGCTATGGCGGGGTCCGCGCCGCCCGACTGCCCGCCCTGTCCGGGCTGCCCCGCCGGTGCCGACTGCCCGGCCGCGCTGCCGGCCGCCACCGCGGGCGGCTGGCCCTGGGCGGGCAGTACGGCCTGCGGGGTCTGGCCGGTGAGCGCGGCGGCGGCCTGCTGGTCGCGGGCGCCGATCCGGCCGATCCGGCCCGTCAGGGTCTGCTGGCCGCGGCTCACCGCCTTCAGGTGGGCCCGCTCCAGCTTCTCCTGCTCGCGCCTGCGCATCCGGTTCTGTGCCTTCTCCTTGCGGTCGTCGCGGACCTCCTCGACGGCCTCGTCGAGGCTGCGTACGCCTTCGAGGAGCATCAGCGACCAGGCGCCGAAGGTCTCGCGCGGCGCGCGCAGCCAGCGCACGACCCGGATCTGCGGCAACGGCCGCGGTACGAGGCCCTGTTCGCGCAGGGCCGCGCGGCGGGTCTGCTTCAGGGCGCGGTCGAAGAGCACGGCCGCGCTCAGCGACATGCCGGCGAAGAACTGCGGGGCGCCGTCGTGGCCGATGCCGCGCGGGGCGTGCACCCAGTTGAACCAGGCCGCCGCGCCCGCGAACGTCCACACGAGGAGCCGCGAGCCGAGCGCCGCGTCCCCGTGGCTGGCCTCGCGCACCGCGAGCACCGAGCAGAACATGGCGGCCCCGTCCAGACCGAACGGCACCAGGTACTCCCAGCCCCCGGAGAGGTTGAGGTTCTGCCGCCCGAAGCCCACGAGCCCGTGGAACGACAGGGCCGCGGCGACCGCGGCACAGCAGAAGAGGAGTACGTACGAGGCCGTTCCGTAGATGGCCTCCTTGCGTCGGCGGCGCTCCTCGCTGCGCTCCCAGGAGTCCTCGGCGGCCGCCTTCTCCCCGGCCCGCTTCCCCCGTGCGAGCACCGCGAGGGCCGCAAGGAGCCCGAGGAGCAGCACGCAGCCGGGAAGCAGCCAGTCCAGCGATATGTCGGTCATTCTCATCTGCGTCCCTTGCGTCCCTTGCGTCGCCTGAGGCCTGGTTCGGGCGCCATACTGGCTCAACCGGCAAGACGCCCAGGCGCTTTCGGAGCAAGAGGGGGAAATGAGGCCCCGGCACGGCGCGGAAGGGTGACACGGCCTCGAACTGGCCGTCGAGCGCGCCGAGTTGAGTTCGAACGGGCCGGGCGTCGAGGACCCTCCTCGTAGCCGTTCCTGGCTCCGCACGATGGGCGCCGACCGGGCCGCCCCGGGCCTCTTGATCGACTCGCGGCCCTACAACCACAGGCTTACCGTCGATGCAAGTGAACATCCCCGTTCACCGCTGACTCCGAGCTGCAAGGCCATGGCCGACGCCGATTCCACCCCTGTGCGGACGGCCGTCGAATCCCCGAAGAAGGGCGACGGCGGTGGGATCGCGCTACTCGTGATCGCCTCGTGTCAGCTGATGGTGGTCCTCGACATCACCATCGTGAACATCGCCCTCCCGCACATCCAGACCTCCCTGGGCTTCTCCACCGAGAACCTGTCCTGGGTGATCAACGCCTACACCCTGACCTTCGGCGGCCTGCTGCTCCTCGGCGGGCGGCTCGGCGACATCCTGGGCCGCCGGCGCGTGTTCGTCGCCGGCATCCTGATCTTCGTCCTGGCGTCGCTGCTCGGCGGTCTCGCGCAGGAGGCCTGGCAGCTGCTCGCGGCCCGCTCCCTGCAGGGCGTCGGCGGCGCCATCGCCTCGCCGACCGCCCTCGCCCTGATCACCACGACGTTCCGCGAAGGACCCGAACGCAACCGCGCGTTCGGGGTGTTCGCCGCCGTGTCGGCCGGCGGCAGCGCCATCGGGCTGCTCGCGGGCGGCCTGCTCGTGGAGTGGCTCGACTGGCGCTGGGTCCTGTTCGTCAACGTGCCCATCGGCCTGCTCATCGTGCTGGCCACACCACGGCACATCCGTGAGTCCGAACGCCACCCGGGCCACTTCGACGTCCTCGGCGCGCTCACCTCCACCGTGGGCATGGTGTCGCTCGTCTACGGCTTCATCCGCGCCGGTTCCGAGGGCGGCGGCTGGCGCGACGGCGTGACCCTCACGGCCTTCGGTGTGGCCGTCGTCCTCCTCGGCGCGTTCCTCGCGGTCGAGCGCCGGTCCCGGCAGCCGATCACCCCGCTGTGGATGTTCGAGGACCGCAACCGCGCCGGGGCGTACGGGATGATGCTGAGCCTCGCCGCCGCCATGTTCGGGATGTTCTTCTTCCTCACCCTGTTCGTGCAGAACGTGCTGCACTTCAGCCCGCTGCGGGCCGGTCTCGCGTTCCTGCCGGTGAGCGCGATCATCGCGATGGGCGCCGCGTTCACCTCGCAGCTGCTGCCCAAGTGGGGCCCCAAGCCGTTCATGGTCGGCGGTGCGGTCCTGGCGGCGCTCGGCCTCGGCTGGCTGACGCTGACCGATGTGGACAGCACGTACGCGGGGAGTCTGCTCGGGCCGATGCTCGTGTTCGGCTTCGGCATGGGGATGCAGTTCGTGTCGCTGACGCTGATGGCGGTGTCCGGGGTGGCTCCGCAGGACGCGGGCGCGGCGTCCGGCGTCCTCAACGCCACGCAGCAGGTGGGCGGTTCGCTCGGCCTGTCCATCCTGGTCACGGTCTACGGCACGGCCAGCCGCAACGAGGCCGTCGACCAGGTCCGGCAGTTCATGGCGGAGGCGACCCCGGCCCAGAAGCTGGCGTTCGCCAGGACCAAGGACCTGCCCTCGCCGTGGAGCGACCGGATCCTCGCCGCGGGTGTCTCCAATGCGTTCATCGTCGCCGCCGTCCTCGCGGTCGTCGCCGCCCTGATCGCCCTGTTCGTCATCCAGGTACGGGCCGGCGACCTGGAACGCCTCCAGGGCAACGGCACGACGCCGCTGGGCAGTTGAAGCGGTCGAGGCGGTCGAGCGCGCGGTTCGGGGCGGCTCAGCGCGTGGCGCCGGACGTCAGCCGCTCCACCCGCTGCGCGTCGCACGTACGGGGGCAGGTGACGCAGGTGTCCTCGGGGCGCAGCGTGTAGAAGAGGCAGCAGCTGGCCCGGTCCCGGGTGGGCAGGGCCTCGCCGTTCGGGCCGGTCAGCTCCCGGAACGCGGCCGCGCCGACGTACGGCTTCGTGGTGCCCGGCAGGAGCTGCTCCAGGTCGGCCATGGCGCGCTCCTCGGCGCCGAGGAGGTGCGCCACGTACCAGAGGCCCTCGACGATCTCGTCGGTCGCCATGCCCCACAGGGCGCGCGGGCCGCGCCGCATCCGCGGCCGGAAGCCGTCCAGGACCGGCCCGAGGTGCTCGGCGACCGCCGCCCTGACCTCCGCGCGCAGCGCCTCCTCGTCGGGCACGACCCGCGCGCCCGGCGCCGTCGCGGCCGGATCGTCCGGCAGGCAGGCGAAGTCCTGGACGCGTACGGCCATCCGGCCGAGGGAGCGCTGGAACGTGACGTTCGCCACGGGGAACCGCGGCACCCGGCGCAGCAGGAACCACGGCACGGTGATCAGCAGGCAGGCCGGCCACGCGTACCGGTGCAGGCCGAAGCTGGCGATCACGTCGGGGCGGGCCTGCTGCTTGTAGTCCCGCAGGATCTGGGCGTTGTCCCACGCGAGGAACGCGTCCAGGTCGGCGCCGCCCTCCGCCAGGCGGGCGGCGGCCACCCAGCCCGCCTCCTGCGGGGCCCGCTCGTCCTGTTGCAGCTCCTGGATCCGCAGCCCGGGGAAGACCTCGGTCAGGCGGGCGTACGCCTCCGCGACGGGCGAGGGGCCCGGTCGTACGGCGCCAGGGGCCAGGGCGGGCAGGAGCATGCGGGACCACCGATTTCTAGCGATCGTTTGCAGGTAAGCCTTACCTTACCCGACCGCATCGAGGTTTGAACTGGAGCTGGGCCCGCATAGGCTCCCGCGAGGGCATTGCCATGCAATTCCTCAATACCTCGTCTTGACAGGCTCCCTGCAGGACCCGGGCACAAACGCCCCCGACCCGTACATCGCCGGAACACCGCACCGAGGAGGACCCGAGTGGAGCAGGCCGGACCGCGGCCCACCGGCCGGACCCCGGTGCCGCACGGCCGCGTCCCCGAGCAGGCGCGCGGCGAGGACACCCGTACGGAATCCGCGCGGCGGGCCGTGCGGCGGCACTCGGTGCGCGGGCAGGTCCTCGAAGCGCTGCGCGCGGCCCTGGTGAGCGGCGAACTCGCGCCCGGCGAGGTGTACTCGGCGCCCGCGCTCGGCGAACGGCTCGGCGTCTCCGCGACCCCGGTGCGCGAGGCCATGCAGCAGCTCGCCCACGAGGGCGCCGTCGAAGTCGTACCGAACCGGGGCTTCCGGATCGCCGAGCGCAGCTCCCGCGAGCTGGCCGAACTCGCCGAGATCCGGGCCCTGTTGGAGGTTCCGGTGATGCTGCGCCTGGCCCGCAGCGAGCCGCCCGAGCGGTGGGCGGAGCTGCGCCCCCTCGCCGAGGAGACGGCGGCGGCCGCGGCACGCGGCGACCTCGCGGCGTACGTCGACGCCGACCGGGCCTTCCACCGTGCGATCCTCGCCCTCGCCGGGAACCGTCAGCTGCTGCTCATCGCCGACGACCTGCACCGCCGCTCGCAGTGGCCGCTGGCCACCGGCCCGGTGCACCGCCGCCGCGCCGACCTGGTGGCCGACGCGGCGGAGCACACCGCGCTCCTGGACGCCCTGGCGGCCCAAGACCTCGCCGTGGTGGGGCAGTTGGTGCGGGAGCACTTCACCCAGGCGTGAGCGCCGCGGCGGTTCAGTGGACGGAGAAGCCGCCGTCGACGAACAGCGTCTGCCCGTGCACATAGCGGGCCGCGTCGCTCGCCAGGAACAGGGCCGCGCCCGCGAAGTCCCCGGCCTCGCCGTTGCGTCCCGCCATGGTGCGCGCCGCGAGCTCCTCGGCACGGCCAGGCACGGAGAACGCGGGCTCGGTCAGCGGGGTGCGGACGAAGCCCGGCGCGATCGCGTTCACGCTCACCCCGTACGGCGCCCACGCCTCCGCCTGGGAGCGGGTGAGGCCGCAGATCGCCGCCTTGGAGACGCCGTACGCGCCGCTGTTGCCGAAGGCGCGGATCGACTGCTGGGACGCCAGGTGCACGATCCGGCCCCAGCCCCGCTCGGCCATCCGCGGCCCGAAGCGCTGCCCGAGCAGGAACGGGGCGTCCAGGTTGACGGCCATGGTGAGGTCCCAGTCGGCCTCGCTCAGCTCGTCGAGCGGCGGGCGCAGGTTGACGCCGGCGGAGGTGACGAGGACGTCGGGTTCGCCGTACGCGTCGACGACCCGCTCGGCGGCGGCCCGTACGGCGTCCCGGTCGCCCAGGTCGGCGCTCAGCCAATCGGCCTTCCCACCAAGGGAGTTGATGTGCGCGGCGGTCTCCTTCAGGGCCTCCTCGCGGCGGGCCACGAGGACGACGTGGGCGCCCGCCCCGGCGAGCGCCTCGGCGACGGCCCGGCCGATGCCCGAACTGCCGCCGGTGACCAGGGCGGTGCGTCCGGTGAGCCCGAAGTGTTGTTCGAGGTAGTTCATGCGACGAGTGTGCAGAGGCGCCGGACGGCGCTCGCGGGCGGGTCGGGTGAAGGCCTGGTGGTGAGGGGTGTGCGCGGCGAACGTCGGGCGGCCGGGGCGTGTGCGGGTCGGGCGAACGCCCGGTGGCAGGGGGCGTGTTCGGGTGACGGCTGCGCGGTGGGTGTGGGTGGGGCGGCGGGCGCGCAGCCCGGTGCGGGTGGGTGACGGTACGCGGCGGTGCGTTCGCGGTGACTGCTACGCGGCCGGTGCGGGCGGGGTGAGCCGGTCGGCCAGCCAGGTCGGTACGTTGCCGAGCAGCCGGAACAGCCGGGCCGCCTCGGCGCGCAGCCGGGAGGCCTCGGGCTCGACCTCGGTCTCGGCGAGCGAGGTGAGCGCCGGGGCCGTGCCGACGAGGAAGCCGAGCTCCTCACGGATCCGCAGCGACTCCGCGAAGCCGTGCCGCGCCTCCGCCAACTCGCCCTCGCGCAGGGCCAGTCCGGCGAGGTGCCGCCAGGTGGAGGAGAGCAGCAGACGGTCGCCCTGGGCGGTGGCACCGGCGTGCGCGCGGCGGTAGGCGGCGCGGGCGGCCTGCGGGGAGTCGGCGAGGTGCTCGGCGATCAGACCGCGACGGTAGTCGAGCAGCGGGCGGGCGGCGGAGCCCGGCGGGATCAGGGCGGCGGCGCGGCCGAGCGCGACGCGGGCCTCGTCGGAACGGTCCCGGACGCCCAGGACCGTTGCGGCGTACGCGAGTTGACCGCGCTCGCAGGCCGCCGCGCCGCGCTCGTCGTCCGTCCCGGCGAGGGCCTCGGCGGCGCGCAGGGCGTCCTCGGCGTCGCTCCAGCCCTGCTCGGTGAAGAGGCAGCGCTCGACGAGGAGTGCGGTGCGCTGGAGGGCGGCGGGTGGGCTGTCGTCGGACTCCAGCAGGGCGGCCGCGTCGGTCCAGCAGCCGCGGGAGCGGAGCCGCCAGACCGCGGTCTGGACGGCGGAGGCCCGGGCGCTCGGGCCCCGCGGGGCGGGTACGGGTACGGAACCGGAAGCTGAACCAGGCATGGCGGTGTCCGCCACATTCCCCTCCCCGGGAGCGCGTCATTGAGCTGTGGCGTGCATCTCAGCATGGATCCCTGCGGGGAGCCAAGGGGGCGGGTGAAGGAATTCACAAACGGGTTGCTTCCGTCATACGGAAAGCTGCTGCCTGTCCATCGGCCGGTGTTCGGCTCTCCCACCGTCGTGGCTGGTCGCGCAGTTCCCCGCGCCCCTGTCGGGGCACGGATCCCCCCCACCCGGCTGTGCCCACCCACGGTGGGGAAGCCGACGACGAACCCCGGAAGCCCGTCCGGCGATTGAGGACAGCGAGCCCGCAAGTCAGCTCATGCGCAGGGCCAGGAAGAAGTCCAGCTTGTCCTCCAGGCGGGACAGGTCGCGTCCCGTGAGCTGCTCGATGCGGCCCACCCGGTAACGGAGCGTGTTCACGTGCAGGTGGAGCCGGCTCGCGCAGCGCGTCCAGGATCCGTCGCTGTCGAGGAACGCCTCCAGCGTCGGGATGAGCTCCGCACGGTGGCGGCGGTCGTAGTCCCGCAGCGGGTCGAGGAGGCGGGCCGTGAACGCCCGGCGTACGTCGTCCGGGACGAAGGGGAGGAGCAGGACGTGCGAGGCGAGCTCCTGGTGGCCCGCCGCGCAGACCCGCCCGGGCCGTGCCGCGGCGACGCGGCGGGCGTGCCGGGCCTCCTCCAGGGCGCCGCGCAGCCCCTCCGCCGAGTGCACGGAGGCGCTGACGCCGAGCGTGAGGCGTCCGTCGCCGTCGAGGCCGCCGGAGAGCGGGTCGCGGACGGTGTCCAGCAACGCGTCCGCGAGCAGGCCGGGCTCCGCGCCGTCGTGGTCGGCGGCGACCGCGGGCAGCGGGACGAGCGCGATCGCCTCGTCGCCGGTGTGCGCGACCGCGATCCGGTCGGACGGCTCGGGCCCGGACGCGTTCGGGTCGACGAGGATCTCCTCCAGGAGCGACTGGGCGACCGGACCGCCCTTGACGTCCCCGCCCTCCCACTCGACGCGGGCCACGACCACCTGCCAGTGCGGGGCCGCGCCCAGGCCCGGCAGCAGCACCGGCGCCGCGACCCGCAGCCGCGCGGCGATCTCCGCGGGGGCCGCGCCCGTCTGGACCAGCTCCAGGACCTCCTGGGCGAGCCGGCGGCGTACCGTACGGGCCGCGTCGCGGCGGTCCCGCTCGACGGCGATCAGCTGGGTGACGCCCTGGAGCAGGTCGAGCCGCTCCTCTGGCCAGTCGCCCGCGTCCGCCTCGACGGCCAGGAACCAGTCGGACAGCACGGTCTCGCGTACGTCCCGGGGCGCCGCCGTACCCGTACCGCGGCCGCTGCTGCGAATGGGGAACAGGGAGTACGTCGAGCCCTGGCAGGACACGCGGTGCGGGCCGCGGCGGCCGGTGCGGGACGCGGCGAGGTGCTCCGCGGCGAGGGACGCGCACACCGGGGCGGGCAGCGCGGTGCCGGAGCCGCCGGAACCGGCGATGGGGCGGCCGGTGGGGGAGAGCACCCAGGCCCGCAGGTCGAGGTCGGAGCCGAGCAGGTCCAGGACCACGTCGGGCCCGCCGCCCGCCGGTCCGGAGGTCATGAGCCGCCGGTGCCGGTCGACCACCGCGGCCAGGTCGCCCGCGCGCTCGCCGGAGACCTGGCGGACCACGTGCTCGGTGATCGTGGCGAACGCGACCCGCTCGTTGACGGCGAACAGCGGCAGCCGGTGCTGCGCGCACGCGGCGACCAAGTCGTCCGGAACCGCGCCCAGTTCGGCCTCGCCCGCGGCGAGCGCGGCCACTCCGGCCGAGGCGAGGATGCGCACGAACGGCTCCGAGTCGGAGGGGTCCTTGCGCCAGGCGAGCCCGGTGAGGACCAGCTCGCCGCCGGAGAGGTACCTGCTGGGGTCCCGCAGGTCCGTGGTCATGACGCCCCGGACCGTACGGTCCAGCTCGTCCTCGCCGCCGAGCAGCCGCAGCCCCAGCGCGTCGGTTTCAAGGAGTGCGCGCAGCCGCATCTGTTCGCCGCCGATCCTGTCTCGAACTTGTCGTTGATCTTCAAGTGGGTGTCAGCTGGAATTTGTCCGGGATCACTGAGGCCCACCTTTCATACGAATCTACAAGATGGGCCGGGCCACCAGCCAACTCCTTCATGGTTTCGGTGACTGACCCCTGGACGCCGTCGAGCGGTGTACTAACGCCAATCCGCGTGAACAGCAGATGAACGAGTCAGAAGAGCACCGGGCGGAACACGCCAGGCGCTCGTACCGAGCACCAGGGTCGCAGTGCCCGAGGCTCGCACCGACGACCCGATACGAATGAAGAGAGCCGCTCATGGACTTCCTTCGCCCCGCCGGCTGGGAGGAGGCGCTCGCCGCCAAGGCAGAGCACCCCACAGCCGTGCCGATTGCGGGTGGCACCGACGTGATGGTCGAGATCAACTTCGACCACCGTCGCCCCGAGTACCTCCTGGATCTGAACCGCATCAGCGAGCTCCAGGACTGGCACGTGGGCGAGGACACCGTCCAGCTGGGCGCGTCCGTGCCGTACAGCAAGATCATGGAGCACCTGCGCGCCGAGCTGCCCGGTCTCGCGCTCGCCTCGCACACCGTGGCCTCGCCGCAGATCCGCAACCGCGGCGGCGTCGGCGGCAACCTCGGCACCGCCTCGCCCGCCGGTGACGCGCACCCCGCGCTGCTCGCCGCCGACTGCCAGGTCGAGGTCGAGTCGCAGGCCCGCGGCACCCGGCTGATCCCGATCGACGACTTCTACACGGGCGTGAAGCGCAACGCCCTGGAGCCCGACGAGCTGATCAAGTCGGTGCACATCAAGAAGGCCGACGGCCCGCAGCAGTACTCGAAGGTGGGCACCCGGAACGCCATGGTCATCGCCGTGTGCGCCTTCGGCATCGCCCTGCACCCCGAGACCCGCACCGTCCGTACCGGCATCGGCTCCGCCGCCCCCACCCCGATCCGGGCGAAGGCGGCCGAGGAGTTCCTGAACGCCGCGCTGGAAGAGGGCGGCTTCTGGGACAACGGAAAGATCATCACCCCGTCGATCGCGAAGCAGTTCGCCGAGCTCTGCTCCGGCGCCGCCAACCCGATCGACGACGTCCGCGGCACCGCGAGCTATCGCAAGCACGCCGTGGGCATCATGGCCCGCCGCACGCTCGGCTGGACCTGGGAGTCGTACCGCAGCGGCAAGGGCCGTGGCGCGGAAGGAGTTGCGTGACGATGCGCGTCAGTTTCACGGTCAACGGCCGTCAGCAGGAAGCCGACGACGTCTGGGAGGGCGAGTCCCTGCTCTACGTCCTGCGCGAGCGGATGGGCCTGCCCGGCTCGAAGAACGCCTGCGAGCAGGGCGAGTGCGGCTCGTGCACGGTCCGCCTCGACGGCGTGCCGGTGTGCTCCTGTCTGGTCGCCGCCGGTCAGGCCGAGGGCCGCGAGGTCGTCACGGTCGAGGGCCTCGCCGACTTCGCCAAGCAGCGTGCCGAGCACGGCGGCTGCGCCACCGGAGCCTGCGGCTCCGAGCAGGGCACCTCTCTGCAGGCCGCTCAGCAGTGGTCCGCCAAGGGCACCGACTCGCAGACCGGTGAGGGCACCGAACTCTCCCCGATCCAGCAGGCGTTCATCGACGCCGGCGCCGTCCAGTGCGGCTTCTGCACCCCCGGCCTCCTGGTCGCGGCCGACGAGCTCCTGGAGCGCAACGAGTCGCCGTCCGACGCGGACATCCGCGAGGCGCTCTCCGGCAACCTCTGCCGCTGCACCGGATACGAGAAGATCCTGGACGCCGTCCGCCTCGCCGCGGCCCGTCAGGGAGAGGCGGTCTGATCATGGCTGGCACCAAGACCACCACCACGGGTGCGCCGACCAACGTCACCCAGAAGCACAACAAGGGCGGCATCGGCGAGTCCACGCTCCGCCCCGACGGCACCCTCAAGGTCACCGGCGAGTTCGCGTACTCCTCGGACATGTGGCACGAGGACATGCTCTGGGGCCAGACGCTGCGCTCCACCGTCGCGCACGCCGAGATCGTCTCCATCGACACCGCCGAGGCCCTCGCCACCCCGGGCGTGTACGCGGTCCTGACGTACGACGACCTGCCGGCCGAGATGAAGAACTACGGCCTGGAGATCCAGGACACCCCGGTCCTCGCGCACGGCAAGGTCCGCCACCACGGCGAGCCCGTCGCCCTCGTCGCCGCCGACCACCCGGAGACCGCGCGCCGCGCCGCCGCGAAGATCAAGGTCGAGTACAAGGAACTGCCCGTCATCACCGACGAGGCCTCCGCGCTCGCCGAGGACGCCGTCCTCGTCCACGAGGGCCGCGACGACGAGTACATCGAGTGGGTCTCCCACCCGAACATCGTCCACAACCAGCCGATCATCCGCGGCAACGCCGAAGAGGCCGCCAAGAAGGCCGACTTCGTCGTCAAGGGCGAGTACACCTTCGGCATGCAGGACCAGGCCTTCCTCGGCCCCGAGTCCGGCCTCGCCGTGCCCGCGGAGGACGGCGGCGTCGACCTGTACGTCGCCACCCAGTGGCTGCACTCCGACCTGGAGCAGATCGCCCCCGTCCTCGGCCTGCCCGAGGAGAAGGTGCGGATGACGCTGGCCGGCGTCGGCGGCGCCTTCGGCGGTCGCGAGGACATCTCGATGCAGATCCACGCCTGCCTGCTCGCGCTCCGCACGGGCAAGCCGGTGAAGATCGTCTACAACCGCTTCGAGTCGTTCTTCGGCCACGTCCACCGCCACCCGGCGAAGCTGTACTACGAGCACGGCGCCACCAAGGACGGCAAGCTCACGCACATGAAGTGCCGCATCGTCCTGGACGGCGGGGCCTACGCCTCGGCCTCCCCGGCGGTCGTCGGCAACGCCTCGTCCCTGTCGCTCGGCCCGTACGTCTGCGACGACGTCGAGATCGAGGCCGTCGCCCTCTACACCAACAACCCGCCCTGCGGCGCGATGCGCGGCTTCGGCGCCGTCCAGGCCTGCTTCGCGTACGAGGCCCAGATGGACAAGCTCGCCGACGCGGTGGGCATGGACCGGGTCGAGTTCCGGCAGCTCAACGCCATGGAGCAGGGCACGATCATGCCGACCGGGCAACCGGTCGACTCGCCCGCCCCGGTCGCCGAGATCCTGCGCCGGGTCAAGGAGCGCCCGCTGCCGCCGGAGCGCCAGTGGGAGGTCGCCGACGGCGACGCCGACGTGCGCGAACTGCCCGGCGGACTCTCCAACACCACCCACGGCGAAGGCGTCGTACGCGGCGTCGGCTACGCGGTCGGCATCAAGAACGTCGGCTTCTCCGAGGGCTTCGACGACTACTCCACCGCCAAGGTGCGGATGGAGGTCATCAACGGCGAGCCCGTCGCCACGGTCCACACGGCCATGGCGGAGGTCGGCCAGGGCGGCATCACCGTGCACGCCCAGATCGCCCGCACCGAGCTCGGCGTCCAGCAGGTCACCATCCACCCCGCCGACACCCAGGTGGGCTCGGCCGGTTCGACCTCTGCGTCCCGGCAGACGTACGTCACCGGCGGCGCCGTCAAGAACTCCTGCGAGCTGGTCCGCGAGAAGGTCCTGGAGATCGGCCGGCGCAAGTACGGCTCGTACCACCCGGCGTGGGCCACCGCCGAACTCCTCCTGGAGGGCGGCAAGGTCGTCACCGACGGCGGCGAGGCCCTCGCGGACCTGGCGGAGCTCCTGGAGGACGAGACCGTCGAGGTCGAGGCCGAGTGGCGGCACCGCCCGACCGTGGCCTTCGACAAGCGCACCGGCCAGGGCAACGGCCACGTCCAGTACTCGTTCGCCGCGCACCGCGCCGTCGTCGAGGTGGACACCGAGCTGGGCCTGGTCAAGGTCATCGAACTGGCCACCGCGCAGGACGTCGGCAAGGCCCTCAACCCGCTCTCCGTCGTCGGCCAGATCCAGGGTGGCACCACCCAGGGCCTGGGCGTCGCGGTGATGGAGGAGATCGTCGTCGACCCGAAGACCGCGAAGGTGCGCAACCCCTCCTTCACGGACTACCTGATCCCGACCATCCTCGACACGCCGACCATCCCCGTCGACTACCTCGAGCTGGCCGACCCGCACGCCCCCTACGGCCTGCGCGGCATGGGAGAGGCCCCCACCCTCTCCTCCACCCCGGCCGTCCTCGCGGCGATCCGGAACGCCACGGGCCTGGAGCTCAACAAGACTCCGGTACGCCCCGAGCACCTCACCGGCACCTGACCGGAACCCCACCGGCACCGACCGGCGCCCGAGGCCCCACCCAGGCCGACGACGGCAGCAGCAACCAGTACCACCAGCACCAACTGACGTGAGTTCCGGGGGAGTTCGGCTCCCCCCGGCTTCCCCGGAACTCCACTCGTTCGTCTCGGGCCGTCCCCCGGGTCGTGCAGCCAAGCAACATCCCAAATTCCGCCGTGCAGCACAGCGCGCGGATGCCCCTGTGAACCTTGGGAGAAGGCCCCATGACCCAGTCGTCAGTGGAGACCAAGACGGTCGCGGAGGACGCCGGCAACGGCTCGCGTGTCCCCGCCGGCCGGTCTTGGCTCGACCGGTACTTCCACATATCCAGCCGAGGATCGACGGTCGCGCGTGAGGTGCGCGGCGGCATCACCACCTTCATGGCGATGGCCTACATCCTCCTGCTCAACCCGCTGCTGCTCGGCGGTGAGGACGCGCTCGGCAACAAGATGAGCCAGCCGGCGCTGATCACCGCCACCGCTCTCGCGGCCGCGGTCACCACCCTGGCGATGGGCTTCATCGGCAAGGTCCCGCTGGCGCTCGCAGCGGGTCTCAGCGTCTCCGGCGTCCTGTCCACCCAGGTCGCCCCCGACATGACCTGGCCGCAGGCCATGGGCATGTGTGTGATCTACGGCGTCGTGATCATGCTTCTGGTCGCCACCGGCGTACGAGAAGTGATCATGAACGCGATCCCGTTGCCCCTGAAGCACGGCATCACCATGGGCATCGGCCTGTTCATCGCGATGATCGGCTTCGTGAACGCCGGCTTCGTGGGCAAGGGCGAGGGCGGTCCCGTCACGCTCGGTGTCGGGGGGCATCTGAGCGGCTGGCCCGTCGCGCTCTTCGCGGGCACCCTGATCCTGATCTTCATGCTGCAGGCCCGGAAGGTGCCCGGAGCGATCCTCCTCGGCATCGTGGTCGGCACCGTGGTCTCCGTCGGGGCCACCGCCGCCGGGCTGATCTCCGAGAAGGAGTGGGGCGGCAAGGCCCCGGTCCTGAACGGCAGCCCCGTCTCCATGCCGGACTTCGGGCTCTTCGGCAACATCGAGTTCGGCGGCTGGGAGAAGCTCGGCGCGACCACCGTCGGCATGATCGTCTTCACCCTGGTCCTGGCGGGCTTCTTCGACGCGATGGCCACCATCATCGCCGTCGGCCAGGAGGCCAAGCTCGCCGACGACCGGGGCCGGATGCCCGGCCTCAACAAGGCCCTGTTCATCGACGGCGCCGGCGGCGCGGTCGGCGGTGTGGCGGGCGCCTCCGGGCAGACCGTGTTCATCGAGTCGGCCTCCGGCGTCGGCGAGGGCGCCCGTACGGGCCTGTCGGCCACGGTCACCGGCCTGTTCTTCGCCGCCTGCCTGTTCTTCACGCCGCTCACCCAGCTCGTGCCGAACCAGGTGGCCTCGGCCGCGCTCGTCGTGATCGGCGCGATGATGCTGCAGAACGCCCGGCACGTGGACTGGACCGACTGGTCCGTGGCCGCCCCGGTGTTCCTGACGGTCGTCCTGATGCCGTTCACGTACACCATCACCGCCGGTGTCGGCTGCGGCGTCATCGCCTACTGCGCGATCAAGCTGGCGCAGGGCAAGTGGCGCGACCCGAGCATCTTCATGTGGATCCTGTCGGCCGTGTTCATCTTCTACTTCGCCACCGGATCCGGGCACTAGCCCCCACCCTCGCGGAATGCCCTCGCGCATCCGCCCCACGTATCGTTTCTGAAGGAGGCCGACATGCTGGACATCGCCGAGGAACTGAACCGGTGGGTCGAGCAGGGACGTGACTTCGCCGTCGCCACCGTCGTGGCGGTCAGCGGCAGCGGTCCCCGTCAGCCCGGTGCCGCACTCGCCGTGGACAGCGAGGGCACCGCCATCGGATCGGTCTCGGGCGGATGCGTCGAGGGCGCCGTGTACGAGCTGTGCCAACAGGCGCTGGAGGACGGCCGTTCGGTCGTCGAGCGCTTCGGCTACAGCGACGAGGACGCCTTCGCCGTCGGCCTGACCTGCGGCGGAGTCATCGACATCCTCGTCACCCCGGTACCCGCGGACGCTCCGGGACGGGGAGTGTTCGCGGCCGCGCTGGCCGCCGCCGCCTCCGGTGAGGCGGCGGCGGTCGCGCGGATCACCGACGGCCCGTCCGAACTCCTCGGCCACGCCCTCCTCGTCCGCCCCGACGGCACGTACGAGGGCGGCTTCGGCGGCCACCCCGAGCTGGACCGCACCGCGGCGGGCGAGACGCGGGCGATGCTCGACGCCGGGCGCACCGGCACCGTCGGGATAGGCGAGGACGGTTCGCGCTGCGGCAGCCCCGTCACCCTGCTCGTCGAGTCCTCCGTGCCCGCGCCCCGGATGATCGTCTTCGGGGCCATCGACTTCGCCTCCGCCCTGGTCCGCGTCGGCAAGTTCCTCGGCCACCACGTCACCGTCTGCGACGCCCGCCCGGTCTTCGTGACCCGCACCCGCTTCCCCGAGGCCGACGAGATCGTCGTCGAGTGGCCGCACAAGTACCTGCGCCGCCAGCACGAGGCCGGCCTGATCGACGCCCGCACCGTCCTCTGCGTCCTCACCCACGACGCCAAGTTCGACGTGCCCCTGCTCGAACTCGCCCTGCGCCTGCCCGTCGCGTACGTCGGCGCGATGGGCTCCCGCCGCACCCACGAGGACCGCAACCGCCGGCTGCGCGAAGTCGGCGTCGGCGAGCTGGAGTTGAGCCGCCTGCGCTCCCCGATCGGCCTGGACCTCGGGGCCCGTACGCCGGAGGAGACCGCCCTGTCGATCGGCGCGGAGATCGTGGCGAACCGGCGCGGCGGCAGCGGGGTCTCCCTCACCGGCGCGCACACCCCGATCCACCACGACGGCCAGGAACCGCCGACGGGCAGGATCGGCTCGGTCGCCTGAGCGCCGCCTCCCGTACGCGTTGCCGGACGCTTTCCCGTACACCTCCCCGTACGCGTCAGGCGACGGCGATCCCCAGCCACAGCGCGGCCGCCGACAGCACCAGGAACGCCACTGGCGCCCACATCGTGCCGAACACCCGCGCCCGGAAATGGGTCACCACGGCCCCGACGAAGAGCAGCACGAGCCCCACGGCCGCCGCGACCCCGAGCCACCGCCAGCCCGCGAGCCCCAGGAACAGCCCGGCCGTGGCCGCGACCTTCGGCACACCGAGCGGCGCGACCCAGGAGTGCGGGACGTTCACGGCAGACGACGTCGCGAGGACGGCGGGCGCCCGCATCAGGTCGAGCACCCCGATCGCCCCCACGGCGAGGGCGGTGAACACGGTGACGAGAACGTACGCGAGGAACATGGCTCAGCCTTTCCGGCTCCGGGAGGCCGCGGTGGCGCGGTCCCCTCGACCCTCGCCCCGCGCCCGCCCACCCGTCCAATACCTGCGTCCATAACCAGAGGGAATGGAAACAACGGCCCGGAGGCCGGGCCCGGACCGGGCCTCCTAACCTGGTGCCATGGACGTCGACTCCCGGCTGCTGCGCTCCTTCGTCGCCGTCGCGGAGGAGGGCAACCTGACCCGCGCCGCCGAGCGCCTCTTCGTCTCCCAGCCCGCCCTCACCAAGCAGATCAAGCACCTGGAGCAGCTCCTCGGCGTCCGGCTCTTCACCCGCTCCCGCGGCGGCATGGCCCTCACCGGCCCCGGCCGCACCCTCGCCGAGCGCGCCCCCGCCGTGCTCGCCGCCGTCGACACGGCCGTACGCGACACCCGCAGCGCCGGGCGGGCGGAGGCGCGGGTCCTGCGGGTCGGGTTCCTCGCCAGCGCCGCCAACGAGGCCACGCAGGACATCGTCGCCGAGTTCGGGCGCCGCCGGCCCGGACTGCGGGTCGAGCTGCGCCAGGCCGCCTGGTCCAACCCGACCGCCGGGCTCGACGACGGCGAGGTGGACGCGGCGCTGCTCCGGCTGCCGTTCCCCGGGCAGGACGCGTACCGCGTGCAGGCGCTGCTCACCGAGGACCGGGTCGCGGCGCTCGCGTCGACCCACCCGCTCGCCGACCGGGCCCGCCTCGACTTCGCCGAGCTGTGGGACGAGCCGTTCGTCGCCGCCCCGCCCACGACCGGGCCGTGGTGCGACTACTGGCTGGCCGCCGAGGCCCGCCCCGCCGACCGGCCCGTGCGCATCGGCGCCGTCACCGACCAGCCCGACGAATGGCTCAGCGCCATCGCCAACGGCTACGGCATCGCCCTCGCCCCCGCGTCCGCCGCCCGCTTCTACGCCCGGCCCGGGGTGGCGTACGTACCGCTGGACGGCGTCGCGCCCACCTCGGTCGGCGTGGCCTGGGCGCCCGGGGACGACGCGAACCCGGTGGTCAGGGACTTCGTGGCGAGCTGCCTGCACGCGGTGGACGCGCCGCCGGACGGCCCGTTCGACTCCCCGACGACGGGACCTTAGGCCCTGACACGAGCGGCCGGGCGGCCGCACGCTGGAGGGATGAGCACGAGCGCCCCGACGACGAGCGCGCCGCGCACGGCCGGCCCGATCCTGGCCGCCGTCGACGGCTCCGAATCCAGCCTCAGGGCCCTGACCTGGGCCGTCGAGGCGGCCATCGGCCACGGCACGGGCGTCGTCGCCGCCCACGTCCGCACCGCCCGCGCGCCCGCCCCCGACCTCGTACGGAAACGGGTCGAGGACACGGTCGCCGCATACGGGGACGCCGCGCCGCCGCTGCGGTACGTGGCCGTCGACGGCACCCCCGCCACCGCACTCGGCGAGCTCGCGCACAAGGCGGGCCTGCTGGTCCTCGGCTCGCGCGGCCTCGGCGGGTTCGCGGCGCTGCTGCTCGGCTCGACCGGCCGCAAGTGCGCCGCGCAGGCGCCGTGCCCGGTGGTGGTCGTCCCGCACGCCTCGCGCGCCGCCGAGACCGCACGGCAGGGCCCGCCCGGCCGGGTCGTGCTCGGCCTCGACCCGGCGGAGACCGCCGACGAGGTGATCGAGTTCGCGTTCGCCGGGGCGGCCCGGCGGGGCGTGGAACTCCAGGTCGTGTCCACGTACCGGGTGCCGCTGCGGGCGCTGACGACGATGGGCGACCTCGTGCCCGGCGACGCGGCGGACGCGCGCAGCGCGGGCCTGGCCCTCACGGCAGGCCAGCGGGAACGGCTCACGTCGTTCGCGGAGCGCTATCCGAAGGTCGCCGTGGACCCGGTGGTGGCCCCCGCGGACCCGGCGGGCCGCCTGGTCACCGCGTCCCGTACGGCCGATCTCCTCGTCGTCGGCCGCCACCGGCACCGGCTCACCACGGACACGCTGCTGATGGGCTCGGTCGCCAACGCGGTGCTGCTGCACGCGCATTGCGCGGTCGCGGTGGTGCCGGGCTGAGACGACCGACCGCCGGACCGCCGGCGAACAGGCCCTGCCGAAGGCGCCATTGCCGGATCTACGTGCACCGTGCAAGATTCAACTCGCCCCCCACGCCCGTGACTTGTGCACGACGTGAGGAGCACGTACGCATGCGTCTTTCCGCCTCAGCCCTGGCCGCGTGCGGTCTGGCCACCGCCGCCCTGGCCACCACCCTGCTCGCCGGGCCCGCCGCCGCCGAAACCGTGGCCGCGTCCGCCCCGGAGGGCCCGGGACAGTGCCGGATCTCCGAGGACCCGCAGTGGTCCGGCTGGACCGACCACGCCCAACTCGGCGCGGAACTCCGGCAGATCGCGCAGACCAGCCGGGGCCGGGTGACCGTCGACGTGGCCGGCCGCACCGCCCAGGGCCGCGAGCTGTGGACCGCCCGCGCGGGCACCGGCAAACGCGTCCTGATCGTCACCAGCGCCATCCACGGCAACGAGCGCACCGGCACGGAGGCGCTGCTCGGCATCCTGAAGCAGCTCGGCTCCAGCGACGACGCGGCGACCCGGAAGATCCTCAGCGAGGTCACGCTCGTCGCCATGCCGATGGTCAACCCCGACGGCGGGGAGCTCAACCGCCGTATCAACGTGCACTCATGGGAGCAGACGGTCGACCGGTTCCCGCAGCTCGCGGGCGCGCCGAGGGCCTGGTACCACAGCCTGGAGGGCGACGGCATCAAGCAGCCCGGCTACGACCTGAACCGCGACTTCAACCCCGACCTCGACTATGTGCCGAAGGCCGCCGACCTGCCCGGCACGCAGACCGGCGCCGGGTTCTACCTCTCCCCGGAGTCCCGCGCGATCCGCGACGTGTACGTGAAGATGCGGGCGGAGAAGGGCTCGGTCGACGCGATGGTCGACCTGCACCACATGGGCCCGTGCGCGCGGGTCACCGGCGGCGAGCAGGACGGCAAGCTGATCACCGTCACGCTCGACTACCCGCCGCTGGGCGTGAACGACGGCGCCAAGTACAAGGCGCAGTGGCCGAAGCTGGACCAGGACAAGTCCCGCCGGTACGCCACCACGGTGGCCAACGGCATCGCCGAGGCGTACGGGGACCAGGCCAGGCCGGCCGCCGTGGGCCGCTACCTCCACCCGGACGAGCGCGAGTACGCGGGCCAGGGCCGCTCCGCCTTCGCCCTCAACGGCACGGGCACGGTCCTCTTCGAGGTCCGCGGCCAGCAGGACGACCTGGGCCAGACGCAACGCGGCATGTTCGTCGAAACGGTCCGCACAGGCGTGGAGTCCCTCCTCACCGGCCTCGCCACAGGCACAGCGGACACGGTCGACGGCGACAGCTTCTACGACCTGCCGGACTACGGGTGGGAGACGACGGGGGACTGAGGCGCCCTGCGGCCGGCCTGCTCGCCTCAGCCCCGCGCGGCGGAGAGCGTGGCGAGCAGGCCGGCGTCGATCTGGTCGCTGTCGAGGGTGACTCCGGTGGGGGCGTGCAGCAGCGCGAGGGAGGTGTGCTGCGGGAGTTGGTGGTTGTCGGGGTCCAGGAATCCGACCCGGCGCATGGGTTCGAGGAGCCGGTCGGGGTCCTCGCCGTCCTCGTCGTGCCGGGCTTCGGGCACTCCGTGCTCGAACGTGGTGATCAGCCTGCCGTCCTCCCAGAGGGCCACGTAGCCGAGCGCGTTGCCGTTGTGGCAGCAGTGGATCAGACGGGTGCCACGGGAGGCGGGGGCGAGGCGTTCACTGCCGAACACAAGGACGCTCTCGGGCTCGAAGGCCCACGCCCAGCCGTTCGCGACACCGGCCTGGACGACGGCCGTTTCGAGGCCGTGCTCGTCGTAGTGCTCCCACGCCTCCTGGCGGGCGTCCTGGACCTCGTCGCTGTCGGCCGGTCGCCGGGTGCTCGCGGGATCACAGCCGAGCCGAGCCAGCAGCTCGCGGTCCGTCAGCCCTTCGACGAGGGTCAGGCTGTGGCACATGTGAAACTCGGCGATCCAGCCAAGAGGGTTGTCTGGCACGGGAGTTCAGCGCCTCGCATACGTGACGAACGCCGACCACGCGGCGGGAGTGGTGGTGATGTGGGGGTGGGTGGGGTGCTTGGAGTCGCGGATGTGGAGGGTCAAGTGGTGCTGGTCCTGGGCGACTTCGACGCAGTCGCCGCCCCCGCCGCCGCTGTACGTCGACTTCCGCCAGTCGAGTGCGACTTCGATACACTCGCCGCCCTCGCCACTGCTGTAGCTCGACTTGAACCAGGCGAGTTCCTCGGTGGAGTTCATCGCTTCTCCAGCTTCCTCTCGATCAGCTCCAAGGACTTGCGTGGCGTGAGGGCCGCCGCACGCATGATCCCATAGCGCTCGCCCAGCACTCGGGCCTCCGCGGCGTCGGTGATCAGCCTCGGGTGGCCCTGAGATTCCGTGTAACCGAGCGGGTGGTTATGGTTCCTGGGGACCAGGAGGTTGAACGCGCAGTCCAGGCTGGGGTGTTCCTCGCAGTCGGTAGGCATCACCTGAAGTTCGACGTTCCGCATCCGACTCACCTCTGCGATGCGACGCAACTGCGCCTCGTGCACCTTCCGGCCGCCGATGGGGCGGTCAAGGACGGCTTCCTCCAGCACGTAGCTGATGACAGGAGCGGGCCGACGCGTGAGGACCTTCTGTCGGTCCAGTCGGTCCGCGATGCGCTTCTCGATGGTTTCCTCGTCCAACAACGGCCGACGGTTGCGGAACACCGACTCCGCATGTTCAGCGGTCTGGAGCAACCCCGGCACCCCCGCATTCGCGTAGAAGTGCAACTCGACCGCCTGAGCCTCCATCTCCGCGTACCCCCGGTACCACTCCGGATGCCGCGTCCGCGCCCGCGACAGCGCCTCCTGTACGTCGGGGATCGTCGCCCGCAGCACCCCGCCCGCGTCCAGGACTTCGTCCGCCACGCGCAGGAAGTCCGGTTGCGGGATGCGTACGTTGCGTTCGATCGCGGAGATCAGGTCCACGCTCACGTGCGTCGCCGTCGCCAGTTCGCGTTGGCCCAGGCCGCGGGTCTCGCGCAGGACCTTCAGCTGCTTGCCGAGCGCAGCGAACAAGTGCGCCGTGCCGTTCTCCTGCGCCGGCCGTTCCGGCCGTTGCTCCTGCATGCGCGTACCACCCGTACACCCAGCGGAGCGGACCCGTACGGCTACGCTCCGTCGTCCAGTCGTCACTGGTCAGCGTAGGGGTCGGCGGCCACGCTCGGTGACATGACGGAGCAAATCCCCAGCCCTGGGCGGAAGTTCAGGCAATTGTTCAGTGCAACTCCGCGTGGTGCGCGCCTCGCGCGGAGGCTTACCTGCTGCCAACTCGAAGAGTGGGGTTTCCCACACGGCGGCGAGATCTCCGACGCGGCCGCGTCGGTCGTCGCGGAGCTGGCGGTCAACGCGGTCACGCACGGCCGCGTGCCCGGGCGCGGCTTCGCGCTCACCCTGCTCCTCGCCCGCGAACTGCTGCGTATCGAGGTCGCGGACGCGCGCGGCGAGCGGTGGCCCGAGGAGGGGCGCGGGGGTGGGTCGGGGCTGCGGATCGTGTCCGCGTTCGCCGATTCCTGGGGCGTACGGGAGCGGTCGATCGGCAAGATCGTTTGGGCTGAAGTGTCGGGAATGAAGGGGTGGGAGGAGGAATGAGGGCGGTGGGCAGACGGGGCCATCGTCTGCATAATCGGTGGCTGCTTCATGGAAGGTGTGTGGACGAACTGTGAGTGGATCGAGCTGCCCCGGGTGCGGTACCCCGTTTCTGCCGGACTTCAGGCCCGCCTGCGACTGTGCGGTACGGGCTCGGGAGGCGGCGGCGCAGACGCCTGAGCCCGGGACGTCGGGCCGCGTCTTCGGGCAGGTCGCCCCGCCGGACGCCGGCGACACCCAGCCCACCCGGGAGGTCCTCCAGCTCTTCGACGAGGTGCCGCAGCAACCCCCGTACGACGCAACCGAGTTGAGCCGAACCTCCGCCCCCGAGGCCTCCGGGCGCGGCTGGCGGTACGGGCTGATCGCCGGGGCCGCCGCCGTCGTCGCGGTGACCGTCGGCGTGGCGGGCGGGTTCTTCTCCGGCGGTGACGGCGAGGTGGGCGCGACGGGCCCGGCCGAGTCCGTGACCGTCAGCGACTCCGCGGAGCCCACCGCCTCCTCCACCCCGCGGCAGCGGGACCGAGCCGCCCGCGACGAGCGCCGCCCGAGCTCCACCCCGACCGAGACGGCGACCGAGGCCCCGACGCCCTCCGCCACCCCCACCACCGCATCCCCGACCACCCCGTCCAAGCCCCCGAAGCCGACCCGCACGAGCGCGCCCGCGACGGAACAGGAGCAGACACCGACCACCCTCCGCCGCGGCGACCACGGCGACCAGGTCGTCGACCTCCAACAGCGCCTGCGGCAGCTCCAGTTGTACGTCGGCCCCGTGAACGGCAACTACAGCGCCGACGTCGAGGACGCCGTGGCCCGCTTCCAGAGCGCCCGCCAGATCCCCGAACAGCCCGGCGTGTACGGACCGCAGACCCGCGCGGCGGTCGAGCGGGAGACATCGCAGCCGTAAGGCCGCGTCGGGGTCCAGACCGGACGGTCGACCGGCTGCTCCCGCTCGGACAGGCTCTCGAACCATTCCAGCCCGGGCTTCAACTCCCGTATGCCCTGGGCCAGCTCGTTCAGTGGCGTCGCGTCGCTGTTCATCCGGCTTCTCCCCCCTCCGGGCGGGCGGTGGGAGGTCGTTCCCCGGCGGCCGGAATCGGCCACCCGGTTCCCCCTGTCGCAATCTCGAGCCCGCGTCCTAGGATGCAGCAACTCGCCCGCCACGTGCGGCGCGAGGCGATGCGCGTACCACGACGCTCCACCGCACGCGCACCACACCGCACGCGCACCACGCAGCACACGCACCACACAGCACACGCACCACGATGCATGCTCGGTTGTCCGGCTGTCGCCTTGGAGGCCCCGTGTCCGTGTCCGTTCGCACCGCTCTGCCCGTGACCGCCGCGGCCGCCGCTGTCGCCCTGCTGCTCACCGGCTGTACGAGTACCAAGTCGGGCGGGGGAGGCAAGGGCGGCGAGGGCGGGGGCGTGCAGCTGGTCACCGAGGGCGTCCTCAAGACCTGCACCCACCTGCCGTACCCGCCGTTCCAGTCGAAGAAGGGCGGCGAGGTCGTCGGCTTCGACGTGGACCTCGTCGACCTCGTCGCCGAGGAACTCAAGGTGAAGCAGGAGATCGTCAACACGCCGTTCGAGGGCATCGAGACCGGCCAGGACTTCAACACCAACAAGTGCGACCTCGCCGCCGCCGGCATGACCATCACGCCCGAGCGCGACAAGGTCATGGACTTCTCCACCCCGTACTTCGACGCCACCCAGGCCCTGATCACCCGAAAAGGCAAGCCCTACAAGGCACTTGACGACCTGAAGGGCCAGAAGTTCGGCTACCAGAAGGCCACCACCGGCGGCGAGTACGCCAAGAAGAACGCCCCGAAGGGCGCCGAGCTCGTCGAGTTCGAGGACGTCGGCCTGCTCCTCGCCGCCGTGAAGTCCGGCCAGATAGCCGCCGGCATCAACGACAACGGCGTCCTCTTCGACTACGTCAAGCAGAACCCCGACACCGAGGTCACCGCCGAGTTCGACACCGGCGAGCAGTACGGCATCGGCGTACGCACCGGCAACGACGCTCTCCGCGCCAAGATCGACGAAGTCATCAAGGCGGCCAAGAAGGACGGCCGCTACGACGAGATCTACAAGAAGTGGTTCGGCACGGCCCCCAAGAGCAAGTGATGGCGGCCCTCACCCGCAGACAGCGGGCCCGCGCCTTCCGGGGCGCCCAGTACGCGCTGCTCGCCGTAGCCGTTCTCGTCCTGCTGCTGCTCGCCGACTGGGAACGGCTGCGGCAGGCGTTCTTCGACGTCGAGGTCGCGAAGGCGCAGTTCCCGGACATCCTGGCCACGGCCCTCGTCAACACCGTCGTCTACACCCTCCTCGGCTTCGGCTTCGGGCTCGTCCTCGGGCTCGTGCTCGCGCTGATGCGGCTCTCGTCGGTGCCGCCGTACCGCTGGCTCGCCGTCACGTACATCGAGTTCTTCCGCGGCGTGCCC
This sequence comes from Streptomyces sp. Da 82-17, assembly GCF_046098215.1. NCBI lineage: Bacteria > Bacillati > Actinomycetota > Actinomycetes > Kitasatosporales > Streptomycetaceae > Streptomyces > Streptomyces sp. Da 82-17. Next base: position 78,497 of record NZ_JBJURH010000016.1, read on the forward strand.
GCGCTGCTCGTGTTCATCGCGCTCGGCTTCGGCGTGCCCCTCGCCTTCGAGGTGGCGCTCGACAAGTACGTGACGGTGATGCTGGCGCTCGGCCTCGTCGGCGCCGCGTACATGGCGGAGACCATCCGCGCCGGCATCCGGGCCGTGCCCAAGGGGCAGATGGAGGCGGCCCGTTCGCTCGGCATGTCGCACGGCCGGGCCATGATCTCCGTGATCATCCCGCAGGCCTTCCGGATCGTGCTGCCGCCGCTGACGAACGAGCTGATCCTGCTGACGAAGGACTCGTCCCTCGTCTACCTCCTCGGGCTCTCCCTCGGCCAGTACGAGCTGGCCAACTTCGGGCGCGACGCGCTCAACGAGCACAAGAGCCTCACGCCGATCCTCATCGCCGGCCTGCTCTACCTGATGATCACGCTGCCGCTCGGACATGTCGTGCGGCGCCTCGAAGCCCGTACGGCGAAAGCGAGTTGAGGTCCTGTGAGCAGTGGTTCGGCCCAGATCGAGGTACGCGGGCTGCACAAGGCGTTCGGGGACCTGGAGGTGCTGCGGGGCATCGACATCACCGTCGAGCGGGGTGAGGTCGTCTGCATCATCGGACCGTCCGGGTCCGGCAAGTCCACGCTCCTGCGCTGCGTGAACCTGCTCGAGGAGCCGACGTCCGGGACGGTCACCGTCGCGGGCACGGAGGTCACCGACCCGGACGTCGACATCGACCGGGTCCGGCGGTCCATCGGCATGGTCTTCCAGTCCTTCAACCTGTTCCCGCACCTGTCCGTCCTGGAGAACCTGACGCTCGCCCAGCGGCGGGTGCTGCGCCGCGACAAGGCGGAGGCGGAACGAGTCGCCCGCACCAACCTGGAGCGGGTCGGGCTCGCCGAGAAGGAGTCCGCGTACCCGGCGCAGCTGTCCGGCGGGCAGCAGCAGCGGGTCGCGATCGCGCGAGCCCTGTCGATGGACCCGGAGCTGATGCTGTTCGACGAGCCGACGTCCGCGCTCGACCCGGAGCTCGTCGGCGACGTGCTCGCCGTCATGCGGTCGCTGGCGCAGGAAGGCATGACGATGCTCGTCGTCACGCACGAGATGAGCTTCGCGCGGGAGGTCGCGGATCGGGTGGTGTTCATGGACGGTGGCGTGATCGTGGAGGAGGGGGTCGCGGAGCGGGTGGTGGGTTCGCCCCAGCATGAACGCACGCGCACGTTCCTCGCCCGAGTCCTCGACCCGGCGGCCGCGCCGGAACCGGTGGAGGTACGCAAGGAGGGTTAGGCGGTCGGGGTTCGGGTTCCTGCATCGCCCTGCGGGCGCCATTTTTCCCCACCCCGCCCCTTCCCGAAAGACTGCCGTCGGCACGGGGGCTCCGCCCCCGGACCCCCGCTCCTCAAACGCCGGAGGGGCTGGTTTTCAGGGGCGCGGGGAACTGCGCGAGCGGCCACGACGGTGCCGCAGACGAACGACGAACCGCCGGAGGCTTTCGGGAAGGGGCGGGGTGGGGGACACGCACGTCGCGGACCGCCCCCGTCCGCAACCCTCGCTACCGTGCCCCCATGACGACGCTCGACGCCCGCGCCCTCAACCGCGCCACCCTCTCCCGGCAACTCCTGCTGGCGCGGACGGCCATGTCCGCCGAGAACGCCGTCGCGCATCTGCTCGGCCTCCAGGCGCAGAACGTCAAACCCCCGTACTACGCCCTCGCGGCCAGGCTCAAGGGCTTCGCCCCGGAAGAGCTCTCGGCGCTCATGGCGGACCGGGCCGTCGTCCGCATCGTCACCCTCCGCTCCACCATCCACACCCACACCGCCGCCGACGCCCTCACGCTCCGCCCCCTCGCGCAGCCCGCCCGCGACCGTGAGCTGCACGCGTTCCGCAAGGGGCTCGAAGGCGTCGATCTCCGTCACCTCACGGAGCAGGCGCGGGAGTTGGTCGAGGAGGAGCCGCGTACCCTCAAGCAGCTGCGGGAGGCGCTCGCCCGCACCTGGCCGGACGCCGACCCGCAGTCCCTCGGCATCGCCGCGCGCAACACCCTCGCCCTCGTCCAGGTCACCCCGCGCGGACTGTGGCGCCGCAGCGGGCAGGTCGCCCTGACGACGGTCGAGCACTGGCTGGGCCGCGCCGAGGGGCCCGTGCCCGAACCGGACGAGGTGGTCCTGCGCTACCTGGCCGCCTTCGGCCCCGCCTCCGTGAAGGACATGCAGACCTGGGCCGGCGTGACCCGGCTCCGCCCGGTCTTCGAGCGGTTGCGGCCCGAGCTCGTCGTGTTCCGGGACGAGCACGGCGTCGAGCTGTTCGATCTGCCCGACGCCCCGCGCCCCGGCCCGGACGCCCCGGCGCCGGTGCGGCTGCTGCCCGAGTACGACAACCTGCTCCTCTCGCACGCCGACCGCACCCGGGTCGTGCCGCCCGCGTACAAGGGGCGCACCTGGGCGGGCAACCGCTCCTACAACGTGTTCCTCGCCGACGGGTTCCTCGCGGGCGTCTGGCGGCTCGACGAACCGGCGGACGGCCCGGCCGTGATCACCGTCGAACCGTTCGGCACGCTCGCGAGGGCGCAGCGCGCGGAGGTCGAGGCGGAGGCGGAACGGCTGCTCGCCGGGCCGATGGGCACGGGCGGCGGCGCCGGGGCGTCGTCGTACGAGGTGCGGTTCGGGCCGGTCGTCGCCGCGTGAAGCCCTCCGGATCCGTGCCGGTCGTCGACACCTGAAGCCCCCGGACCCGGCCGGTCCTCAACGCCTGAAGCCCCCGTGTCCGTGCCGGGTGTCGGGGCCCGCAGCCCCGGATGCGTACCGGCCAGGTCTCAGTCCGCCCGGCCCGTCGCCGCCACCGTCACGCCGAGGCCGATCATCGCGAAGCCGCCCGCGCCGCCGATCAGCGAGAGCCGTCGCTCGGAGCGGGCGAACCAGGTGCGGGCCGCCGCCGCGCCCAGGCCCCACAGGGTGTCCGTGACGAGTCCGATGCCGATCGGGACCAGGCCCAACACCAGCATCTGCAACGGCAGTTGGCCCGCCGAGTGGTCCACCGTCTGCGGCAGCACCGCCGCGAAGAACACGATGCCCTTCGGGTTGGTGACCCCGACGAGGACGCCGTCGAGCACGGTCCGCAGGTCCCCGCGCGCCGGCCCTTCGGGCGCCGCCCGCAGCGACTCGACCCGCATGTCCTTGCGGTGCCGGAAGGCCTGCACGCCGAGGTACACGAGGTACGCGGCCCCCGCCAGCTTCACCGCGAGGAACGCCGCCGCCGACTGCCCGACGAGCGCCCCCACCCCGAACGCCACGGCCACGACCAGCAGATACGAGCCGACGACGTTCCCGAACACCGTCGCGAGTGCCGTCCTGCGGCCGTGCGCGAGGGCCCGGCCGATCACGAACAGCACACTCGGCCCCGGCACGACGATCACGATCAGCGACATCGCGGCGAACGCGAGCAGCCGGTCGACGGACACCATGTTCCACTCCACCTCTCGATCGGGACACGCAGGGCGTGCGACCTTACGGCAGCAGCCCCGCCCGGCGTGCCGCCACCACTGCCTCAAGGCGCGTGTGCGCGCCCAACTTCCGCATCGCGGAGCGGAGATAGCCCTTCACCGTCTCCGGGCGGAGGCCGAGGCGGGCGGCCGTGGCCGCGTTCGTCGCGCCCGACGCCACGCACGCCAGGACGTCGACCTCGCGCGGCGCCAGTCGTACCGCACGCTCCGGGGGAGGGGCGTCGGCCGTCGCCAACTGGCCGACCACGTCCAGGAGTTCGGTCCGCAGCAGCGGGTCCGTGATGCGCGGGGCCAGCGCGCGGAGCGCGGAGTGGGCCTCGCGTACGCGCTCCCAGGCGCCGTCGTCGGAGGGTGGTGCGGCCGAGGGCCCGGGGGAGCGGGTCGCCGTGAGCAGGGCGCGCGCCTCGTCCCGCGCGACCAGCGCCTGCTCGACGTCCCGGGCCGCGGCGACGGCGGCGTTCACGGTGCGGTCGCCGAGCGGCTGGGCCGTGCGCAGCGCGCCGTACAGGACGCCGCGGACCCGGCGCCGCACCACGACCGGTACCGCGAGCACCGAGCGCAGGCCCTCGGCGCCGACGGCGACGTCGTACTCGTGGCTGATGTGCCGCGACGTGCTGTAGTCCGTCACCGCGCAGGCGCGGGCCAGGGCGTGCGCCTTGCCGCCGAGGCCGCTGCCCGGGGCGACGGCGAGGCCCTGCAGGGCGGTCGTCACGGCGCCGCTGAGCTCGCCGATGCGCAGCCCGCGCCCCTCCTCGACCAGGCCGCCGAAGGCGACCGGCAGGCCCGTGGCGCGGCGCAGCCGCACGAGGGCCGCCCGCACCTCCACCGCTGCCCCGGCATCCGCTGTCACGCGCGCCTCCCCTTCGTGGAACCGGTCCGGCACGCCGACACCCCCGTTCGGGGGTGGCAGGATCCGGTCACCGCTTACACGATGTTAATGAGCAGTTCGGCGCTGGGGAGTACACATGCGGTAACCGGCCCGGTTCCGGGATCCACGCACCCCTGCGTACGGCAGCAACACATCGCGGCACCGCCCGGACGCCACCGGACGACAGGAGACAGGCATGCGGACACCGATGACCGTCGCGGACTTCCTCGACCGGGCCGAGCTGGGGTTCGCCTCCAGCCCCGGCGTCGTCGACGAACCCTCCCAACCAGCCCTGCCCGTACCGGAGTTGACGTACGGCGGTCTCGGTGAGCGGGTGCGGGCCTGGCAGGCCGGGTTCGATGCGCTCGGCGTCGGCGAGGGCGAGCGGGTGGCCGTCGTCAGCCACAACTCGACCCGCCTCCTGGAGCTCCTCTTCGCGGTGCCGATGAGCGGCCGGATCTGTGTGCCGGTCAACTTCCGCCTGAAGCCGGAGGAGATCGAGTACGTGGTGCGGCAGAGCGGCGCGTCCGTGCTGCTCGTCGACCCCGAGCTGGACGAGGCGCTCGCCGGGGTCGGGGCGAAGCACCGCTTCGTGCTCGGCGAGCAGACCGACACCGAGCTGATGCGCTTCGGCGTCGAGCCCCGCCCGTGGTCGAACCCGGACGAGGACGCCACCGCCACCATCAACTACACGTCCGGAACGACCGCCCGCCCGAAGGGAGTTCAGCTCACCCACCGCAACATCTGGGTCAACGGCCTCACCTTCGGCCTGCACACCCGCTCCTGGGAGCGCGACGTCTACATGCACACCCTGCCGATGTTCCACTGCAACGGCTGGGGCATGCCGTACGTCATGGCCGGGCTCGGCGTGAAGCAGGTGGTGCTGCGCAAGGTGGACGGCGCGGAGATCCTGCGCCGCGTCGAGGAGCACGGCGTCACCCTGATGTGCGGGGCGCCCGCGGTGTGGAACATGGTTCTGGACGCCGCCGCGACCTGGCGGGGCGAGATCCCGGGCCGCGACAAGGTGCGCATCGTGTGCGCGGGCGCCCCGCCGCCGAGCAAGCTGATCCAGCGCGTCGGGGACGAGCTGGGCTGGGAGTTCACCCAGATCTACGGCCTGACGGAGACGTCCCCGGTGCTCACCTTCAACCGGGCCCGCCCCGAGGACGCGGCGCTGCCCGCCGAGGAGCGCGCCCGCAAGCTGTCGCGGGCCGGACTGCCCGCGCTCGGCGTGCAGTTGAAGGTCTCCGACGCGGGCGAGGTCCTCGCCCGCTCCAACGTCGTGCTCGACGGGTACTGGGAGAAGCCCGAGGAGACCGAGGCGGCCCTGGAGGGCGGCTGGTTCCACACCGGCGACGGCGGCACGATCGACCCGGACGACGGGCACCTCACGATCTCCGACCGCAAGAAGGACGTGATCATCACCGGCGGTGAGAACGTCTCGTCGATCGAGGTCGAGGACGCGATCTTCAGCCACCCGGCGGTCGCCGAGGTCGCCGTGATCGGCGTCCCGCACGAGAAGTGGGGCGAGACCATCAAGGCCCTGGTCGTCCTCGCCGAGGGCGCGACCGCCGACGAGGCCGACATCATCGCCCACTGCAAGGCCCGCATGGCCGGCTACAAGGCGCCCACGAGCGTCGAGTTCAGGGCGGACATCCCGCGCACGGCCACCGGCAAGATCCAGAAGTTCAAGCTGCGGGAGCCGTACTGGGAAGGCATGGGGCGGAAGGTCAACTGACCCCGGCGGACGAGCGGACACACAGGCGGGCGGACGAGCGGTCACACAGGCGGGCGGACGAGCGGTCACACAGGCGGGCGGTGCGGGGCGGTCGGGAGGCCGGCCCGCACCGCCCGTCCGCGTACGGCCACCGCCGCTTCCCCGCTACTGCTCCGCCGCCACGCTCTCCGCGAACCGCCGGGCCGACAGCTCCACCGACTCCGTGGCCGTCTCCACGCCGTCGCCCACGCCGACCATGACGCCGACGAGCTGCGTCTCGAAGAGGCGGTCGCCCGTGCAGGGTTCGACGAGGTAGCGGCCGGTCTCCAGGGACACGATGCCGTGCACCGTCGTCCACATCTGGTGCGCCACCAGCTCCGCGTCGGCCTGCCGGAACCGGCCCGCCGCGATGCAGCGGCCCGCGCACTCCAGAACGCTGGCCAGGGTGTAGCGCCCGTACTGCCGGTCCTCGTCGGTGAGGGAGAACCCGGTCAGCGAGGAGCCGCCGAACATCACCTCGTACAGCGTCCAGTGGGCGAGCGCGTTGTGCCGGTAGAGGCGGCCGAGGAGGGCCATGTCGGCGACCGGGTCGTCGGTCGCCTCGGCGCTCCGCAAGTACGTCTCCAGGCGGGCGAATCCCTCGCGGGCGATCTCGCGCACGAGGTCGTTCATGCTGCCGAAGTGCGTGTACACGGCCATCGTCGAGCAGCCGGCCTCGGCGGCGACGCGGCGCGTGGACATCGCGCGCGGGCCCTCCGTGGTGAGGAGGCGGGCGGCGACCTCGATCAGGGTCGCGCGGGTCGTGGGATCAGGGCGTCTGGGGCTCACCTTGACAGTGTTTCATAACGCCGTTATGTTCGTAGCACAACAGCGTTATGGAATGCCTGGGGCGCCAACTCCCGTCGCCCGCCCCGGCGTTCGGCCGACCGAGGAGGAGACCGTCATGAACAACCCGCCCGCCGAGTCGCTCAACGGCCTGCGTCGCCCGCACTTCCGCCTGGATTCCGGTTGGGACGTCCTCGAGGAGTGGTCGCGGAGCGCTGGGCAGATCGAAAAGAATGCGGTCCACAAAGCCCTTTTCGCGGTCACCGACCACACCGCCTTCGTGGATTACGAGATTCTCGACATCGTGGCCGAGTCCCGGGATGTCTTTGTCCTGGTACGCCAGGATCTGGTGCTCAAGGTCCGGCTCCGCGACCTCGACGCCTTCGAGATTGCCTACGTCGGCCCGGTCGCCGGCGCCCCCGGACTCGAAGACGCCGCGTAACACCCGCTCCCACCTGGGATGTTGTCGAAAACCCGGCACGCTGCGGCCCAACTCCCTTACGCCGGGGGCTTCTTGACACCTGTGCAGGCCCTGTGGAAATGTCGGCGCAAGTTGTCGAGCCTGAAGTTCCTGTTTCGGGATTTCCTAGGGGGATTAACGATGCCGCCGCTCGAAGTTTCCGGTATAGATGTTTCCTCGCGCGTTCGTGCACGTGATATTCAAATGGCGGGCGTCGCGGATGTCCGCCGCCGCGTCCTCATGATTTCCGGGGCCATCGACACCGTCGATCACGACGTGTCCGTCTGTGTGAACCTGCCCGAGCCCGGACGCTGGCAGATCATCAAGTCCGAGACCAATCTGACGGACAAGACCTGGGTGGCCATGCAGGCCGCCACCGACGAGGACTCCGTGTTCGTCGACGGCGACGACACCCTCGTCATGTCGCGCCAGTTCGCCAAGTCGTTCCTCTCGCCCGACCAGCGCCGCCTCACCTTCTACGACGGCGAGGTCCGCCCCGGCGAGGCCGTCGTGAAGATGTACACGCTGGAGACCGCCGGCAACAAGCCGACCTACGCCTACTCCCGCTACAGCCCGATCACCACCGACACCCCCGAGCAGTCCCGCGCCACCCTCGAGCGGCTCATCGCCGAGGGCATGCCGCAGCGGCCGGTCGTCGAAGTGATCGTCCCGGTGACGGTCGTCGGGTGAGCACGTTCGTCCCCGAGCCGCACCTGCTGGAGTCGCCTCGCGGACGCGCCTGGCCGCAGCCGCCCGGCACCGGCCCCGCCCGTCCGTCGAGCCCCGCGCCGCCCACCACCGCCGCAGCGGTGATCGTCGGCGCGGGCCCCGCCGGGCTCGCCGCGGCCTCCGCGCTCTGGCACCTCGGCGTGCGCGACGTCGTCGTCCTCGACCGGAACGGCAGGCCCTGCGGCCGGTTCCTCGACCGCATCGACACCCTGAAGCAGCGGGTGCTCCGCTCGCCCTACCAGCACCACCCGGGCGTCGAGGGCTACCGGGACTGCGAACTCCTCGACTTCGCCCGCCTCCACTGGGCCCGGCTCACCGAGACCGAACGCCGCGAGATCCGCATGGCCCAGTCCGGCCACCGCTCCGTGGTGCCGGTCGACGTGTTCGAGGCGTACTGCCGCCATGTCGCTGCCCTCCACCACGTGGACGCGAGAACCTGGCGCGCCACCGCACGCCGGGTGACCCCGGGCCCTGACCACGTCACCGTCAGCGGGCCCGGGTTCACGGTCACCGCCCCGTACGCGATCCTCTGCCTCGGCGAGGAACGGCGCGACGCGCCCGCGCACTGGACGGACGGCGCGCCCCTGCCCGACGGCGTCGGGTACTGGGACGAGCCCGTGCCCGACGGGGGCGAGAGCCTCGTCGTGGTCGGCGCCGGGCTGAGCGCCGCCCACCTCGTGTCGAACGGCCTCGCCGCCGGACGAAGCGTCCACTGGATCCTGCGCGCCGCCGCGGAGCGCTACCAGTGCGCCGACGTCAACGCCTCGTTCTTCCGCGCCGAAGGACGCGCCCGCTTCGACGGCACCAGCTGGGCCGACCGGCAGCAGCTGATGCGCGCCCAGCGCCGCGCCTCCGTGATGTTCGAGTTCCGGCCGCTGTTCCAACAGGCCGAAGCCGACGGCAGGTTGACGGTGCACCGGGGCCGCGAGGTCCGCGAACTCACCGCGGTCGCGGGAGGGGGCGCCGCCGTGCTTCTCGCCGACGGCACGCGGATCGCCGGCGACCACGTGGCCCTCGCCCTCGGCACCACCGTCTCCACCGGCGAAGCCCTCCTCGGGGCGGGACCGGCCGCGGTCCGGGACGGCTGGCCGGACCTCGACGAACGCACCCTCGCCTACCGCAACGCACCCCGCGTCCTCGCCGTGGGCGCCGCCGCGGGCATGGTCCTCGGGCCCGCCGCCCGCAACATCGACGGCCACCGCGTCGCCACGGCACGCGTCGCCGCGACCGTCGCCGCCGGGCTCGAAGGGCGCACCCTGCCACAGCCCGCCCGCGTGCCCGCGGCCGAGCGGTACGAGGCGGCGGTCGTCCATGCCTGACCCGCACCCACGCCCGCACCCACGCCCGGGCCTGCGCGCACGCCTGCCCGCCCGCCCGCGACCGGCCGTCCGACCCGACCCGTACGAGGCACCGAACGCCCATGCCTGACGAGCACACCTACGACCCGCGCTTCGCGCTGACCGCGGTCGACGACCCGCCCCTGACCGAGACCGGCGTCATGCTGATGGGCCTCGACGCCGAACGGCTGCTCGCCGGCCTCGGCCTGGCCACGTTCGCCGACGACCCGGGACAGGTCGCCCTGACCGTCGACCGGGCCCGGCACGGCCTCCCGGTCCAGCTCGGTTTCGACGTCCTCGTCGAGGCCGGGGCGCGACGGTGGCGGGAGGCCAGGCCCGCGCTCGAAGCCGCGGGGCGCGGCGCGGCGGCGCCCGCCTCGCTCCGCAAGACCTGGCAGCGGACCCTGCTGATGCTCGACCGCTGCGCCCTCGGCGACATCGGCCCCGCCGGCGCGGCCCACCTGGCCGCCTGCTGGCTCCGGCAAGAAGAAGTGGACCAGTGCGCCGCCGAACGCGCGGCGCCCCAGGGGGAGGAACACCATGGCGTACCTGAAGTCCCTGTCACCTGACGCGGCCCTGCTGCAGGTCTTCCAGGCCTACCCGGCCACCGCGCACCCGCTCCTCGAACTCCACGAGCGGGTGCTGCGCGAGGACTCGCCGTTCACCGTCGCGGAGCGCGAGCTGATGGCCGCGTACGTCTCCGGGCTCAACGACTGCGCGTACTGCCACGGCGTGCACACCAGGACCGCCGAGGCCTTCGGCGTGCCCGCCGGGCTGCTCACCGCGCTCCTGCACGACCTCGACACCGCGCCCGTCGACGCCCGCCTGCGGCCCGTGCTCCGCTATCTGCGCACCCTCACCCGCACCCCCGCCCGGCTCACCGAGGCCGACGCCGAAGAGGTGTACGCCGCCGGGTGGGACGAACGCGCCCTGCACGACGCGGTGTTGGTGGGCGCGCTGTTCAACTTCATGAACCGCATGGTCGAAGGGCTCGGCGTCTCCGCCGACGCGAGCTACCTGCGGACCTCCGGCGACCGCCTCCACGAGCGCGGCTACGCCGGTCTCGCCGCGCTCCTCGGGGACTGACCGGCGATGGCGACACCCTTACCCGGAACGGCGGCCGCGGAGGTCCTGCGCCGCAACGCGGTCACGCTCGTCGGAGCGGCGCTCGCCGTCGTCGCGTCCCTGATCGGCTTCTTCCGCGCCTTCGCCATGGACGGCCACGCGATGCCGGCGCCGCTGCCGGGGTCCGGTCACGGCGGGGCCCACGACACGATGCTCCGCGGCATGCCCCTCGCGGACATGCCAGAGATGTTCGTCGCGGGCGCCGGCATCCTCATCGCCTTCACCGGCGCCCTGCTCAGCGGCCGCACGGGCGGGGTCGCACGGCGCACCACCACGCCCGTGGCCGCCGGGTCGCGGAGACGCGCCCTCGTCGCGGTCGTCGCGACGGCCGCCCTCACCATCGACATCAGCAAGACGTCCACGCTCGGCTTCGTCATCCCCGGCATGCGCGCCGAGTACGGCATCACCCCGTCCGCGGCGTCCCTGCTCGCCGTCGGCGGACTCAGCGGCACCGCCACCGGGGCGCTGCTCTTCAGCCGCCTCGCCGACCGCATCGGCCGCCGCTCCTCGTACCTGATCGCCACCCTCGGCTTCACCGTGACCAGCATGTGCGGCTGCATGGCGACGTTCACCGGCAACGTCGTCATGTGCTTCCTCATGGGCGTCGCCGTCGGCGGACTCGCCCCCATGCTCATCACGATGCTCGCCGACCTGTTCCCCGGCGGCTCGCGCGGGCCGATGGTCGCGGGCCTGTCGATGGTCGCCACGGCCGTCGGCTACCTCATCGCGTCCGGCTCGGCCCTCTGGCTCGAACCCACCTACGGCTGGCGGGTGTTGTGGCTCATCGGCACCCCCACGGGCCTAGGCCTCGCCCTCGTCACCCTGCTCGTACCGGAACGCGCCCCGCGCACGGCGACCACGACCGAGGCGGCGCCGGCAGCGCCGAGCCCGGCCACCGTGCAGCACCCCGCGGCCGAGCAGCACCGCGTCGCCGCAGCCCGCGGCTCGTTCACCACCCCGCTGCAGTGGCTGTACGCGGCGACCGTCGGCCTGCTCACCTTCGGCCTGACCACCTGGGTGCCCACCCTCGCGCGGGCCGGCGGGCTCAGCCTCACCACCGCCAACACCCTCCTCACGACCGTGGCCGTCGTCATGGTGCCCTGCGCCGCCCTGCTCGCCCTCGCCTACCGGCGCACCGGGCCGATCGCCCTGGCCGTACGTCTCGCCCTGTGCACGGCCGCGATCCTGCTCGTCCTCACCGCCTCCGGACTGGCCGACGGCGTGGCCTGGCTGTCGGCGGCGGTGCTCGCGCTCTCCCTGTTCGCCGTCAACACCATGGCCGCGGTGTTCCTGCCGATCGCCGCCGACCTCGCCGACACTCGCGGCCGCGGCCGGGCCACCGGAACGGTCTCCTTCTTCAACCGGCTCGGCGGCCTCACCGGCCCGCTGGTCCTCGCCCTGCTCGTGTCCACGGTCACCGGAGTGCTGCTCGCCGTCGCCGTCCTCGCCCTGCTGTGCGGGGCGATCGCCTGGTACACGGGCCACCGCCACCGCCGGCACACCCGCCCGGTCGCCCACGCGCCCGCCGCCGACACCGCCCCGCGCCGCGACCTAAACTCCGCGCCATGAACGCCACCAACGCCACGAACTCCACCGACGCCGTCGACCCCGCAGTCAGCGCCGACCTCGCCCCCACGGGCGTCCTGCGCGTCGCCGTCAACCTCGGCAACCCGGTGCTCGCGCAGGGCACGCCGGACGCGCCGGGCGGGGTGACCGTCGACATCGCGCGGGAGGTCGGCGCCCGGCTCGGCGTGCCGGTGTCGTTCGCCTGCTTCGACGCGGCCCGCAAGTCGTACGAGGAGATGGCGGCGGGCCGGGCCGACCTGTGCTTCCTCGCCGTCGAACCGGCCCGCGAGGCGGATGTGGCGTTCACGGCGCCGTACGTGCTGATCGAGGGGGTGTACGCGGTGCGCGCGGACGCGCCGTACACGACTGTCGACGCCGTCGACCGGCCCGGCGTCCGCATCGGCGTCAAGCGAGGTTCGGCGTACGACCTGTACCTGACGCGCACGCTGCGGCACGCGACCGTCGTACGGGGCGACGAAGGCGTCGACGTGTTCGTCGCGGACGGCCTGGAGGCGGGCGCGGGCATCCGGCAGCCGATGACGGAGTACGTGGCGGCGCACCCCGGACTCCGCCTGATCGAGGGCCGGTTCATGCAGATCCGGCAGGCGGTCGGCACGACCCGGGACCGCAGGCCCGAGACGGTGGCGTTCCTCCGGGACCTCGTGGAGGAACTCAAGGCGTCGGGCTTCGTACGGGCGGCTCTGGAGCGGTCGGGACGGCCGGGGGACCTGGTGGCGCCCCCGGCGTGACCCGACCAGCTGTCGGGTGCGGCCACGACCGACCAGCCGTCCGATGCGGCTACGACCGGTCGTACGGCTGCGATGCGAGCCAAGTCCGCCAGACGCGGCGGGAGTTCGGCAGCTCGGGGCGGTCGAGCAGCCGCAGCACGTACCCGGCGTGGAGCCGGGCCCAGGGGTTGTCCGAGTCGGCCGCCTCGTGCAGCCGGCGCCGCAGCTCGTCGCCGTCGACCGCCCGCGCGACGCGCACGTACTCCCGGTCCTTGCAGCGGTGGGCCCGCCGGACCACGACGTCGACAAGGCGGACCAACTGCGCCCTGACCGCCCCGTCGTGCCCCGGGACGGCGACGCTGCGGATCAGCGCCTGCTTCGTCCCCCAGGCCTTGGCGTGCGCGGTCCACTCCTGCGGGTGCCGCGCCTCCCACTCCAGGAACAGCAGCGCGTACGGCAGGCCGGGCCAGGCCCTGATGTCCCGCCCGGGCTCGCCGTCCCAGAGCCCGTCCGGGAGGGAACGGCTGCGGACCTCGTAGTACTCCTCCAGCGCCTGCCGGAAGGCGGGCTCCCGGTACTGCTCCTCCGTGCCCAACGGCTGCGTCAGACGCCACAGTTCGTTCGACCGGGCGAGGGCCTCGCGGGTGTTCCGGGCGGCCCGGACCAGGTGCGCGAGCGCCGCCTCCCGTACGGCCGGGTCGTCCGCCACGAGGCCGAAGGACCAGCCCAGCCGGGCGCGCCAGGCGGCGCGGGCCGCGTCGTCGGCCTGCCCCGCTGGCGGTCTCGCATCGTTCGTCATGCCGCTCATCGTCTCCCGGGCTGTGCGGCCCCCTGCTCCTCGGGGTGGGCGGCCCCGGCCGCCGCCGCGTCGTCGGCCGCCGTGGCTCCGACAGCCGCGTCGCCGATCGCCGCGTGCAGCCGGTCCGCCGCCGCCCGTCCGAACTCGGGGTCGTTGAGGTGCGTGTCCATCTCGACCACCTCCACCGCGCTGCCCCGCACCCCCTCCCGCAGTGCCGCGAACAGCGTCTCGTCCAGGGCCGGGTCGTGGTACGGGCCGCCCGGGGCGCCGAGGGTGGAGAGGCCCCGGCGCGGGAGGTACAGGGTCGTCGGGCCCGTGGCCGTACGGAGTTTCGCGGCGACCCGGCGGCCCAGGTCGGCGGCTTCCTCCGCGGTGGTGCGGACGACCGTGATGGACGGGTTGTGCACCAGCACGTGCCGGTCGAGGAACGCCTCCGGCACCGTGTCCCGCGGACCGAACTTGATCATGTCGAGGGCGCCCGGCGCGACCACCTGCGGCAGGCCCGCCCGCCCCGCCGCGCTCAGCCGGTCGGGGCCCGCCGTGAGGATGCCGCCGAGCGCGTCGTCGGCGATCTCGCACAGCGTCAGGTCGAGGACCCCGGCGAACAGGCCCCGCCCGGCCAGCTCCTCCAGGGACCGGCCGCCCGTGCCGGACGCGTGGAACACAAGGACCTCGTAGCCGAGTTCGGTGAGCCGCGCGCGGGCCGCGTCGACGCCCGGCGTGGTCACGCCCGCCATGGACGCGGCGACCAGCGGCCGCTCGCCCTCCGCGAACTCCACGGACCGCTCCGCGCGCACGGCCGTCGCGTACCCCTGCGCCATCCCCGCGGCCGCGTCGGCGGCGTTGGCGAGCACCGGCCGGGAGACGCGGTTGACGCCCGCGATGTCGACGATGCTGTACATCATGGCGATGTCGGTGCTGCCGACGTACGGGGACACGTCCCCGGCCGCCATCGACGACACCATCAACTTCGGTACGCCGAGGGGCAGTTCGCGCATCGCCCGGGTCGCGATCGACGTACCGCCGCTGCCGCCCACCGCGAGCACCGCGTGCAGCCGGCCGGCGGCGTGCAGCTCGGTGACGACGCGGGCCGCGCCGCGGGCCATCACGGTCACGGCCGCGCCCCGGTCGCCGTCCGCCGCCAGCCGTGCGACGTCGCTGCCGGCCGCGCGCGCGACCTCGTCCCGCGCCACGTCGGGCCGCACCCGCGGGGGGCCGACGATGCCCGTGTCGACGAGCAGCGTCCCGACGCCCCGCGCCCGCAGCCGGTCCCTGACCCAGCCGTACTCCTCGCCTTTGGTGTCCAACGTCCCGACCAGCACAACCATGGGTATCGGCATGAAGATCAGTGTTGGCGGTGGAGGACGGACAGGGCAAGACCGCGAACCCACACTCTCCCGCCGGCCCGCCGATCCCCCCGGACGGGGCTAGCCGCGCCGCCCCGCGCCGTGCATCCTGACGCCAGGGCGCAGACCGGACTGCGCAGACCGAACTCTCCTGGAGCGGACCCTTGGCGAGCGAATCCCTCTCGTACGCGCACGGCCTCGGCGACACCCCGCTGATCGGCGACACCATCGGACAGAACCTCGCCCGGGCGGTGGCCCGGTTCCCGGACCGGGAAGCCCTCGTCGACGTGCCGTCCGGCCGCCGCTGGACGTACGCGGAGTTCGGCGCCGCCGTCGAAGAGGTCGCCCTCGGGCTGCTCGGGCGGGGCGTGGCCAAGGGGGACCGGGTCGGGATCTGGGCGGTCAACTGCCCGGAGTGGGTGCTGGTCCAGTACGCCACCGCCCGCATCGGCGCGATCATGGTCAACATCAACCCGGCCTATCGCGCCCACGAGTTGGAGTACGTGCTGAACCAGGCCGGCATCGGCGTCCTCGTCTGCTCGCTCGGCCACAAGACCAGCGACTACCGCGCCCTCGTCGAGCAGGTCCGCCCGCACTGCCCCGGGCTGCGCAGCGCGTACTACATCGGCGACGAGGCCAGCTGGGCCGAGCTCCTCGCCGCCCCCGCCACGCGCGAGCAACTCGCCGCCCGCGAGGCCGAGTTGAGCTGCGACGACGCGGTCAACATCCAGTACACCTCGGGCACCACCGGCTTCCCGAAGGGCGCGACCCTCTCGCACCACAACATCCTCAACAACGGCCACACCGTGGGGCAGTTGATCGGATACGGCGAGCAGGACCGGATCTGTCTGCCCGTGCCCTTCTACCACTGCTTCGGCATGGTCATGGGCAACCTCGCGGCGACCGCGCACGGCGCGTGCATCGTCATCCCCGGCCCGTCCTTCGAGCCGGCGGCGACGCTGCGGGCGGTCGAGCAGGAGCGGTGCACCTCGCTGTACGGCGTGCCGACGATGTTCATCGCCGAGCTGGGCCTGCCCGACTTCGCGTCGTACGACCTGTCGTCGCTGCGCACCGGCATCATGGCGGGCTCGCCGTGCCCGGTGGAGGTCATGAAGCGGGTGGTCGCCGAGATGCACATGGAGCAGGTGTCGATCTGCTACGGCATGACGGAGACGTCCCCGGTGTCGCTGCAGACCCGCATGTCGGACGACCTGGAGCGGCGCACCGGCACGGTCGGCCGCGTCCACCCGCACCTGGAGGTCAAGGTCGTCGACCCGGTCACCGGCGTCACGGTGCCGCGCGGCGAGCCAGGAGAGCTGTGCACCCGCGGGTACAGCGTGATGCTCGGCTACTGGGACGAACCGGAGAAGACCGCCGAGGCGATCGACGCGGGCCGCTGGATGCACACCGGGGACCAGGCGGTGATGCGCGAGGACGGGTACGTGCAGATCGTCGGCCGCATCAAGGACATGATCATCCGCGGCGGCGAGAACATCTACCCGCGCGAGATCGAGGAGTTCCTGTACGGGCACCCGCTGATCGCCGACGTCCAGGTGGTGGGCGTGCCGCACGCGAAGTACGGCGAGGAGGTCCTGGCCTGCGTCATCCTCCGCGACGCGTCCACGACGCTGACCCTCGACGACCTCCGCGCCTTCTGCCACGACCGCCTCGCCCACTACAAGATCCCGACCCGCCTCCAGATCGTGGACTCCTTCCCGATGACGGTCTCGGGCAAGGTCCGCAAGATCGAACTCCGGGAGCGGTTCGGGTAGTTGGGGGCTGTCGCCCCCCGGCCCGGTTGGGGCTGCCGCCACGTGCATGGCTGAGGCGTTTCCCCCGATCCCGCTGAGATTGCCGCCCCGCCCCGCTCGTCTGATCCCCGGGGTGGCGGCCGCCCCGGCCCCTGCCCCATGGGTCGGTGCCGGCGTCCCGGGGTTCGGCTCGGGTGGTGGGGCCTCGTGCCTGTCCTTCCCGGGCCCCCGGCCCCTCGGTGCGGTTCGGGACGCCGTGTCGGGGCCCGGCTACGGCTCGATGGTGCGGCGCATGCAGGTGCGGGGCCAGCGGTCGAGGCCCAGGGTTTGCTCTCGGGCGCGGATGGCGCGTAGGCCGGGGGAGAGGGCCGGGTCCGGAATGGGGTGGAAGCCGAGGCGGGTGTAGTACGGGGCGTTCCACGGGATGTTCGTGAACGTCGTCAGCGTCAGGGTCTTCAGGCCGCGTCGGCGGGCGTGCGACTCCGCGTGGGCGAGCAGGCGGCGGCCCACACCTCGGCGTGCCGCCGACGGGTGCACGGTGACCTGCTCGATGTGCAGCGCGTCCTCGACGACCTCCGCGACCAGGTACGCCACGGGCGCGTCGGGCGCGTCCTCGGGGACCGCGACCCAGGCGAGGCCGGCCTGACGGAACTGCTCCAACTCCTCGACCGTGGGCGGCTCGTCGTCCGCGATCGCGGCCATTCCGTACGCCCGGAACGGCTCGCCCGCGGCCCGTTCGACGGACTGCAGCAGCGGCAGGTCGGCGGGGGCGGCGGGCCGGATGCGTACGTGGGTGTGCTGGTCCATGGGGACAGTCTGGGGCAGCCCGCGGGGGCCGTCCGTTCAGTCGCCGATGCCCGCCGTCACCAGTTCGTCCGCCGGGCTGTTCACCGGCTGCGGGGTCCCCGTGAGGTCGAGGACGAACAGTGGCACCGCCAGCGTGTCCGCGCGGAACCGGGCCTCCTCCGCGTACCCGGCGAGGGAGAAGTGCACGGGCACCGCGGACTCGGCGAGCGCGGACAGCCACAGGGTCTCCACGTCCCGCGCCGTGGTCCGCCGCGTCGACGGCTCGACCCGCGCGACGAGCCCCGGCGCGTGCAGTCCGACCGCCGCGCCGCCCTGCGGGTCGACGTGCCGCACGTCCCGGTAGCCGAGCCACTTCAGGTACAGCCCGGCGGCGGTCACCGCGTCCCGCGCCGTACGGATCGTCACCGGGTGGAACGCGGGCCGCGGCGCGGGCACGGTCGGCGGCAGCGGGATGTGCAGGGGCGGGGCGGCGTTCGTCGACGGGCCGGAGGCGACGGAGCGGACGATGATCCGCAGGATCGTCCCGCAGGGGCAGCCGAGCTCCGGGTGCGGCCACTGGTCCTGTCGCCCGCAGGCCTGGCAGCGGACGGTCACCCAGTCGTCCGACCAGGTGCGATGCGTGATCGGCACGGGCGGGGCGCCCGGCACCAGGGGCGGGCGCACGGGCGCTCCGCAGGCGCAGGGGAAGACCTGCGCCGCGTACACGTGCTCGCGCCGGCAGGCCGGGCATCGCACCGGCACGCTCTCAGCCATCCGCGTCGCCCCTCGCCATGGTCGCCCCCTTCGTTCCGACGCCCGTGCGACGTCCGTCCGACGCCCCGTGCCCCATGCCGCGCCCCCATCGTCCACCAACGACGCACTTCTGGGGAGGGAGTTGGCCAGGTTGGCGGGAGTAAGCGCCGATTGCGGGTCGTACGGGGGCAGCACGGTGCGCTGTCGTGCGCCCCCCCGAGGCCCGGCCCGAAGCCCGGCCGAGGCCCGGCCGAGGCCCGGCCCGAGACCCGCCTCGTGGACCGGCTCTTGACGACCCCGACGACCTGCTTCTACATTGCTTCCGTATAGCAGAACATAACTTCCGCATGGTGAAAACCACTGGAAACGGCCAGGTGGTGGCGGTGGAAGTGCCCGACAGGTCGACGCAGGAGTACTCGATGCCTCGAATGACAGCCGCCGCTGCGGCAGTGGAGATCCTCAAGCGCGAAGGCGTTACGAACGCGTTCGGTGTGCCGGGCGCCGCGATCAACCCGTTCTACAAGGCCCTCAAGGAAGTCGGCGGCGTCGACCACACGCTGGCCCGCCACGTCGAGGGCGCCACGCACATGGCCGAGGGCTACACCCGCACCAACCCCGGCAACATCGGTGTCGCCATCGGCACCTCCGGCCCCGCCGGCACCGACATGATCACGGGTCTCTACTCCGCGATCGGCGACTCGATCCCGATCCTGTGCATCACCGGCCAGGCCCCGAGCCACCTCCTCGCCAAGGAGGACTTCCAGGCCGTCGACATCGCGTCGATCGCCAAGCCCGTCGCCAAGATGGCCGTCACGGTCCTGGAGGCCGCGCAGGTCCCCGGCGTCTTCCAGCAGGCCTTCCACCTGATGCGCTCCGGCCGCCCCGGCCCGGTCCTCATCGACCTGCCCATCGACGTCCAGCTCGCCGAGATCGACTTCGACCCGGAGACGTACGAGCCGCTGCCGGTCTACAAGCCCGCCGCGACCCGCGCCCAGATCGAGAAGGCGATCCAGTTCCTGCTCGCCGCCGAGCGACCGCTGATCATCGCGGGCGGCGGCATCATCAACGCCGACGCGTCCGACCTGCTCGTCGAGTTCGCCGAGATCACCAACACCCCGGTCGTGCCGACCCTGATGGGCTGGGGCACCATCCCCGACGACCATGACCTGAACGCGGGCATGGTCGGCCAGCAGACCGGCCACCGCTACGGCAACGCCACGTTCCTGGAGTCGGACTTCGTCCTCGGCATCGGCAACCGCTGGGCCAACCGCCACACCGGCTACAAGCTTGACGTGTACCGCGAGGGCCGCAAGTTCGTCCACGTCGACATCGAGCCCACCCAGATCGGCAAGATCTTCCCGCCCGACTACGGCATCACCTCCGACGCCAAGTCGGCCCTGGAGCTGTTCGTCGAGGTCGCGCGCGAGCTCAAGGAGGCCGGCAAGCTGCCGGACCGCTCCGAGTGGGTCGCCTCGCACCTGGAGCGCAAGGCCACGCTGCAGCGCCGTACGCACTTCGACAACATCCCGATGAAGCCGCAGCGCGTCTACGAGGAGATGAACAAGGCCTTCGGCCCGGAGACGCGGTACGTCACCACCATCGGCCTCTCCCAGATCGCCGGCGCGCAGATGCTGCACGTCTACAAGCCGCGCCACTGGATCAACTGCGGCCAGGCCGGCCCGCTCGGCTGGACCATCCCGGCCGCGCTCGGCGTCGCCAAGGCCGACCCGGAGACGCCGGTCGTCGCGCTCTCCGGCGACTACGACTTCCAGTTCATGATCGAGGAGCTGGCGGTCGGCGCGCAGCACCGCATCCCGTACGTCCACGTCCTGGTCAACAACGCCTACCTCGGCCTCATCCGGCAGGCCCAGATCGGCCTGGACATCAACTTCCAGGTCAACCTGGAGTTCGAGAACCAGAACAGCCCCGAGCTGGGCGTGTACGGCGTCGACCACGTCAAGGTCGCCGAGGGCCTCGGCTGCAAGGCGATCCGCGTGACCGACCCGAACGAGCTGGGCGACGCCCTGGAGCAGGCCAAGAAGCTCGCCGCCGAGCACCGCGTCCCGGTCGTCGTCGAGGCGATCCTGGAGCGCATCACCAACATCGCGATGAGCAAGACGGCGGACATCAGCGACGTCACGGAGTTCGAGGAGGTCGCGACGGAGCCGTGGCACGCGCCGACGGCCATCAAGACCCTCAAGAGCTGAGCTCGTAGCTCGCCGCCAGGGGCGGTCCACCCGGAGGGGGGTGGACCGCCCCTTCGGCGTGCGCGGGCTGTGATGCGGCGGGGGTCAGAACGGGACGGGCGCCTGCGGCTCCAGCACGCCCGGAACCTGCTGAGCGAACTCCTCGTGGTCGGCCACGTGCAACGTCACCCAGGAGCCGTCGGCGTCGGCGAGCTCGAACGCACCTGGTGGCTGGGGGCGTAGTACACGCGCAGCCCCTGCGGGGTGAGCGCCAGGAAGCTCCACACGTACCACCAGCGGGACACCGGCTGCACGGCGGCGAGAAGCTGCCCCGCGCTGCTCTGCCAGCCGCCGAAGAACGCCTTGCCCTTCTGCTGGAACTCCGCCCGGCGAGCCGGATCGGCGCCGAAGTCCGCGGGGCCGGTGGGGTTCCCCTTCTCGCTCCAGAAGATCTGCACGCCGGCCGGGCTCCATCCGGTCGTCGTTCGTCTGCGGCGCCGTCGTGGCCGCTCGCGCAGTTCCCCGCGCCCCTGTCGGGGCACGTTCCCCCGGCCCGCCCCTACAACCCCGCTGCGAGCACACGAGGGCGATGCCCCCACCCCGCCGTGGGCAGGCGAGGGGCATGTCCCCACCTGGCTGTGGGCAGGCGTTCCGCAGGGCGATGGGGGTCCCCCCTGCTCGAGCGGAGCCGAGAGCTTGGGGGAGGGTGGGCACAGCCCCACCACGGCGGGGCAGACGAACAAGGCCCCGAAAGCCCCTTCGGCGTTTGAGGAGCGGGGACCCCGGGGGTACAGCCCCCCCGAAGGGGGCGCGGGCCCGCAGGGCGTGCGGGGGTTCGTGCCTTCACCCCGCGGACGCGGAAGAGCGCCGAGTTCGCGGGACCGTACCGCGAACTCGGCGCTCTGGCTGTGAAGTTGTTGCCGTCCGGCGGCGCAAGGCCGGCGTGAAGGGAACGTTCGCGCCGCCGGACGGAGTCCGTGTGCTGGGACCGCGGCGGGTGTGACGGCGCCCGGTCTCCCTCCCCTCAGGTCGAGGAGGGCCCGTGGCACCTTCACCACCGCACTGGCTCACACGCCGCCGCGGCCCTTAGCTGTCCGCCGGAGCGGACGCCCTGCCCTGGACCACCCCTCATCCGGGTCCCTGGCTAGGGCATGCCCGTACGATGCCTGACCTCCCGTCAAACACCGTACGGAGACTGGGAGTTGCTCCCGGCCGCTCAGTCCTCGCGCAGGGCGCGGACGGCCTCCTCGACGCGCTTGCCGTAGTCGGCGTCGGCGGCGTGGAAGTGGGCCAGGTTCTTCTCGATGACGTCGTCGCGGGTGACCTGGGACAGGCCGCCGGCGATGTTGGCGACGAGGCGCTTCTTCTCGTCCTCGGACATCAGCCGGTACAGCTCACCGGCCTGGAAGAAGTCGTCGTCCTTGGTGTGGGCCGGGGCCTCGTGCGTGCCCGTGTGGCCGTTGACGGCGAGCGGCGCCGACAGCGGCTGGCCGGTCTCGACCGGGCCGTCGTACGAGTTGGGCTCGTAGTTCTTCGCGCCGCGGCCCTGGGAGTTGGAGGCCATGAAGCCGTCCCGGCCGTAGTTGTTGGCCTCGGTGGCGCGCGGGGCGTTCACGGCGAGCTGGGTGTGGTTGACGCCCAGGCGGTAGCGGTGCGCGTCCGCGTAGGCGAACAGGCGGCCCTGCAGCATCTTGTCCGGGGACGGGCCGATGCCGGGCACGAAGTTGTTCGGGGAGAACGCGGCCTGCTCGACCTCGGCGAACACGTTGTCCGGGTTGCGGTCGAGGACCAGGCGGCCGACGCGCTGCAGCGGGTAGTCCTTGTGCGGCCACACCTTGGTGAGGTCGAACGGGTTGAAGCGGTAGTCCGCGGCCTCGGCGGCCGGCATGACCTGCACGTACAGCGTCCAGGACGGGTTCACGCCGCGCTCGATGGCCTGCAGCAGGTCCGTCTGGTGCGAGTTGGGGTCCTTGCCGGCGAGCTCGGCGCCCTGCTCGGCGGAGAGGCAGCGGATGCCCTGGTTCGTCTTGAAGTGGTACTTGACGAAGAAGGCCTCGCCCTGGGCGTTGGTCCACTGGTAGGTGTGGGAGCCGTAGCCGTTCATGTGGCGGTACGAGGCGGGGATGCCGCGGTCGCCCATCAGCCAGGTGATCTGGTGCGTGGCCTCGGGGGCGTGCGCCCAGAAGTCCCAGACGTTGTCCGGCTCCTGCTTGCCCGTGAACGGGTCACGCTTCTGGGAGTGGATGAAGTCGGGGAACTTGATGGGGTCCTTGATGAAGAAGACGGGCGTGTTGTTGCCTACGAGGTCGTAGTTGCCCTCCTCCGTGTAGAACTTCACCGCGAAGCCGCGCGGGTCACGGACGGCGTCGGCGCCGCCGAGGTTGTCGGCCACGGTGGAGAAGCGGAGGAACAGCTCGGTCTTCTTGCCGACCTCGGAGAGGAACTTGGCCGAGGTGAAGCCGGTGACGTCGTCGGTCACCTCGAAGTAGCCGTAGGCGCCCGAGCCACGGGCGTGCACCACGCGCTCCGGGATGCGCTCGCGGTTGAAGCGGGCGAGCTTCTCGAGCAGGTGCTGGTCCTGCAGGAGGATGGGGCCGCCGACGCCGGCGGTGGCGGAGTTCTGGTTGTCGGCGACCGGGGCGCCGGACTCGGTGGTAAGCACGCGCTGCGGCATGTTGTCGGGTGACCTTCCGTGCGGGAGCTGCTGGGCGGAGAGATCCGCTGTACGGAGTGACTTCGCTGAGCGGAGTGACTCCGCCGAGCGGAGAGATTCCGCGGATGCCGCGGAAAGACTTTTCCGCTGTGTGGTGGAGCGTAGGTTCGGCCCGAACCGAACGTCAACAGATTGTTGAAAAAATGCGAACGCCGGGTTCGACGGCGGGTTCGCGGAAGGCTCCGGGCATGCCTGAGCGGGCCCCGGCCGCGAGTGACCAGGGCCTGCTCAGGAGTGATCCGGGAGGCGTCCGCGCCTGGGCGCGACAGGACAGGTGTCAGCGCGGGCGCCACCCGGACGTCAGAGGGGCCGGTACCTCAGAGGTGCCGGCACGACCGGCTCCGGCTCAGACCTGCTGGCCCGAGAGGCGCTCCACGGAGCGGAGCAGCGCGGAGTGGTCGAGGCCGCCGTCGCCCTGGGCGCGCAGCGAGGCGACCAGCTGGGCCACCACGCCGCCGACCGGCAGGGCGGCGCCGACGTTGCGGGCGGCGTCGGTGACGATGCCCATGTCCTTGTGGTGCAGGTCGATGCGGAAGCCCGGCTTGAAGTCCCGGTTCAGGAAGTTGTCCTTCTTGCGGGTCAGGACCGTGGAGCCGGCCAGGCCGCCGTTGAGGACGTCGAGCGCGGCCTTCAGGTCCACGCCGGACTTCTCCAGGAAGACCACGGCCTCGGCGCACGCCTGGATGTTGACGGCGACGATCAGCTGGTTGGCGGCCTTCACCGTCTGGCCGGAGCCGTGCGGGCCGCAGAGCACGATGGTCTTGCCGAGTGCCTCGAGGATCGGCTTGGCGGTCTCGAAGTCCGCCTGCTCGCCGCCGACCATGATGGACAGGACGGCCTCGATGGCGCCGGCCTCGCCGCCGGACACCGGGGCGTCGATGACGCGGATGCCCTTCTCCTTGGCGGCGGCGGCCAGGTCGACGGAGGTCTGCGGGGTGATCGACGACATGTCGATGATCAGCGCGCCCGCCTTGGCGTTCTCCAGGATGCCCTCGGGGCCGTACGCGATGGCCTCGACCTGCGGGGAGGCGGGCACCATCGTGATGACGACGTCGGCGTCCTTGACGGCCTCGGCGATCGAGCCGGCCGCGGTGCCGCCGGCGGCGGCGAGGCGGTCGAGCTTGTCCTGCTCCAGGGTGAAGCCGGTGACGTCGTAGCCCGCCTTGATCAGGTTCTCGGACATGGGGGAGCCCATGATGCCGAGGCCGATCCACGCAATCTTGGGAAGGTTGCTCATGAGGGTGCCTCTTTCAAAACGCTTGATACGGGGGTGAGTTGCCGCCCGCCGCACAGTCGGGCGGCAACTCTGGTGCGCCTGCGCCCGAGGGGCGCGGCGGGGCTCAGCGGGCGGCGCGGGCCTCGGCCGGCAGCCAGTCGAACGCCTCGGCGCTCGGCTTGTCGCCGGGCTTGTACTCCAGGCCGACGTAGCCCTCGTAACCGGCCTGCTTCAGCTGGTCGAGCAGGGCCTCCAGGGGCAGGTCGCCGGTGCCCGGAGCGCCGCGGCCCGGGTTGTCGGCGATCTGCACGTGGCCGGTCTTCTCGGTGTACTTCGCGATGATCTCGTCGAGGTCCTCGCCGTTCATGGACAGGTGGTACAGGTCCATGAGGAACTTGGCGTTGCCCAGGCCGGTGGCGGCGTTGACCGCGTCCACGATCTCGATCGCCTTGGGGGCGCTCACGATCGGGCACTTCGGCGACTCGGGCGCGTTCAGCGCCTCGATCAGCAGGATCGCGCCGATCCGGTCCGCCTCGGCGGCGGCCAGCTTCAGGTTCTCCAGGGCGAGTTCGTCCTGCACGGCCGGGTCCACGCCGTCGACGCGGTTGCCGTACAGGGCGTTGAGCGCCTTGCAGCCGAGGGACTGCGCGAAGTCCGCCGCCACCTTCAGGTTGGCGCGGAACTTCTCCGACTCCTCGCCGGGGACGGACAGCGCACCGCGGTCCGGGCCCGGCAGCTGGCCGGCGTAGAAGTTCAGGCCCGTGAGCTGCACGCCGGCGTCTTCGATCGCCTTCTTCAGGGCGTCGAGCTCGGCCTGCTCGGGCGTGGGGGAGTCGACCCAGGGCCACCACAGCTCGACCGCGGTGAAGCCCGCCGCAGCGGCGGCCGCGGGGCGCTCCAGGAGCGGGAGCTCGGTGAAGAGGATCGAGAGGTTCACATTGAAGCGCTGGTCCGTGTAGCCCATGAGGGGGTCGGCGCTCCTTCCGTATTGCGGAAGTTACTTTCTACTTGATGGAAAGATTGCCTGCAGGTGGGGAGGGCTGTCAAGAGCGGCCGCAAGACCACCCGAAAAATGCCCATGAAGAGGCCGTGAAGAGCCATGAAAAGAGCGCCTCCCCGGCCGGGGGAGGCGCTCCGAGAGGGGCGGGAGACGGCGGCTACAGCGCGTCGACGGCGCTCACCTTCCACCCGTCGGCCGTCCGCGTCAGCGTCATCCGCACCCGGCTCAGGTCGACCCGGGAGTCGGAGACGCGCGTGCTGCGCGTGACCTGGTTGACGAAGAGCAGCACGACCGCCCGGTCCGGCGTCGCCGACACCACCGACGCCGCGGGCGCGCCCCCGTCCGGCGGCGCGACCACGGAGGCCTTCACGACGCCCTTGTACTTCGCGGCCGTGGGCGCGACGACCTTCTTCGTGGTCCGCCCGTACTCCTCCCGGAACTTCCCGGTCAGATGCTCGCGCGCCGCAGCGAAGTCCTTGTCGAGGCGCCGGTGGTCGTACGAGAGGACCAGCGGGGCGGCCGTACGCGCGGCCTCCAGGGCGGCCGTACGCGCCTCGGCGACCCGGCGGCCCTCCCGGTACTCCACGCCGAGCAGAACGGCCGCGACGAGGGCGGCCACGGTCAGGACGGCGAGGGCGGCGGTGAGACGGGCACGACGGGCGCCGGTCCGGGGTGCGGGGCCGGGGGAGGGATCGGGCGCCGGGTCGGGTGCCGGGTCGGGTGCCGAAGCAGCCTGCTCCGGCTCCGGATCAGGGTCGGGCTCGGGGGCGGGCTCCGGCTCGGAGTCGGAGTCGTCCGCCGGCTCGTCGCGCGACTCCTCCGCCTCCGGGCCCGCACCCGGCGCCGTGCTGAGGACCTTGCCGACGACCTTCTCGACCTCCGGCAGCCCCGTCCGGTCGTTGACGAGGTCGTCCGGTACGCCGGCCAGCGGGTCGCCGGTCTGCGGGCGGGCGCCGCCGGACCGCTTGGCCGCGGCGCGTGCCGCCGCGTTCAGGGTGCGGCGGCCGGGGGAGCCGGGTCCGGTGCCGCGGCCACGGGTGCTGGAGTTCGCCACGGTGTCTCTCCTTAAACGGGACTTGCGGGTCTTGCGGGACGTACCAGGAAAGGGGGGGCGGAGCGCGCTCAGCCCACGAACTCCACCCCCGACGTCAGCCAGCGGCCGCCCTCCAGACGGAGGTCCAACTGCAGGCGGTACGTGCGGGCCTGGCCCTCGGGGGCGGCGGTGTTGGTGACCTTGCTGTCGGCGACGACGAGGACGCGGGCCGTGCGCTCGTCGGACTTCGTGATGCCCGCTTCCAGCACCTGGCCCTTCGACACCGACTTGTTCTTCTCGACCAGCTCCGTCAACTGCGCGGTCTGGGCGGCGAACTGCTTCTTGAACTCGCCGGTCGCGTTCCTGAGGACGTTCTTGCTGTCCCGCTCGTAGTGCCGGTGGTCGAGCGAGGTGAAGTTGACGGCGGACTGCCGGGCCGCGGCCAGGATGTCCTGCCGCCGCTGCTCCGCCTCGTGCTGCTCGTACACCTGCAGCCCGAGCCAGACCGCGAGCGCCGACACGACGACGGTGGACACCGCGAGGGAGTACGCCGGGACGCGGGAGGAACGGGCCGCCCGCGCGAGCCGGGCGCCGAGCCCGCGCAGCGCCCGCACCCCTGCGAAGGCGCGGAGACCCCCGCCCCCGCTCATGCCATCGGTCCTACGAGCAGCCATTGCCACGAGTCCTTTCCGAACGCGTTCTGTTCACCGCCCGTCGAGCCGATCTCGACAGGCCTTCCGTCCGGCCCCGTGAAGGCGCCGGTGTCCGGGTCGTACGGGGAGACGTGCGCCGCCCGGTCCGCGCCGCCCCCGCCCGCCGTACGGGACGAGCCGCCGGGCGCGTTCTGCGCGCCGCGCACCGACGTGCCGCTGCCGCGCGGCTCCGTGCACCGCGCACCGGTGTCGGCGGGGCGCTCGGAGGTGTCGGCGGGGTCGCGCCGCTGGGTGCCGTAGCCGCTGCGGCACGGCGCCGGGTCGTCCTTCCCGGCGACCAGGCCGAAGTGGGTGGTGCCGTCGCCGGGCACGACGGTGTAGCTCCCGGCGACGGTCAGCGGGAACGTCACGAGGGCCTGCTCCACGCCGGGCAGCCGGGCCACGGTCACCTGGCCGCCGCTGATCAAGTTGCCGATCAGCACCGGGAGTTGGGTGCGGTTCGCCTTGAGCAGGGCGTCCAGCTCGTGCGCGGCGGGCGCGCCGTTGCCGATCAGTCGCCGCAGGTCGCCGTCTCGGGCCTTCAACTCGTCGGTCAGCGCGGCCAGGTCGCCGGAGAACGACTTGATCGCCGAGCCCTGGTCGGACTGGGTCTTCAGAACCGTCCGCGAGTCCTCGATCAGCGCGACCGTCTCCGGCAGCGCGGCGGACGCCGACTCGACGAGGTCGTTCCCGTCGTCCACCAGGCGCCCGAGGTGCGGCCCGGTGCCCGCGAAGGCCTTGCCCAGCTCGTCGACGGTGACCTTCAGGTCCCGTTTGCCGACCGAGTTGACGAGCCGGTCGAGGCTGAGCACCAGGTCGGTGGTGGCGAGCGGCACGCGGGTGTCCTCGCGGGCGATGGCCGAGCCGTCCCGCAGCACCGGCCCGCCCTCGCTGCGCGGCTGCAGGTCGACGTACTGCTCGCCGACCGCGGAGCGGTTGCCCACCACCGCGAGCGTGTCGGCAGGGATGCGCGCCTCGTCCTCGATGTCCAGCTCGACCGACACCCCGTCCGTCCCGCCGAGCCGCAGCTCCCCGACCCGGCCCACGGGCACGCCGCGGTACGTGACCTCGGCGCCCTCGAAGATGCCGCCGGACTCGGCGAAGTCGGCGCGCACCGAGTACCGGTCGTCGAAGAGCGCGTCGCCGATGCCCGTGTACGTGGCGCCGACATAGCTGCACCCGACGGCCGTGACCGTGGCGAAGGCGAGCAGCTGGACCTTGACCATGCGGGTGAGCACTAGAACAGCCCCTTCAGCAGGAGTTCGGCGAGCGCGGGATCGACCCCGGGCGGCAGCCCGGACCGGTCCCCGTAGCCGTACGGCCCGTACGCGGTGTGGCTGACGCCCGTGCACACCGGCGGACACAGCCCCCCGCCGCCTCCGTCGCCGTCTCCGCCGTCCGGCAGGTCCGGGGCGTCCGGAAGGTCCGGCGGCTTCGGCACGTCCGGGGCGCCCGGCAGGTCCGGTACGTCGGGGAGTTCGGGCGGCTTCGGCAGGTCCGGGGTGTCGGGGCCGCCGGGCTTGCCGGGCTTCTTCGGGTCGTCCGCGAGGTTGCCGTAGATGCTCGCCAGGTCCAGGTCGGCGGTGATCTTGAGGTTGACGTAGTCGCCCTTGATGGCGTTCGTCGCGCTGCGCGGGAACGGGTAAGTGGTCAGCAGCTCCAGGGAGTTGGGCAGGTTGTCGCCCGCCTTGTTCAACTGCTCCAGGATCGGCCGCAGATGGTTGAGGTTGGCGACGACGTCCGCCCGTGACGCGTTCACGACCTTCGTGCCGGTCTTGCCGAGCTTCGAGAGGGACGTGAGCATCTTCGTCAGGTCCTCGCGCTGGTCGGCGAGCACGTCGAGGGCGCCGGGCAGGGTGTCGACGGCCCGGCCGACCGTGCGCTTCTCGTCCCGCAGCCGCTTCGCGAGCCGGTCGACGCCCTTCAGGGCCCGCACGATGTCGGCGCGCTGCTCGTCGAGGCCGCCGATGAACGTGTCCAGCTCCTTCAGCAGCGACTTCAGCCGGTTCTCGCGGCCCTCCAGGGCCTTGTTGAGCTCCACCGTGATGGTCTTCAACTGGGCCACGCCACCGCCGTTGAGCAGCGCCGACAGCGCCGAGAGCACCTCCTCGATCTCCGGGTTGCGGCCGCTGCGCGACAGCGGGATACGGGCCCCGTCGCGCAGCCGGCCCACCGGTTCGCCCTGCGGCGGCGGGGAGAGCGCCACGTACTTCTCGCCGAGCATGCTGGTCTGCCGCAGATCGGCCACCGCGTTGCCCGGCAGCTTCACCTTCCGGTCCACGCGCAGGCGTACCCGCGCGTGCCAGCCCTTCAGCTCGACCTTCTCGACCGCGCCGACCGTCACGTTGTCGACCTTCACCGCGGACTGCGGCACCAGGTCGAGGACGTCCCGGAAGTCGACGGTGACCCGGTAGGCGTCCGCGTCGTCGGCGGCGCCGCCCGGCAGGTCCACGTCGTACAGGCCGTGGAAGTCGCAGCCCGCGAGGAACAGCGAGCCGAGCGCGACCCAGGTGGCCGCGCCGCTTCTGCGCAGCAAGGTGTTCACGCCGCCTCCAGGATTCCGCCGAGGGTCTTGTCGGGCGACACCTGACTCGAACTCCCGTGCCCCTGCGGCAGCTTGGGCAGCGCTTCGAACAGTTTCCTCAGGTCCTTGCACTCCGCGTCCCGCCGTTCTCCGGTCGTGCCGAGCAGCGAGCAGAGCAGCCCGGCCGGGTCCTGGGCGGTCTCGGAGGCGTTGTTGCGGGTGTCGAGGGTGCCGGAGCTGCTGTTGTACGCGTTCTGCAGGTTGCCCAGGCCGGTCGGCGCGGTGTCGAGGATCTCGGCGAGCGCGTTCTGCTGCGTGACGAGCACCTTGGTGACCTTGCTGAGGCCCCGCACGTCCTCGGTCAGCGCCTTCTTGTTGTCGCGTACGAACTCGGTGACGTCGGCGAGCGCCACACCCAGGTGCCGGAGGGCCGCCGCGAGGTCCTTGCGTTCCCCGGCGAGCTGGTCGGCGACCTTGCGCAGGCTGGTGTTGAACGACCTGACGCTCTTGTCGTCCTTGGCGAGCACGGCCGTGAACACCTGCAGATTCCGTACGGTGCCGAACAGGTCGCCGCGCCCGTCCGACAGCGTGCCGACGGCCTTCGACAGGTCCTCGACCGTGGTGTGCAGGTTCCCGCCCTGCCCTTCGAGGTTGTCCGCGCTCACGCCGAGCAGCCGGGCGAGCGAGCCCTCCTTGTTGGCGCCGCGCGGGCCGAGCGCCTCCGCCGTGGTGTGCAGCGAGTCGAAGACCCGGTCCAGCTCGACCGGCACGGCGGTGCGGCTCTGCGGGATGACGTCGCCGCTGCGCAGCGCCGGGCCCTTGCGGTAGACGGGCAGCAGCTGCACGTAACGGTCGCTCACCACCGAGGAGTTGATGATCGCGGCCTTCGCGTCCGCGGGCACCTTGCGCTCGGCGTCGTAGGTGAGGACGACCCGCACCCGCTCGCCTTCCGGTTCGATCTCCAGGACCTCGCCGATCCGTACCCCCAGGACCCGTACGTCCGAGCCCGGGTGGATGCCGACGGTGCGCGGGAAGTACGCGGTGACGCGCATCGGCTCGGGTTTCGGCCACAGGGCCACGGTGAGCGTGGCGACGAGGGCGAGGGCGGCGAGCAGCGCGGTGCGCTTCAGCAGGCGCGCGTGCCGGGTCGCCCATGAG
Organism: Streptomyces sp. Da 82-17; assembly: GCF_046098215.1. Lineage (NCBI taxonomy): Bacteria > Bacillati > Actinomycetota > Actinomycetes > Kitasatosporales > Streptomycetaceae > Streptomyces > Streptomyces sp. Da 82-17. The sequence continues at coordinate 109,284 of NZ_JBJURH010000016.1, forward strand.
GGCTTGGTCATCGGGAGTCTCCCTTGCGCGGGACCACCGGGGTGGCGACCAGGTTCTGGATGTAGCTGTCGAACCAGCGGCCGTTGCCGAGGGTGTTGCTGAACAGGCGCACGAACGGCGCGAGGAGCTGGACGCTGCGCTCCAGGCTGGAGTAGTTGCGTTCGAGCATCGACACGACCCGGTCGAGGCCCTTCAGGGCGGGACCGATCTGCTCGCGGTTCTCCTTCACGAGCGCGGACAGCTCGATGCCGAGCGTGGCCGAGCTCTTCAGGAGCTCGTGGATCGCGGCCCGCCGCTTGGCGATCTCGGTGAGCAGCTTGTCGGCGTCCTTCACGAGGGTGCCGAACTCGTCGGAGCGGTCGGCGAGTACGTCGGTGACGCCGTTGGCGTGGTCGAGGAGTTCCCGCAGCTGCGCGTCGCGCGAGGCGACCGTGCGGGAGATCCTGGACAGGCCCTTGATGGACGCCTTCACCTCGGCGGGGGAGTCCTCGAAGGTCGCCGAGATCGTGTCCATGGCCTTGGCGAGCCGCGCCGTGTCGACCTTCTCCGTCGTGGTCGTCAGATCGCTGAACGCCGTCACCACGTCGTACGCGGGCGTCGTGCGGCCCAGCGGGATCTCGCTGCCCGCAGCCAACTGGCCCGGCCCGTCCGGCTCCAGGGACAGGTATTTGGCGCCCAGGATGGTCTTGATCCGGATCGAGGCGCCGGTCCGCGTGCCGAACGCCGGGTCGCCCTTGATCCGGAACGTGACCTTCACGTGGTCGCCGTCGAGGTCCACCTCGTCGACCTTGCCGACCTTCACGCCGGCGATCCGCACCTCGTCGCCCGGCTTGAGCCCGCCGGCCTCGGAGAACGCCGCGCTGTACGTGTCGCCCGCGCCGATCAGCGGCAGGTCGTCCGCGTTGAACGCGGCGGCGGTGAGCAGGCCGAGCGTGGTGAGGCCGACGACGCCGACCGTCACGGGGTTGCGCTCCCGGAACGGCGTCGTCCGCCAGGGGAGGCGTATCCGGGGCAGGCGTATCCGTATCCGCGGGCTCATCCGCCGCACCTCGCCCGCGCCACGTGCAGCTCGGGAGTCAGCACCTTCCCGGGCTTGCCCTTGCTCGTCGGCAGCACGACGCGGCCGTCGAAGTCGCAGAGGTAGAAGTTGAACCAGGAGCCGTAACTCGCCGTCCTGGTCAGCTTGTTGAGCTTGTTCGGCAGCCGCTGCAGGACGCCCTCCACGGTCTTCTCGTTCTTGTTCAGCGTTCCGGTCAGCTCGGTCAGCTCCGCCAGGTCGTCCCGCAGCGGCGGCCGCGCCTCGTGGATCAGGCCCGAGGTGGCCTCGGTGAGGTCGCCGATGTTCACCAGGGACTCGCCGATCGGCTTGCGGTCCTTCGCGAGCCCCGACACCAGCCGCTGCAACTGCCCGAGCAGCGAGGAGAACCGGGCGCCCCGCTTGTCGAGCGTGCCGAGCACCTCGTTGAGGTTGTCGATCACGGAGCCGATCAGCCGGTCCCGGTCGGCGAGCGTGCTGGTCAGCGACGCGGTGTGGGCGAGCAGGCTGTCGACGGTGCCGCCCTCGCCCTGCAGCGTCCTGATGATCTCGGTCGCCAGCTGGTTCATGTCCTTCGGGGACAGCGCGGCGAACAGCGGCTTGAACCCCGCGAGCAGCGCGTTCAGGTCGAGCGCCGGCTGCGTACGGGACAGCGGGATCCGCCCGCCGGGCCGCAGCGGGGTGGTCCCGCCCGCGCCCTCGGTCAGGGCGATGTAGCGCTGGCCGACGAGGCTGCGGTACCGGATCACGGCGCGGGTGCTGGTGAACAGCGGCCGCTCCTCGGTGACCGTGAAGGACACCTCGGCCTTGGTGCGGTCCTTGATCCGGATCTCCTCGACCTCACCGACCCGCACCCCGGCGACCCGGATGTCGTCGCCCTCCTCCAGGCTCGTCACATCGCTGAACACCGCCCGGTACGTGTGCTCGGGGCGGAAGTCGACATGCACGATGGTCGCCGCGAGCAGCGCCGTCGCGATCACCGTCACCACCGCGAACAGCAGGAACTTCACCAGCGGCGCCGCCACCTCGGTGGCCTTCCCGACCTTCATGCGACGCTCACCGCCGTCCCGCGCGCCATCGGCCCGAACAGCAGCGTCGCCACCGCGGGCACCCGGTCCGGGGACGTGCCGAGGACCGGCGCGACCAGCGAACCCACCGCCCGCTGCTCGGACTTGGTGCCGGACACGTCCGGCGCCGAGGGCCGCGCACCCGTGCCGCTGCCCTCCGTGCCGTCCTTGAGGTCGTCGTGCGGTGCCGGGATCCGCGGGTGCGGCAGGCCACGGCAGTCGGGCCCGTGCCGCTCCCCGTACTGCGGCTCGTCGCCCGGCTCGTACGCGTCCTGCGGGTGGACGAACTCCAGGGTGATGTGCATCTTGCCGCCTCGGTAGGTCGGGTCGGAGGCTCTGTCCTGCCGCACCAGGCCCTCCAGGAGGCACGGGTACTGCGGCGCGTAGCGGTCGAACAGGGCGAGCGTCGGCCGGGACACGCGGCCGAGGGTGATCAGGCGGTCGCCGTTCGCGTCGAGGAACTCCTCGCCGGTGCCGGCCGCGCGGGCCGTGCCGGTGAGCGCGGCGGCCAGCTGGTCCTGCTTCTCCACGATCGTGCGGCTGGTCGTCACCGAGTTCTCCAGGATCCGCAGCAGATCGGGCGCCGCGTCCGCGTACACCTCGGACACGTCGGCGAACCGCGCGATGTCCTCCTTCAGGGACGGCAGCCGCGGGTTGAGGCGGCGCAGGTACTTCTCGACGCGCGTCAGGTTGTCGCCGATCCGCTCCCCGCGCCCGTCGAGCGCGGTCGCGAAGGCGTTCAGGGTCGCGTTGACCTCGCCGGGCTTGACGGTACGCAGCAACGGCAGCAGGTCGTTGAGGAGTTGCTGCACCTCGATGCCGACGGTCGTGCGGTCCTGGGTGATGACGTCGCCCGCGCGGATCGACCGCCCCGACGAGGTGCGCGGGGCGACCAGCTCCACGTACTTCTCGCCGAACAGCGTCTTCGGCAGCAGCCGCGCGTGCACGCCGGCCGGGATGCGCGCCACGTGCTCCGGCTTCAGGGCGAGCCCGAGCGTCGCCTTCGACCCGTCGGCGCTGACCTCCCGCACCTCCCCGACGAGCAGCCCGCGCAGCTTCACGTCGGCCCGCGGCTCCAACTGGTTGCCCAGCTCGTCGGCCTCCAGGGTGATCCGTACGACGGGGGTGAACGCCTGCTGGTACGCGGCCACCGAGAGCCCGAGCAGCAGGCCGAGCACGGCGAGGAACACCACGCCGTACAGCCGCAGCCGGGCGGCGCGGGAGACACCCGCGATCGCTGTTCTCATGGCACCTACCCCGCTATTCGTACGGTCGTGACGGCGCCCCAGATCGCGAGGCTGAGGAAGAAGTCCAGGACGTTGATCGCGACGATCGAGGTGCGCACCGCCCGGCCCACCGCGACGCCCACACCGGCCGGGCCGCCGCTCGCGTAGTAGCCGTAGTAGCAGTGCACCAGGATGATCACGACGGCGAAGACGATCACCTTGCCGAAGGACCAGAGCACGTCCACGGGCGGCAGATACTGCTGGAAGTAGTGGTCGTACGTGCCCGCCGACTGCCCGTAGTAGCCGGTCGTGATGGTGCGCGCCGCGAAGTACGAGGACAGCAGGCCGATCACGTACAGCGGGATCACGGCCACGAACCCGGCGATCATCCGGGTCGTCACCAGGAACGGCAGCGACGGCACGCCCATCACTTCCAGCGCGTCCGTCTCCTCGCTGATCCGCATCGCGCCGAGCTGTGCGGTGAACCCGGCGCCGACCGTCGCGGACAGCGCGAGCCCCGCCACCAGGGGCGCGATCTCCCGGGTGTTGAAGTACGCCGACAGGAACGCCACGAAGTTGGACGTGCCGAGCTGGTTGAGCGCCGCGTACCCCTGCAGCCCCACCTCGGTGCCGGTGAAGAACGACAGGAACGCGATCACGCCGACGGTCCCGCCGATCACCGCGAGCGCGCCCCGGCCGAAGCTGACCTCGGCGAGCAGCCGCAGGATCTCCTTCCGGTAGCGGCGCAGGGTACGGCCCGTCCACGCCAACGAGCGGCCGTAGAACGCGAGTTGACTGCCCAGCTCCTCCAGGGAGCGCAACGGCCGGTCCAGCGGACTGCGCATCTCCCGCTACCCCCTCTGCGGAACGATCTGGAAGTACACGGCGGTCATCACGAAGTTCGTGACGAACAGCAACATGAAGGTGATCACCACGGACTGGTTCACCGCGTCCCCGACCCCCTTGGGCCCGCCCTTCGCGGTCAGCCCCTTGTACGAGGCGACGAGCGCGGCGATCGCCCCGAACACCAGCGCCTTCAGCTCGGCCGCCCACAGGTCGGACAGCTGGGCGAGGGTCGTGAACGAGGCGAGGTAGGCGCCCGGAGTGCCGTTCTGCAGCACCACGTTGAAGAAGTAGCCGCCGGCCACCCCCACCACCGACACGAGCCCGTTGAGCAGCACCGCCACCACCATCGACGCGAGCACCCGCGGCACCACGAGCCGGTGGATCGGGTCGATGCCGAGCACCTGCATGGCGTCGATCTCGTCCCGGATCTTCCGGGCGCCCAGGTCCGCGCAGATCGCCGTGCCGCCCGCACCCGCGATGAGCAGCGCCGTCACGATCGGCGAGGCCTCGCGCAGCACGGCGAGCACGGACGCGGCGCCGGAGAACGACTGTGCGCCCAACTGCCGGGTCAGACCGCCGATCTGCAGGGCGATGACCGCGCCGAACGGGATGGAGACGAGCGCCGTCGGCAGGATGGTCACACTCGCGATGAACCAGGACTGCTGCACGAACTCCCGTACCTGGAACGGCCGTCGGGGCAGCGTGCGCAGCACGTCGAGGCTCATGGCGAAGAGGTCGCCGGAGTGGCGCAGGGCGTTGAGGGGTTTCATGTACGGGTCCCCTCCCGTGCGGCCTCCTTCTCGGCGATCGCCTGCCAGCGGGGCGGGCGCTCGATACCGGGGCCGGGCAACAGCCGCGGCGTCATGTCGAGGGCGCCGGGCTGATCCTTCCGGTCCCCGTCGCCGAAGTGCACGGCCTCCCGCGCCATGGTGGCCGCGTCCTTCTCCTCGGCCATCCCGATCGGCCCCTGCATCCGCCCGTTCAGGAACTGCCGTACGACCGGCTCCCGGCTGGTCAGCAGCTTCTCGCGCGGGCCGAACATCACCAGCTCGCGGCGGAAGAGAAGCCCGATGTTGTCCGGGACCTGCCGGGCCGAGGCGATGTCGTGCGTGACGATCAGGAACGTCGCGTCGATCTGCGCGTTGAGGTCGACGATCAACTGGTTGAGATAGGCGACGCGCACCGGGTCGAGGCCCGAGTCCGGCTCGTCGAACAGAATGATCTCCGGGTCGAGGACGAGTGCCCGGGCGAGGCCGGCACGTTTGCGCATGCCACCGGATATCTCACCGGGCAGCTTCTCCTCCGCCCCGATGAGGCCCACCATCTCCATCTTCTCCAGCACGACCCGCTTGATCTCGCTCTCCGACTTACGGGTGTGCTCGCGCAACGGGAAGGCGATGTTGTCGTACAGGTTCATCGAGCCGAACAACGCGCCGTCCTGGAACAGCACGCCGAACAACTTCCGCACCTCGTACAGCTGGTGCTCGCGCAGCTTCGTGATGTCCGTGCCCGCGACGCGGATCGACCCGCGCTCGGGCCGGAGCAGCCCGACGAGGGACTTCAGGAACACCGACTTGCCCGTGCCCGAGGGGCCGAGCAGCACGGACACCTCGCCGGCGGGCAGGGTCAGGGAGACGTCCTGCCAGATGACCTGATCGCCGAAGGACTTGGTCAGCCCTTCCACGCAGATCTCGACACCCATCCGGTTCACCCTCCAGCCGTGAGCGGGCCCTTACATCTGCTCTACGGCGGGGGGTGCGGGGTCCGTCGCGGGGAGGGGAAAATTTCTTCTACGGGGCTGAGCGCGGGCCGCCCCGAACGACAGCGGGGGCCGCCACGTCACCTCGTCGCGCTCCGCGCTCGTCCTCAATCGCCGGACGGGCTCGATCAGTTCCCCACCCCGCCCCTTCCCGAAAGCCGCCGGCGGTGCGAGCTCGTGTGCGGCTTTCGTCGTGGCTGAGGGCGAGGGGAGCCGGGGCAGGCAGGGCCCCTGGAAGGGGCGCGGGGAACTGCGCGAGCGACCACAGCGGCGCCGCAGACGAAAGACGGCCCCGGGGGCCGGGGCGGAGCCCCGGTGCTGTCCGCTGAGGACTTTCGGGAAGGGGCGGGGTGGGAGAGAAGAACCCCGCGCTAGGGGGTCGGCAGCAACTCGTCTGTCGGAAGGTCGAGTTCGGGGGCCGGGGGCTTCGGGGCCCGGGGGGTTCCCGTGGGGGTCGGGACGTCCGGCGTGGGGAGCGTCGGCGTCGGGGGAAGGCTCACCGGGAGGCTCGGGAGGCCCTGGCGCGGCAACCCGTCCAGCTCGCGCAGCGACACCTCCGGCAGGTCCACCGCCGGGAGAGCCGAGACCACCGGGAGCGGGGTCCCGCCCGCAGGGCTGGGCGCACCGCTCGGGGAGGGAGCGGGGCGGGCCCCTGACCGCCGCGGCCCGGGGCTCTGCGAGCCGCGCCCCTCCGCGACCGCCCCGGAGGACGCCGTGTCACCGGCCGCCGGCGGCGCGGGCCGCGGCCCGCCGTCCACGTGCGGCAGCACGAACCCCGCCACGGCCAGTGTCACCGCCGTGGCCGTGACCGCCGCCGCCTGCACCTTCCCGCCGGTCGACGGCCGCCCTCGGCCGAGCAGCCAGAGCAGCAGCCCCAGCGTCCCGGCGAGCGCGCTGCGCAGCGTACGGCGGGCCCTGGCCAGGAGCGATTCGACGGTCCGGTAGCTCAGGCCCATCTTCTTCGCGACCTGCGCGACGTCCAGGTCCTCCGACTTCAGCCAGAGCGCCTCGGCCTGCCGTGCGGGCAGCTCTCCGCTGCGTGCGGCCAGCCAGCGCGCCTCGGCCCGGTCGCACACGGAGTCCTCCACCGGCACCGCGGCGGGCAGCGTCAGCCGAGGGCTCGTACGTACCTCCGCCTCGCGACTGACCTGCCGGTACCGGTCGACGCACAGCCGGATCGTGACCGTCGTCAGCCAGGCGCCCAGGCGGTCGTCGTCGAGGTGGGGGTGCTCCATCGCGCGGACCATCGCCTCGTGGACGGCGTCCTCCGCGTCCTCGGCGCTCATCGACCGGCGGCGCGCCACCCGCAGCAGCTGCTCCCGGTGGCTCCACGCCCGATGCCACCGCGCGGCGTCCACCGCCTCACCGGGCCCGGCCGGATCGAGGCCGTCGGGGCCGTCGGGGCCGGGGCCAGTGCGGTGCGGCCGCCGCACCGGGTGCTTCTCCGTCGCCACAGGCTCCTCCGTGCTCACCAGCGGGTTCGGGTCTTCGCTCGTCGGCCCCGTCCTCGCGGGTACGCGACATTACCGCCCGGTATCCGCCTTGGGGAGGGGGTGGGGAGGGGGACTGCGGAAAACCGCGGGCGCGCAGTAGGTTGACGGGGTGCGATTGAGAGTGGAGTTCACGACCGAGCCCTTCGACCTCGACGAAGCCCCGGAACACGCGGTGGTGGCGCGGGACGTCATCCAGGCGGCCGAGCTCGACGCCGTCGACGTGGGCCCCTTCGGCAACACCGCGGAAGGCGGCGCCGACGCGGTCCTGACCGCGGTGGACGCGCTGCTGCGCAGGTCCCTCGCGGCCGGCGCCACCCGCGTCTCGCTGCAGGTCAACGTGATCGGGGAGGGCGAGCGGTGACCGAGCCTCGAGACCACCCGTTCGTCACCGCGGTCAAGCCGCTGGTGGACGCCATGGGCGGTGAGCTGCTCCGGCCCGACGAGGCCGGCGCGGATGACGTCGTGCTGGCCTGGGAGGGCGAGGACCTGCTGGCCGTACGGCTGCCGCAGCTCGCCGACTCCCTCGACCACATCCTGGCCGCCCTGGAGCGCCGTTACGGGCAGCCGCTCGCGGAGCTCGACCGCAAGTCGAAGCAGGAGGTCGTGCGGATACTGGAAGGGCGCGGAGCGTTCTCCGTGCGGCACGGCGTGGAGACCGTGGCGGGCGCGCTCGGCGTCTCCCGGTTCACCGTCTACAACTACCTGAACAGGGAAAACGCCGCCAAAACCGACTAGCGGGAGGTCAAGCGCCTCGTCACGCGCAGTGGACAAGCCGTCGCCCGGAGCCCGGGCGGCGGCTTCTTTGTTCAAGATATTTCAACAAAGTGTTGACGCGGTGTTGTTGAGGGTCTTAGCTATTCGCAGCCCGTCCAGCACAGCCACGGAAGGCAATCCCGTGACTTCGAGCACCACGCCGGGACTCTCCCGGTTCAACTCCCTCGAGGAAGCTGCGGCCACCGCGGAACTCCACGAGGTGTGCACCAGTTCGGCCTGGGGCAGCAAGATCAGCGCCCAGCGCCCGTACGCAACGGCCGACCTTCTCCTGACCGCGAGCGACGCCGCCATGGCCGAGCTGACCACCGCGGACCTGGAGGAGGCCATGGCGGGGCACCCGCCGATCGGCCGCCCGAAGCCGGGAGACCCGACCTCCGCCCGTGAACAGCGGGGCATGGCCGGGGCCTCCGAGGAGCTCAAGGCCGAACTGCTCGAACTGAACCTGGCCTACCAGGAGAAGTTCGGACACGTCTTCCTCATCTGCGCCACCGGCGCCACGGCCGAGTTCATGCTCGACCAGATCAGGACCCGGATCGAGAACGGGCCCGAGCAGGAGCGCGAGATCGTCCGCCGCGAACTGGGCAAGATCAACCGCATTCGGCTCACCCGGCTCGTCGAGGAGCCGGCGGAAACCGCAGAGGAAGGAACCAAGGCATGAGCACCGCCACCACGGCATCGGTGTCCACGCACATCCTGGACACCAGCAAGGGCCGCCCCGCAGAGGGCGTCGCGATCCAGCTCTCCGCCCGCAGCGGCGGAAACGCTGAGTTCGTCGCGCTCGGCGGCTCCAAGACCGATGCCGACGGGCGTTGCAAGGACCTCCCGGCCCTGCCGGAGGGCACCACCCACGTGCGTCTCGACTTCGAGACCGAGGCGTACTTCCTGACCCAGCAGAACCAGCAAGCCGAGGCGCAGCAGGACGCCCCCGCGAATCGGGACAGCGGTGCGTTCTTCCCGGAGGTGGCGATCACGTTCGCCGTCAAGCCGGGCGAGCACTACCACGTACCGCTGCTGCTCAACCCGTTCGGCTACTCCGTTTACCGAGGGAGCTAGCAGACATGCCCACGATTCTCGGCCAGAACCAGTACGGCAAAGCAGAGAACCGCGTCGTCAAGATCACGCGGGACGGCGACACCCACCACATCAAGGACCTGAACGTCTCCGTCGCCCTCTCCGGCGACATGGAGGACGTGCACCTCTCCGGCTCGAACGCCAACGTCCTGCCGACCGACACCACCAAGAACACGGTGTACGCGTTCGCCAAGGAGTACGGCATCGAGTCCGCCGAGCAGTTCGGCATCCACCTCGCCCGGCACTTCGTGACGTCCCAGGAGCCGATCAAGCAGGCGCGCATCCGGATCGAGGAGTACGCCTGGGACCGCATCGAGACCTCCGACGCCAACTCGAAGTTCATCGGCTCCGACGAGGTCAAGCACTCCTTCGTCCGCAAGGGCCAGGAGACCCGCGTCAGCCAGATCACGTACGACGGTGAGAAGTGGGAGGTCATCTCCGGCCTCAAGGACCTCGTCGTCATGAACTCCACCAACTCGGAGTTCTGGGGCTACGTCAAGGACAAGTACACGACGCTCCAGGAGGCGTACGACCGCATCCTGGCCACCCAGGTGTCGGGCCGCTGGCGGTTCAACTGGACCGACGACGAGCAGCGCATGCCCAACTGGGAGAAGTCCTACGAGCAGGTCAAGAAGCACATGCTGCAGGCCTTCGCCGAGACCTACTCCCTGTCGCTGCAGCAGACCCTGTACCAGATGGGTTCGCGCATCATCAACGCCCGTTCGGAGATCGACGAGGTCCGCTTCTCGCTCCCGAACAAGCACCACTTCCTCGTCGACCTCGAGCCGTTCGGCCTGAAGAACGACAACGAGGTGTACTTCGCGGCCGACCGTCCCTACGGCCTCATCGAGGCCACGATCCTGCGGGACGGCGTAGAGCCCCAGATCCCGGTCGACATGACCAACCTCTGACGCGGGATGAGTGCGCCCCCGCCCGTCCGCAGCGGACGGGGGCGCTCCTCACCGGAGGGAACGCACAGCTATGGCACAGCCTGCAAAAGGGCCTGCGGAAGGCCCGTGTTCCACCCCACCGGAGACCGACGGCACGTCAACTGCCGCCTACCACCCGGTGGATGAGAAGCTCCACCCGTCGCGGCTCATCCCCGCCGCCCTTCAGCACATCGCCGCCATGTACGCCGGCGTCGTCACCCCTCCGCTGATCATCGGCCAGGCCGTCGGCCTGGACACCGCCGCGCAGACCCGGCTCATCGCCGCGGGACTGCTCATCGCGGGACTCACCACCGTCCTGCAGACCCTCGGCGTCAAGAACTTCGTCGGCAACCGGCTGCCGTTCGTCAACGCCGCCTCCTCCGCGGGCATCGCACCGATCCTCGCCATCGCGGAGACCAACGCCCACGGCGAGCAACTCCCCGCCATCTACGGCGCGGTGATGGTCGCCGGCGTCTTCTGCCTCGTCGTCGGACCGTTCTTCGGACGGCTCCTGCGCTTCTTCCCGCCGCTCGTCACCGGCGTCGTCATCACCCTCATCGGCGTGACCCTGATGCCCGTACCGGTCGGCTGGGCGCAGGGCGGCGACAAGGAGGCCGCCGACTACGGCGACATGAAGTACCTGGCGCTCGCCGCCTTCACGCTCGTCGTGATCCTGCTCTTCCAGCGCTTCGGGCGCGGCTTCCTCAAGCAAGTCGCCCTGCTCATGGGCCTGTTCATCGGCACCGTCGTCGCGATCCCGTTCGGCATGGCGGACTTCTCGTCCCTCCAGGCGGCCCCCGTCGCCGCGCTGCCCACGCCGTTCGACGCCGGCATGCCGACGTTCCAGCCCGCGGCGATCCTGTCGCTCTGCATCGTCATGCTGGTCCTGATGACCGAGTCCGCGGCCGGCATGCTCGCCCTCGGCGAGATCTGCGAGCGCACCACCGACGGGAAGACCATCACCCGCGGCCTGCGCACCGACGGCATCGCCACCCTGCTCGGCCCCGTCTTCGGCGGCTTCCCCACCTCGGCCTTCGCGCAGAACGTCGGCGTCGTCTCGCTGACCCGGGTGCGCAGCCGGTACGTCGTCGCCGTCGCCGGCGGAGCGCTCATCGTCCTCGGCGCGTTCCCGGTGCTCGGCGCGGTCGTCTCCCTGGTGCCGATGCCGGTCCTCGGCGGCGCGGGCATCGTCCTGTTCGGCTCGATCGCGGTGAGCGGCATCCGTACGCTCTCCGAGGCCGGGCTCGACGACAGCTCCAACATCATCCTGGTGGCCGTCTCGCTCGGCGCGGGCATCATCCCGCTCGCCGCCCCGACGTTCTACGCGGACTTCCCGGCCTGGGCGCAGACCGTGCTCGGCTCCGGCATCAGCGCGGGCGCACTCGTCGCCGTCACGCTGAACCTGTTCTTCCACCATCTCGGCACCCGTGGACGCGCCCCCGCGCCCGCGGCACTCAAATCCTCCTAGGGTCCTGCCGTGCCCTCCCCTCCGCCCGCCCCCGGGCGGAGGGTCGCCACCACCGCCACACACAAGAAGGAAGCGCACCATGGCACCTTCGGCAGCCCCTCAGCGCATCGTCATCGAGAACGCGGCGATCGCCACCGTCGACAGCCAGGACACCGAGTACGCCTCGGGCCACCTGGTCATCGCGGACAACAGGATCGAGACCGTCGGCGCGGGACCCGCGCCCGAGGGCCTCACGAACGTGGTCCGGCGCATCGACGCCACCGGCCACCTGATCACGCCGGGTCTGGTCAACACGCACCACCACTTCTACCAGTGGATCACCCGCGGCCTGGCCACGGACCACAACCTGTTCAACTGGCTCGTCGCCCTCTACCCGACCTGGGCGCGCATCGACGAGCCGATGGTCCGCGCGGCGGCGCAGGGCTCCCTCGCGATGATGGCCCGTGGCGGGGTCACCACCGCGATGGACCACCACTACGTCTACCCGCAGGGCTCCGGCGACCTCTCCGGGGCGATCATCGGCGCCGCCCGCGACATGGGCGTCCGCTTCACGCTCGCCCGCGGCTCCATGGACCGCTCGGAGAAGGACGGCGGCCTGCCCCCGGACTTCGCCGTCGAGACCACCGAGGGCGCGCTCGCCGCGACCGAGGAGACCGTCAAGAAGCACCACGACGCCTCCTTCGACGCGATGACCCAGGTCGCCGTCGCCCCCTGCTCCCCGTTCTCCATCTCCACCGAACTCCTGCGCGAGGGCGCCGCGTTGGGCCGCCGGCTCGGCGTCCGGATGCACACCCACGGCTCGGAGACCGTGGAGGAGGAGAAGTTCTGCCACGAGCTGTTCGGCATGGGCCCGACCGACTACTTCGAGTCCACCGGATTCCTCGGCGAGGACGTGTGGATGGCGCACTGCGTCCACATGAACGACTCCGACATCGCCGCCTTCGCCCGTACGAAGACCGGTGTCGCGCACTGCCCGTCGTCCAACGCCCGGCTCGCCGCCGGCATCGCCCGCGTCCCCGACATGCTGGCGGCCGGCGTCCCCGTGGGCCTCGGCGTGGACGGCACCGCGTCCAACGAGTCCGGTGAACTCCACACCGAACTCCGCAACGCGCTCCTCATCAACCGGCTCGGCGCCCACAAGGAAGCCGCGCTCAACGCCCGCCAGGCCCTGCGCCTGGGCACCTACGGCGGTGCCCAAGTGCTCGGCCGCGCCGACCAGATCGGCTCCCTCGAGGCCGGCAAGCTCGCCGACCTCGTGCTGTGGAAGATCGACGGCATCGGCCACTCGTCGATCGCCGACCCGGTCACCGCCATCGTCTTCGGCGCGGCGGCCCCGGTCACCGCGTCGTTCGTCAACGGCAAGCAGATCGTCGAGGCCAACCGCCTGCTGACGGTCGACGAAGAGGCCATCGCCCGTGACACCCGCGCCGAGGCCCAGCGCCTCGCCCGGATCGCGGCCTCGGCCTGACCCAAGGAGTCCGGCCGAGGGGGACGGCCCTCGGCCGGTCGCCGTGGACCCGAGCGGGGTCCACGGCAGCCGGAGCCGGTGGGCGCGGCGCACGAACGCCACGCCCACCGGTACCGGTGAACCACCCCACCGTCACCGCACCACCGCGACAACCGCACAGCGACCCGCACATCGCACCCCTCGCCACAACCGCATACCGCTCAGCAGTACGTGCACGACCTTGCAGCACCAGCACCGCCAGCTGTTTGCACACCGCAGCTCCACGCAGCTCTTCGCAGCACGAGCTGTTCGCACCAGCAGAAACGACCTCCATGACACCCGCGTCGCTGGCGACGCGTTAACCGACCGGAGGAACCGCCGTGGCAGCAAAGCCCAGGGTTCGAGAAGCAGTCGCCGTGCCAGAGGACGACAACGTCCGCGACCAGATGCCCGAAAAGCACCCGGTCGACGAGAAGTTGCCGCCTCTCAAGATGATGACCAGTGGCCTCCAGCACGTGGCCGCCATGTACGCGGGCGTGGTCGCCCCGCCGCTCATCGTCGGAGCAGCCGTCGGGCTCTCCGCGAAGGAGCTCACGTTCCTCACCGGAGCCAGCCTGTTCACCGCGGGCCTGGCGACGTTCCTGCAGACGCTCGGCATCTGGAAGATCGGTGCCCGGCTCCCGTTCGTCAACGGCGTCACCTTCGCGGGCGTCGCGCCCATGGTGGCGATCGTCAACCAGACCCCGGACAAGAAGGACGCGCTGCCGGTCATCTTCGGCGCCGTGATCGTCGCCGGTCTGCTCGGCTTCCTCGCCGCACCGTTCTTCTCCAAGCTGGTCCGGTTCTTCCCGCCGGTCGTCACCGGCACCGTGATCACCCTGATCGGCGTCTCCCTGATGCCCGTCGCCTTCGGCTGGGCGCAGGGGCCGAACCCCGCGGCCGACGACTACGGCTCGTTCAAGTACCTCGGACTCGCCGCGATATCCCTCGTCATCGTGCTGCTGATCCGCCGCTTCACCAGCGGCTTCGTCAAGCAGATCGCCGTACTCCTCGGTCTCGTCGCCGGTACGGTCGTCGCGATCCCGTTCGGCGTCGCCGACTTCAGCGCGCTCGGCGAGGCGGACCTGGTCGGCTTCCCGACGCCGTTCCACTTCGGCGCACCGCAGTTCGCGCTCGCCGCGATCGTCTCCATGTCCGTCGTCATGATCGTGTCGATGACCGAGTCGACGGCCGACATGCTGGCGCTCGGTGAGATCGTCGAGAAGCCCGCGGACGAGAAGACCATCGCGGCCGGCCTGCGCGCCGACACCCTCGGCTCGGCCATCTCACCGCTGTTCAACGGCTTCATGGCGAGCGCGTTCGCACAGAACGTCGGCCTGGTCGCGATGACGAAGATCCGCAGCCGCTTCGTGGTCGCCGTCGGCGGTGGCTTCCTGGTCCTGATGGGCCTGTGCCCGATCGCCGCGTCCCTGATCGCGGTCGTGCCGCGGCCGGTGCTCGGCGGTGCGGGGATCGTGCTGTTCGGTTCGGTGGCGGCGAGCGGAATCCAGACCCTCGCCAAGGCGGGCCTGGACAAGGACAACAACGTCCTGATCGTGGCCGTGTCCATCGCCGTCGGCCTGATCCCGATCGCGGCTCCGACGTTCTACCACGCGTTCCCCGAGACCGCGATGATCATCCTGGACTCCGGGATCTCCACCGGCTGTGTGGCGGCGGTGGTCCTCAACCTGGTCTTCAACCACGTCGGAAAGAGCAAGGACGCGGCGGATGTCACGCACCCGATGGAGGGCGGCGAGGACATCGCCGGCTCGCTCCCCCAGAACCGGGCGGAGCAGGCGCCGGCGCACTGAGGCGGTGCCCTCGCACTTACCGAAGCCCTTGACGAAGCGTGGCGCGTCCGGCCCAACAGCCGCACGCGCCACGCTTCTTGGTTCCGACGCGTCCATTTCGTCTGCGGCGCCGTCGTGGTCGCCCGCGCAGTTCCCCGCGCCCCTGACGGGGCTCGGGGCGGAGCCCCGAAAAAAGGGGCGCGGGGAACTGCGCGACCAGCCACGACGGCGCCGCAGGCTTTCGGGAAGGGGCGGGGAGGGGAAACGATCGAGCCCGAAGGGCGAGGCCAGTGGGAGGGAAGGGCCTCGGGGCGATCGTATTGATCGGGTGTGATCGTTATGCTGGCGCAGTCGGATGCTCCGGCACGGAGGGGAGAGCCATGCGTCTGCACGTCGACCAACGGCACGAGCGAGTCCTCGCACTGGTCAAGGAGCGCGGCAGCGTCCGCGTAGCCGAACTCGCCGCGGAACTCGGCGTATCCGCCGTCACTCTGCGCCGCGACGTCGAAGCACTGGCCACGCAGGGCCGCGTGCACCGACTGCACGGCGCCGTGGTCTGGCCCGGGCCGGGGCCGGGGGAGCGGCCGGCCGAGCAGGCCCCCGTACCCGAACCGACCGCCGACGGCCTCACCCTCGGCATGGTCGTCCCCACCACCGGCTACTACTACGCGGACGTCGTCCAGGGCGCCCGCGAGGCTGCGGAGGCGCACGGGGCGCGACTCGTCGTGGGTCTCTCGCACTACCTGCCCGACGAGGACGGCCCGCAGGTGAAGCGGCTGCTCTCCACCGGCGCCGACGGCCTGCTCCTGACGCCGAGTTGGGAGCGCAGCGCGCCCGAGCCGGGCACCGGCGCCTGGGTGGCCGAGCTGGGTGTGCCGACGGTCCTCGTCGAGCGCTGGGCCCCGCTCGGCCATCCCGCCGCCGCCCTCGACCGGGTCCGTACCGACCACGCGTACGGCGCCGCCCGCGCCGTCCAGCACCTGGCCGGGCTCGGCCACCGCAAGGTCGCCATCGCCGCGCAGGAGAACCCGCACCGCGGCCGCCTGCAGGCCGGGTACGAGGCGGCCGTGGAGGCCCTCGGCCTGGAGCCCGCCCCCGTCTCCCCGCTCGACGGCAAGCCGGCCGTCTCCCGCGCCGAGCGCTTCGACCGCACCCTCGACTACCTCTGCGAGGCCGTCGAGCGGCACGGCGTCACCGCGGCCCTCGTGCACAGCGACGCCGACGCGATCGTCCTCATCCCTCGCCTGCAGGCGCGCGGCGTGCGTGTGCCGGAGGACCTGGCGGTCATCGCGTACGACGACGAGGTCGCCCCGCTCGCCGACGTGCCGCTGACGGCCGTGGCGCCCGCGAAGCGCGAAGTGGGCGCCCGTGCAGCCGAGTTGCTGATCGAGCGGCTCGCCGGGTCGCCCGGCGCGCGGCGGCACGTCGACGTCCTGCCCGAGCTGAAGGTGCGCGCCTCCTGCGGAAGCTGAGGCGTGGGCACCAACGCCGAGCGATCGTTTTGATCGAGTTGGTCATTCGGTCTTGACCGGCGATCACTCTGGCGCAAAGGATGGCCCTCGTTCGCCTCTTCTTCCCCAACTGCCGTGCGCAGGGGCCGTGTCGAGCGGTCCGAGGTCTCGTAGGAGCCGTGCCATGCCGATGTCACGTACGTCCCGAACTGCAACAGCACTCACCGCCGCCGTCGCCTCCCTCGCGCTGCTGACCACCGCCTGCGGAGGCGGCGAGGGGTCGGGCGCCGCCGGGGCCGACGGCGAGCCCGTCACGCTCACCTACTGGTCGGCGACGAACGGCGCCAAGGAGACCGTCGAGGCGTTCAACAAGAGCCAGGACCGCATCAAGGTGAAGTTCTCGCTCGTGCCGTCCGGGCCGGAGGGCGTCACCAAGCTGTCCAACGCGGTGAAGGGCGGCAACGCCCCCGACGTCGCGACGATGGACTACTCGCAGCTCCCCGAGTACGCGAGCGAGGGCAACCTGGAGGACCTGACGGAGGTCGCGGGCGACACCGTCGACGAGAAGTTCCCGGACAACATCAAGTCCCTGGTCAACCTGGGCGGCCGCACCTGGGCCGTGCCCTTCGACGTCACCCCGATCGAGCTGTTCTACCGCAAGGACATCTTCAAGAAGCACGACGTGGACGTCCCGAAGACCTGGGAGGAGTACCGCGCCGCCGCAGAGAAGATCCACAAGGCCGACCCGGACGTCACCATCACCAACTTCGGCGGCGGCGACCCGGCGCTGCTCGCGGGCCTCTCCTGGCAGGCCGGCGCCCGCTGGTACGGGACGGCGGGCGAGGCCTGGAAGGTCGACATCGACGACCCCGAGTCCCGTAAGGTCGCGGCCTATTGGGACGGGCTCCTGAAGGACGGGCTCGCCTCCAAGACCCCGCTGTGGGGCGAGGGCGAGGCGAAGGAGCGCGCCACCGGCAAGGTCGCCACCGTCATCGGCGCCGCCTGGAGCGCGGGCAACTTCCCGACCGGCTACCCCGACAGCAAGGGCAAGTGGGGCATCGCCCCGATCCCCACCTGGGACGGCAAGCCCGCCACCGGCATGTACGGCGGCACCTCGTTCATCGTCCCCAAGGGCAGCGAGAAGACCGAGGCCGCCGCCGAGTTCATCGAGTGGGCCACCACGGACCCGGCCGCGATGAAGGCCCGCGTCACCTCGCAGAAGACCCCGAGCAGCGCCCTGCCCGCCAACGAGGCGATGCGGAAGGTCGCGGCGGCGGAGTTCGACGGCTCGTACTTCCCCGGCCAGGACGTGTACGGCATCGCGGGCGCGGCCGCCGACTCGATCGTGCCCGGCTGGACCTGGGGCCCGGTGCACGCCAAGGTCACGTCCGCGCAGCTGACGACCGGCGCGGACCACACCGAGGCGTTGCGCGACGGGCAGTCGACGGCCGAGAAGGTGATCCGGGAGCGCGGCCTCAAGCTCGCCGACTGACGCCCCCCGGCCGTACTTGGAAGCCGTACCAGCCCGAAGGAGCCCTCGGTGGCTGTTCCCCTCGCCCGGCCCGTCAAGTCGCGGGCCGCGGGCGGCAGTTCGTCCGCGCGGCGGCGCAACCAACGTGGCGCCGCCGCCCTGTTCATGGTCCCGTTCTTCGTCCTGTTCGCGGCGGTCACGCTGGCCCCGCTCGCGTACGCCGCGTGGATGAGCCTGTTCCGGGAGGAGTCGTCGGGCCTCGGCTTCGGCGGCACCGAGCGGGTCTTCGCCGGGCTCGGCAACTTCACCGAGGCGCTCACCGACTCGGCGTTCCTCGGCTCCTTCGGGCACATCGCCGTCTACTGCCTGCTCTACATCCCGGTGATGATCGGCGGCGCCCTCGCCCTCGCGCTGCTCGTCGACTCGGCGCTGACCCGCGCCCGGCGGTTCTTCCAGATCGCGTACTACCTGCCGCACGCCGTGCCCGGCCTGGTCGCCTCGATCATCTGGCTGTACCTCTACACCCCGGGCCTCAGCCCCGTCACCGACGCCCTGGGCGCGCTCGGCGTGGAGTGGAACTTCTTCGGCGCGGACGAGGCGCTGTACTCCATCGTCAACGTCTCGGCCTGGCAGTGGATCGGGTACAACATGATCATTTTCTACGCGGGGCTGCAGGCCATCCCGCGCGAGACCCTGGAGGCCGCCACCGTCGACGGCGCCGGGGCGTTCCGCACCGCGTGGCAGGTCAAGATCCCGATGATCCGCTCGACGGTCGTCCTCACCCTCCTGTTCACCTGCGTCGGCGCGATCCAGCTGTTCGACGCGCCCAAGCTGATCCAGCTGCGCGCCACCGAACTCGGCCCGGAGTGGTCGCCGACCATGTACATCTACGCCCAGGCCTTCGAGAGCCGCGACTACGGCCTCGCCGCGGCCGCCTCCCTGCTGCTCGCCCTGGTCGCGGGCCTCCTCTCGTACGTCGTCACCAAGCTCGGCAACCGGTGGAAGGCGGCCGCATGAGCACGCAGACCGCCCGACCCGTCCGTGCGACCGTTCCGGTCCCGCCCCCGGTCGTCCGCCGACGGCCGCGTGCGCCACGGCAGTTGACGTCGAAGTTCACCGTCCACGCCGTGCTGCTCGTGTTCGCGCTGTACACGCTGATGCCGTTGACCTGGCTGGTCATCGCGTCCACGAAGAACTACCGGGACCTGTTCGCCACCAACCCGTTCGCCCTCGGCGACTTCAACCTGTGGCACAACCTCGGCGAGCTCTTCGCGTACAACGACGGCATCTACGCCCGCTGGCTCGGCAACAGCGTGCTCTACACCGTCGTCGGCTCGCTGCTGTCCACGCTCGTCTCCGTGTCCTGCGGGTACGCCTTCGACAAGTACGCGTTCAAGGGCAAGGAGCCGCTGTTCGGGCTGGTCCTCGTCGGGGTGCTCGTGCCGGCGACGGTGGTGCAGCTGCCGCTGTACCTGCTGGCGTCCGAGGCCGGGCTGGTCAACACGTACTGGGCGGTGCTGATCCCGAGCCTGGTCAACCCGTTCGGGGTGTATCTGGCGCGGGTGTTCTCCGAGGGGTACGTGCCGGGCGAGGTCCTGGAGGCGGCGCGGGTGGACGGGGCGGGGGAGGTGCGGACGTTCGCCTCGGTGTCGCTGCCCATGCTCGCGCCCGGCTTCGTGACGATCTTCCTGTTCTCGTTCACCGCGTCCTGGAACAACTTCTACGGGGCCCTGATGATGCTCAACGACGAGGAGCTGTACCCGGTGAACCTGGGGCTCTACGCGTGGCAGAAGAACGTGTACCAGCAGCCCGAGCTGTATCCGCTGGTCATCATCGGCGCGCTCGTCGCCGTGCTGCCGCTGATCGTCGCCTTCCTGTGCCTGCAGCGCTTCTGGCGCTCCGGCCTGACCGCCGGAGCCGTGAAGTGAAGCCTATGCAGCGCCGTCCCCGTACCGTCCTCGCGATGAGCCCGGAGACCCGGGACGCGGTGTTCGGCGCGGCCGAGCTGCGCCGCCTCGCCGAGGTCGCCCGCTTCGACCCGGCGCTGATCGTGACCGACTTCGACGCCCAGGAGCCGTTGCAGGAACGGGAGTTGAGCCAGGCGGAGGTGCTGCTGACCGGCTGGGGGTGTCCGCCGCTCGACCGGGCCGCGCTGCGTCGAATGCCGCGCCTGCGCGCTGTGGTGCACGCGGCGGGCAGCGTCAAGGGGCATGTCACACAGGAGTGCTGGCGCCGCGGCATCGCGGTCGCGACGGCCGCGGCCGCCAACGCGCTGCCCGTCGCCGAGTACACGCTCGCCGCGATCCTGTTCGCCAACAAGCGGGTTCTGGAGGGCGCGCACGCCTACCGCACGGCGCGCGGCCGCGTGAACCTCATCGAACGCTTCCCGGACGTCGGCAACTACCGCCGCACGGTCGGCGTCGTCGGCGCCTCCCGCATCGGCCGCCGCGTCATCGAACTCCTCGCCCCCTTCGACGTACGGGTGCTCCTGCACGACCCGTACGTGGGTGCGGGGGAGGCGGCGGCGCTCGGGGCGGAGCTCGTCGACGACCTGGACGCGCTCGCCCTGCGCAGCGACACGGTGTCCCTGCACGCGCCCCAACTCCCGGCCACCCGGCACCTGTTCGACGCTCGGCGGCTTGCGCTCATGCCGGACGGGGCAACGCTCGTCAACACGGCCCGCGGCTCCCTGGTCGACACGGAGGCGCTGACGCGGGAGCTGCGCACGGGCCGGCTGCACGCGGTCCTCGACCACACCGACCCCGAGGTGCTGCCCGCCGACTCGCCGCTCTTCGACCTCCCGAACGTTCTCCTCACCCCCCACCTCGCGGGCTCCATCGGCGGCGAACTCCACCGCCTCGCGGACGCGTCGATCAGCGAACTCGCCCGCTACGCAAGGGGTTTGCCGTTCCTGGACCCGGTCGACCCGGAGACGCTCTCGCGGTCGGCGTGAACGGTCAGGGCCGGGCCGCCTCACGGGGACACGATGTGCAGGAGCGCCGATCCGCCCGCGGCCGCCGTCAACTGCACGACGACGGCGTCCTGTCGGCGCTCCGGGCGGCCGGGTGCGAGCCGCCCGCAGGAGTTGCCGCTCCCGTTGGCGCGCAGCACGGTGAGGCATCCGTGCCCCGGCCCGCTCGCCGAGCCCTGGGAGCGCCCGGCGCCGGACTTCACGGAGTACGCGACCTTGTGCCGGCCGACCTCGGTCACGGACAGCGTGGCCGCGCCGCCCGGCCCGTCGAAACGCACGACGACGGGCCCGGACACGACCACTTCGCAGTCGCCGTCGGCGCAGGCCGCCACGTCGTCCCCGTCCGCTGCGGTGAGGGCCGGGGAGGGAGACGGGGGCGGGGGCGTGGGCGGGCCGGACGAGGCCGACGGGCCGCCGCTGTGCGCGGCGCCCACGTCCTGGCGGTCCTCTTCCTCCGGCCCGCAGGCGGTAAGGAGCAGCACTGCGAGGGTGAGCGGGGCGAGCAGCGCCGTCCGCTTCGTGTGCCGCGCCGCGCGGACGACCATGCCGACCCCCAAGGCCTGTGGACCGCCAACTCACCTGTGCGGACAGGAGGTTAGTCCACGTCCCCGTACGTCGTCCCGACCTTCAGGCCGTCGATCCAGTTGATGACGCGCTTGTCCTTGACCTCGGCGCCGTACGTGCCGAAGCGGGTGTCGTTGCCGAGGTCGTCCCAGGTGCGGCCGGAGAACTCGGCGACCTTCGTGCCGTTGTGGAACGCCGCCACCCAGCCGGTCGACGCCTCGTCGGAGGTGTGGATGCCGAGCACGATCCGCTTGTACGTGCTGGTCGGCGCCGGCGTGGACCACTTCAGCGTCCACTTCTCGCCGACCTCGATGTGGAACAGCTTCAGCATCCCGCCCTCGACCTTCATCAGCACCGGGTAGTTCTGCTGGTGCTGGTCGCCCGTGCCGTACGACTTCCACTGGAAGATCGTGCCCGCGTCCGGGGTGTTGGTGGAGGTGTCCCAGCCGATCCAGTACGTGCTGTCGTTGCGGAACGTGTACCGGGAGCCGCCGACCCGGATGCCGTGCGCCTCGCAACGCTCCAGGCCCAGCGGCTTGTTGAACTTGAACACCGGGCCCCGGCCGTCGTTGTTGTCCTGCGCGACGACACTGCCCGGCGACTCGCACAGCACAGACGAGAAGACGCCCGTGCCCTGCCCGGCGTCCCCGTCCCAGATGACGGCGGCGTGCGCGGGGCCGGAGGAGAGGAGGGCGAAGGAGAACGCGGCGGCAAGGAGGGAACCGGTACGGCGCTTGCGCATGGGGGCTCCTCGGGGAGAGGGGGGTGGGGGCGCCTGGATGTTCAGCCGTTCCTTGTGTAGCAGCAAGCGATCGAACGCTCAATGGAATCAACCGAGTTGAGCGTTTCGATCGCTCCTGGGTGCCCCTTGCGCCCGCCGAGCGGCCCGGACGCCTACGCGGACGCCTACGCCTCGCCCTCCGGCCACCCCAGCAGCCGGGCCCCGATGACGGCGGTCTGCAGCGTGTAGCGGTGCTGCGGGTCCGTCGGGTCGTACCCGGTGAGGCTGTGGATGCGGTCGAGGCGGTACGTGAGGGCGCGGACGCTGAGCGCCAGCTCACGGGCCGCGCGCGCCGACACGCAGCCCGAGTCGAAGTACGCCGCGAGCGTGTCCAGGTGCGGGCCGGGCCCGCCGCGCGCCGTGAGGAGCGGGCCGAGCGTGGAGTCGACGAGGTCGGCCATCGCCTGCCGGTCGCGCGCCAGGACCGGGTAGACGAGCAGGTCGGCGGCGCGCAGCAGCGGGTCGTCGAGGTGCATGCGCTCCGCCAGGTCCAGCGCGTTGAGGGCCTCCTCGTAGGAGTGGACGACGCCGCTCGCGCCGTTGTGCGGGCGGCCGAGGGCGACGCGGCCGCCGCTCGTCGCCGCGTGCGCCTGCTTCGCGAAGTGGGTCAGCACGTCGTTCTGGTCGCCGGGGGCGATGCAGATCAGCCGCCCCTCCTTCGTGGTGAGCAGCGTGGAGCGGTCCCCGAACCGGGCGATGAGCGCGCTCTCCACCTGCCGGGTCACCGGATGCGTGTCGTCGTACGCCTCCGGCCCCTCCGCGACGGCGACCGCGTGCTCGTGCGCGAGGAGCAGCCCGAACCGCTCGGCGCGCTCCGCGAGCCGCCCCAGGTCGCTGCGCCCGTAGAGCAGGTCGTCGATGAACTCCCGCCGTGCCGCCTCGGCTTGGCGCACGGCGAGGCGCTGGGCGCGCTCGTACCCCTCGATGAACGCGTCCACGCCCTGCTCGACCGCCGCGAGCACCGCGTCCGCCGCGGCCGGCTCGCCCGGCCACTCGGCGCGGGTCGCGGCCAGGTGGGCGCGGACCAGGGCGCGCAGCGGAAGCCCGGCCTCGGCGGCCTGTTCGCCCTGCAGCCGCCGCGACTCCCGCTCGTCCCGTGTCATCCGCCGCCCGCTCGCGGCCACGTCCCGCAGGATCCGCGCGTACCCCTCCAGGTGCCCGCCCCCGGGCTCGTCCGTCGTCGTTGTCACGCCGACCACGGTAACGGCCCTGCGGACGGGGGCTCCCGGGGCTGTCGGCGGCACCGGGGGAGGCCCTCCCTCGAGCCTGCCGAACCCGCCGGAGGGCCTGACCCGCCGGAACGCCTGTCGTGGCCGCGTGATCATCTCTAGGGTGGGTGGGTGCACGTGCGGGCGGCGTGCCGGACGACAGTTGGGGGATGGCGTGGAGGCGGAACTCGTCAATCTGGCGCGGGCGGGGGCGACCACCGTGGTCCAGCTCGTCACGACGGGCCTGTTCACCTGGGCGATGACCGGCGTGGGGAAGGTCCGGGAGCTCATGGCGCGCGACGGCGGCGGCGACGCCGCGGGAACCGAGCCCTCCGGGCCGGACCTGGAACGGCTGGTCCGCGAGCTCACGGCGGCGCACGAGGCGGGCGACCGGGAAGCCGTCGAGGAGCTGCAGGCCCAACTCGCCGCCGCACTTGAGGAGTTGCTGCACACCGAGCCCGAGCGAGGGGCCGACGCCGTACGCGAGCTCGTGCAGGACGGGGACGAGGCGTCCGCGCACCCGGAGCTCCGGCCGAACACGCGGCACCGCGTCAACCACGACGCCCTGCACGCCGAGTTGGAGGAGCACTGGGCGAAGTGCCGGGCGGCGGACGTGCCCGCGGTGATGGGCCTCGTGGGCCTGCGCGGCAGCGGCCGCAGAACCGCCTGCCGCCGCTTCACGAGCGAACACCTCGACTACTTCTCCGGGCCCGTCCTCACCTACGACCTGGGCCGGACGGCGGACGGCAGGCACGCCGACCCGGCCACCGTGCTCGACACCTGGCTGCACCAGCTCGACGCCCCGCCCCAGGAGCGCGCGGGCACCCTCGACGCCAAGTCGGCCGCGTTCCGCAGAGCCTGTGCCCGGGCCCACCGCCAGACCGGCCCGGTCGTCGTCATCCTGGAGAACGCTGAGACCAGGGCGCAGATCGAGCCGCTGCTCCCGGGCACCCCCGGCAGTGCCGTCCTCATCACCTGCGAGCAGGCCCCGGCCCGGATCGGCGGGGCCCCGGACTTCCGCAAGTTCCGGGTGCCCCCGCTGGAGGTCCCGCACCGAGTCGAACTGATCGGCAGCGTCAGCGAGTTGGACCTACCGCCGGAGCGGCTGCACCGCCTCGCCGTCAGCGTCGGCGGCAGCCCTTGGAGCCTGCGCATGGTCGCCGCCTCGCTGGAGCCCACGGACCTGGAGATGGTGGACGACCTCGCCGAGTTCCTGGCCCACCGCAGCACGAGGCAGGAGTTCTTCACCATGGACCACGACGATCGGCTGCACGACGACCTCACCCTCGCGTACGGCCGGCTCGGCCCGAAGGCGGCCCAGCTCTACCGGCTCCTCGGCCTGCTGCCCGGCGGCCGCGTCACCCTGGACACGCTGTACGCCCTGCTGCCCGCGTGGAGCGGCCTGGAAGTGCGGTCCGCGCTACGGGAGTTGCGGAACCGCAGCGTCGTGGAGCGGCCCGACGAGGAGTCGTGCCGCCTGGAGCCGCTGGTCCACGACCACGCGCTGTCCCGCGCCGAGCAGGACGAGGAGGACGGCGCGCGCGAGGACCTGCGCGACCGGTTCTTCGCGTACGTCCTGGAGTGGGCGGAGCGCGCCGAGTCGGCCCTCTCGCTGCGCTGGCTGTACGCGCCGCAGTACGTGCCCCCGCTGCGGGGCCGGGCCGCGGAGGCCCGGCCGTACGCGGAGGGGGCGGCCCAACAGGCAAGGGCTGAGGGCGAGTTCGCGAGCCGCCGGGACACCCTCGTACCGGCCGTGTTGCTGGCCCACGCCACCGGCCGGCACCGGCAGGCCTGGCTGCTCTGCCAGGCGTCGTGGAGCTTCTACCTGCGCACCCGCAGCCATGCGGAGTGGATCGAGTCGCACCGGGCGGGCCTCGCAGCCGCACAGGAATGCGGCGACCTCCTGGCCGTCGCCCGGATGCGCTTCCAGCTCGGCTTCGCCCACCTGGACCGCTGGAGCCTCGACGAGGACGACCCGCGCCTGGCGTGGGAGCACTTCGAGACGGCTCTGGGCATCGTCCGCGAGGGCGAGCGGGACGAGGCGCGGCGGCGCACGGAGTCCAGCGTCCTGGAGGCGATGGGCCTGCACGCCCTGAAGCTGAAGCACGCGCAACGCGCCCTGGACCACTTCGAGGAGGCCAGGGCGGCGCTCGGGGGCGTCGACCACCCGCGAGGCCGCGCCCTCCTGACGTTCCACACAGCCCGCGCGTACACCGCCCTGAACCGGCACAACGACGCCGAGCACGCCTTCGTCCGCGCCCGCGAGGAGTTCGAGAACCTGCCGTACGGCCCGGACCGGTTCAACGTGGCCAAGACCTGGCTGCGGCAGGCCGAGGACCGGATCGCCTGCGGGCAACTGGATGCTGCGCTCGCCCATCTGGACCGGGCCGACCAGGGCATGGAGCAGCTCGCGGCCACCTATCAGCTGGCCGAGGTCCGACTGCTGCGCGGCAGGCTGCACGCGGAGCGGTCCGACCCGGACGCGGCGCGCGCCGACTGGGAGAGCGCCCGGGAGCTGTTCGCGCGACGCAACAGCGCCCGCGCGGACGAGGTGCGGCAGCTTCTGGACCGGCTCGACGAACGGTAGCCGGGCCTTGGGGAGCCTCAGGCCCGCCGCACTTCCAGCAGCCCCGCCTCCAGCCCCTCACCGCCGTGCACGTGCAGGCGACGCGCCTCGCCGTCCGCGGCGCCGGGCAGCAGCGCGAACACCGCGGACGCCGCCACCCCGAAGTCCGCCCAGCCCGGACGTCGCACCCAACGTGCCTGCAGCGGCTGCGAGTTGGGTGGTACGGCCCGGCAGCTGTGCTCCTCTTCCTCGTACGCCAGCAGTCCGTGGTGCGGGAAGCGGGACCCGTACGTCTTGTGCCGGGCGGAGCGGTCGCGCGGTACGAGGAGCACGTCGGCGGTGCGGGGGAGGCGCTGGTCGGGGTCGTCCACGTCGGCGGCCAGGTGGGCCCCGTCGAGGTGGGCGCGCTGGGTGCGCTGGTGGGCGGCCGGGTAGCGGTGCAGGGTGACCCGCCGGCCTGGCTGGTCCACGTCGACGGTCACGTACCGGGCGGGGGCGTGCGGGAGGACGCGATGGACGGGCAGGGTCGGGGGTACGGGGACGGGGCGGGACAGCGCGGGCTCGTCCGGCTCGGGGAGCTTCAGCCAGGTGTAGAAGAGCGAGCGGAGCAGCGCGGCGGCCTCGCCGGGGCGTGAGGTGACGGGGTCGTCCGGGCCCCAGGGGGCAGTCTGGTTCCTTGCTGCCGCGGCGAGTTGAGGGCCGAGGGGGATTCCGTGGCGGAGGCGGGGGAGTTGCTCGCCCAGACGGTGCATCGGGGAGCCCTCCGCCACCGTCCGGGTGTCGAATGCCGCCAGAATGCACGGAATGCCGAGGGCGTGGCCGTACAACGTCACGGACCCGTGGTCGCCGATCAGGAAATCCGCGGCGCAGAGCGCGGCCTTCCAGGTTTCGGATTCGGGCGGCGGCAGCAGCAGTCCGGAGTCGAGGAGCGGGGCGAGCCATTGGTGCAACTGCCAGGAGTGCTGCGCCCCGTGCCAGGCGTTGGGGTGGATGGCGGCAAGGACGCGGAATTCGTCGTGCGGCAGCTCGGCGAGGGCGCGGCGGAGGATGTCGCTGTGCTGTGTCGACCCGAGTGTGGAGGCCGGCCCCCAGGTCGACGAGACGACGACGAGTTGTTGTCCGGGGGTGATGCCGAGGGCGCGGCGGTACCGCTCACGGAAGGGGAGGCAGGCCCGGAGCTGGTCGATGACCGGGTCCCCGGCCACCACGGCTGCCGGGACCGCCTGCGGGCAGCTCTCGGCCAGGCGGTCGAGCTGCTCGGAGTGGGAGAGGACGACGGCGGACGGGACCAGTTTCCCGTCGTGCAGCAGCCATTCCGCGGTGAGCCCGAAAGCCCCGGTTTCCGGTTTCCGGTTTCCGGTTTCCGGTTTCCGGTTTCCGGTTTCCGGTTTCCGGTTTCCGGTTTCCGGTTTCCGGTTTCCGGTTTCCGGTTTCTTCGCCAGCTTCTTATTGTATCCGGCCCCATGTGGCGTGCCAATAAGGGGAGTTCGGAGGAGATGCAGATCTCCTCCTCTGCTCGTGGCTATCGCGAGGTCGAACGCCTCGGAGTCCCGCGCCTCCTCCCATGCCACGAAGGCCATTCCGTGGGCGGTGAAGAATTCCGTGACGCCGGAGTCGAGTGCGGACGAGCCCGTGCACGAGAAGACGACCTGGACGCGCGGGTCGCCCTCGAAGACCGACAGCAGGTCGAGGAGCCGGGTCGCGGCGGTGATGTTGTGCACGACGCCGAGGACGGTGCGCTCGGGGAGGACCGTGGCCCAGCGGTCCCGGTCCGCGCTGATCGGCAGCGGAAGCCGACGGCCCTCCCTCACCCGAACACTCCTCGCCGTACGCCTCGTGGTCCACGCCCCCCTGGGCTGCGGCCACGATAACCGCACGTCACCGCAGTCCGACCACCACCCGCTGCGTGGCCCCCGCGGTCCCGCTCAGGTCGCCGAAGGCGAGGGTGAGGGATGTGCCGGTGCGGGCCGACGTCACGGTGGACGGCTTGCTCAGGACCGTGTGGACGGGGTGCCGCCAGGTCAGTCGCAGCGCCCGCACCGCACGGTTGGGGTCGCTGACCGTGAGGACCGCCGTGCCGTCCCGCCGCTCCACGATCTGCACGCACACCGGCGCGTCCACGTCGACCTTCCCGACCGTGCCCGGCTCCCAGAACGTGACGCCGGTGAAGCCGAGGGAGGGCACCCGAATGCCTTGCGCCCGCGCCGAGTTGGCGAGGGTGAGCAGCCAGTCGGGGTCCGCCGCCCGTGCCGCGGTCCGCTCGCGGCTCGCGCCGGGCAGCACGGCGTACGCGTACGAGGCGTCGGCCGGGTCGGTGCCGTGGTCCGCGGTGAGCGTGACGTACCGCCGGGTGACCGGGGTCGTGGCGCCGCCGCCGTTGATGTCCTTCCAGGCGCCGGTGCGGTCCTCGCGGAGCGTGGTGAGGGGCGTGCCGCCGGGGAAGACGTAGCCGGCGTGCCCGTCGAGGTGGGCCCAGCGGGCGTCGACGGCGCCGTCCGTGTCCCGCACCCGGCCGTCGACGACGAGCTGCGCCGTGCCGTCCGCGCCGAGGCTGCGGTTGTCGACCACCGTGTGCACGCCCGTGCCGTCGGTGGCCGTGATGCCGGCGCCGAGGCAGACCACCGCGTCGTCGAGGAAGAACCAGGACTTTCGAGCCCGCAGCGTCGAGGACAGGCCGAGGAGATGCTGCGCGAGGGTCGCGTACGTGCCGTCGGTCGTGCCGCCCGCCCAGGTCGTGTCCGGCGTCGCCGCGCCCCACGTGCCGCCCTCGCCGTCGGCGAGCCGCTTCAGCGACGCGGTGGTGCCGGGCAGCCGGTACGGGTCGACGGTCGGCCACCAACCGTCGCTGTACTGCCCGCCGTTCGCGTCCCCGGCCCACCAGTAGAGCATCCCCGCACCGGTGTGCCAGCCGCGGACGTTCTCGCCGTTGCCGTTCTCGTAGTACGTGATGCGCTTCGACGCCGACGACAGGGACGCGGTGAACGTGCGGGTGCGGTGCACGGCCCGGTCCATGGACGGGAACAGACGGTGCCCGAGCGGCTCCGGGGCGGCCGTCACGGACGCGTCGGCGAGCAGCGCGTTGACGCGGGACAGCGCGGCGACGCCGAGGGTGCGGCCGGTGGTGACGTCCGCGTACCGGTCGCGGGTCAGCCAGCCCTTGGCGAGCGCCCGCCAGCGCGCCGCCTCCGCCGGGCTCGCGCCCTGGGCGAGGACGAGGACCGAGCCGATCACGGCGTGGCCGCGCAGATGGTCGTCCTGCTGCACGCCGTTCGGGTCGCCCGCGGTGAGGCCGCGGCTGATCGCCCGCCCGGACACGCCGTCCATCATCAGCCCGTCGTGCAGGAACGGCGCGTACGCCGCCTCCACCGCGTCGAGGAACAACTGCCGCTTCGGGTCGGTCACTTGCCAGCTCGACTCGTCGAGCAGCGCGAGCAGCCGCCCGGTCCCGTCGATGAGGACGGCGCCGTACGACCCGGTGTACGGCACGTTGGTGTGCTGGATCAGCGAGCCGTCGGCGTAGAGCCCGTCGCCCTTCGTGACGTACGGGAACGTCGGCGACATCGCGTCCCGGGCGAGCGTCACCTTGGCCGCCGTGCCGTCGAGGACGCCGCGCAGCGCGAGCACCCGGCACAGGTCGATCCGGTTGGCGCCGGTGCTGGTGCCGGTGTACTGCGCCACCTTGGAGTCCGGCACGAAGTGGTCGACGGCCCGCACGGTCGCCGCGATCAGTTCGGCGCCCAGATGCTCGTGCAGCAGCACCGCCACGTCGAGCAGCGGCTGCGGCGCCCCGATCTCCCAGCTGTACCAATTCCCGTACGGCGTCTGGTTCTCGTGGTAGACGTCCGCGAGCAGATGCGCGTACGCGGCGACGATCCGGTCCCTGGCCGCGGTGTCGCCGGTGAGTCCGGTGCCGGGCTGGCAGTACGCCTCGGCGAGGGTGCGCAGGCGGGTCGCGCTCTCCTGGATCCTGCCGGAGTAGCCGTACGACTCCTGGTCCTTGTCGGGCTCGGGGTCCGCCCAGACGGCGTCGGGCCACAGCGAGCCCGGCTTCGGGTCGAGCGCGTCCAGGTGGCGGCGGGCGGTCGCGCCGAGGGCGGCGAGCTTGGAGCGGAAGGGTTCGGCGGTGGGGGAGAAGCCGTCGCCGAGCAGCAGGGTGCGCCAGCGGGCGCGGAGCACGGCGAACTCGTCCTCGGCGGCGGCCTGTCGGGCGTGGGCCGGGGTGCTGCCGACCGCCGAGAGAGCCAGGGCGGCGGCGCCGGACGTGGCGAGGAATCCGCGGCGGGACCAGCGGGGCGTGGAATCGGGCATGAGAGGGCTCCGAAGGCAGGGGAGGGTCACGAAGGCGGGAGAGCTGCGGCTGCTGGAAGTGAGCGGTTTCTAGCACGCTTGCGATCGAACGCTCAATGGATGGAACCGAGTTGAGCGTTTCGATCGATCTGAGGGGCGGGGTCCGTTCGGGTCCGGAGGGTGGTCCGTATCGCGTCTGACCGATCGGTTAGATTGCTGGCCAGTCGGTCAGCTGAGTGAGTCGGCCCTGCTGCGGAGGTACTGCCATGAACCGGGAACGCACGACGTGCTGCATCGTGGGCGGCGGCCCCGCGGGCCTGATGCTCGGGCTGCTGCTCGCCCGCGCCGGAGTGCGCGTCACCGTCCTGGAGAAGCACCGGGACTTCCTGCGCGACTTCCGCGGCGACACCGTCCATCCCTCGACGCTCCGCCTCCTCGACGAACTCGGGCTCGGCGCACGCTTCGACGCGCTGCCCGCGCAGCGCCTGGAGGAGATGCGCATCCAGGTCGCCGGGACCACGGTGACCATGGCGGACTTCCGGCGCATGCCGGGCCGCACCCGGCACAAGTACATCGCGATGGTCCCGCAGTGGGACTTCCTCGACCTGCTCGCCGAAGCGGCCGCCGAGGAGCCCACGTTCACGCTGCGCCGCAGTACCGCCGTCACCGGCCTGCTCACCGACGCCGACGGCCGCGTCACGGGCGTACGGCTGCGCGAACGTGACGGGGAGGAGGGCGAGTTGGCGGCCGATCTCGTCGTCGGCTGCGACGGGCGCGGCTCCGTCGTCGCCGCCGCGGCCGGGCTGCGGCAGCGCGCGTTCCCCGTGCCGATGGACGTCTGGCAGATCCGCGTGCCCGCCCCCGGGCCCGACGCCGCGCACAGCGGACGGGTCTTCGGCCACTTCGGGTCCGGCCAGGTCGCCGTCACCATGGACCGCGGCGACTACTACCAGACCTCCTACCTCATCCCGAAGGGCACCGACGCCGGACGCCGGCGCCGTGACGTGGCCGAACTGCGCGCACGGCTCGGCCAACTCTTCGGCTGGGCACCGGAGTTGACATCCGCGATCCGTTCCTGGGACGACGTGAAGATGCTCGACGTGACCATGGGCCGACTGCCCCGCTGGCACGCCGACGGGCTGCTCTGCATCGGCGACGCCGCGCACACCATGTCCCCGGTCGGCGGCGTCGGCGTCAACCTCGCCGTGCAGGACGCCGTCGCCGCGGCCCGCCTCCTCGCCGGCCCGCTGCGCCGCGGCCGGGTCACCGAGGCCGACCTCGCGCGGGTGCAGAAGCGGCGCGAACTGCCCGTCGCCGTCACGCAGAAGTCGCAGCTCGCCGAGCACGACATGCTGATCCGCCCCGCCCTCGACGGCACCCTCGACGACCGCCCGCTGCCCCTGCCGCTGCGCGCCCTGCGCCGCTCCCGGCTGCTCCAGGGAATCGCCGCGTACGTGGGCGGGATGGGCGTACGACCTGAGCACGCACCGGAGTTCGCGCGCAGGGACGCTGCCTGACGAGACCCCGGGGGCCCGGGGGCTACGCGTCGACGGCCCGGAGCGTGAACTCGACCAGCTCGTCGGCGGCCGCGTCCAGGTCGAGGTCCGGGTCGGACAGCCACGCCGCGACCACGCCGTCGATGGCGCCGCCGACGGCCAGGGCGACCGGGCGCGGTGCGAACTCCCGGAACACGCCCGCCCGTTGGCCCGCGACCAGCAGCTCGACGAGCCCGTCGAGCCGCCCCGTGGCCTCGTGCCCGCCGGGTGTCTTCAGGCGCGTGCCGCCCGCGTCGTCGAGCAGCGTCTCCGTGATGACCCGGACGTGGCTGCGGTTGGCCTGCTGGTAGCCGACCATCGCCCGGACGTACGCGACGAGCGCCGCCCGCGGATCGGGCGCCGCGTCCACCCGCTCGTGCACGTACGCCGCGAACCGGCTCACGACGTGCTCGAACGCGGCCCGCGTCAGCTTGTCCTTCGTCCCGAAGTGGTAGAGGACGGCGGCCTTGGACAGGCCGGCGCGCTCGGCGATGGCGGCGAGCGAGGCCGCCGGGTAGCCGCGGCTCGCGATCAGCTCGATCGTGCACGCCACGAGCTGTTCGCGGCGGGCCCGCTCGGTGAAGGTCGGCTCCCCGGACCCCGGTCCGGCTCCGGTCGCCCGGCGCGGGCTCATCGTGACTCATCTCCCCTGCGTACGGGCGGTTCCGGGCCGGGCGCGGGCGGTGTGCCGCGGCCGGACCCGACCGTACACCGGGGAGGACGGCGGAAGGTCAGGCGGTCGCCGTCACGCCGAGCTGGGCCTCGGCCGCGTCCAGGGTCTGCTCCAGGAGCACGGCGATCGTCATCGGGCCGACGCCGCCCGGCACCGGCGTGATGAGGCTCGCCCGCTCGGCGGCCGCGGCGAACTCGACGTCGCCCACGTTGCCCGCGTTGTACCCGGCGTCGATCACCACGGCGCCCGGCTTGATGTCCGCACCCCGGATGAACTCGGGCCGCCCCACGGCCGCGACGAGGATGTCCGCCTCCCGGACCAGGGAGGACAGCTCCCGCGTGCGCGAGTGGCAGTACGTGACCGTCGCGTCCCGCGCGAGCAGCATCATGCCGACCGGCTTGCCGAGGATCGCGCTGCGGCCGACGACCACGGCGCGCTTCCCGGTCGGGTCGACGTCGTACGCGTCGAGGAGGCGCATGATGCCGCCCGGCGTGCAGGACGCGAAGCCGGGCAGCGCGAAGCCCATCGCCGCGAACGACCGCATCGTCACGCCGTCGACGTCCTTCTCCGGCGCGATCGCCTCGAACGCGGCCCGCTCGTCGATGTGCTCGCCGCACGGGTGCTGCAGCAGGATGCCGTGCACCTCGGGGTCGGCGGACAGTTCGGTGAGCGCGGCGACCAGCTGCTCGGTGGTCGTGTCGGCGGGCAGCGGCACGTGCCGCGAGCGGATCCCGGCCTTCTCGCAGCGGTTCCGCTTCATCTTCACGTACGTCACCGACGCCGGGTCCTCGCCGACGAGCACGGTCGCGAGGCAGGGGGTGGCGCCGGTGCGCTCGGTGAGGGCGGCGGCGCGGGCGGCGGTGCGCTCCACGATGCGGCGGGCGACGGCGGTGCCGTCCATGAGCCGGGCGCCCTGGGCCTGGGCGGTCTGCGGGGCCTGCGGCGTCTGCTGGGTCTCGGTGGGCTGTGCGGTCATGGGGTGCTCCCGGGCGTCGTCGGCATCAACTGCGGATTTCGCCCAGGCGCGCGGCGGCGTACGGCCCCTTGCGGGGGTACGGCGACGGAGACCGTCGGGCCGCTCCCCGGTGGTGATCCACCTCAGCGCCAGTCACGGCCCGCCCCCAGGGTAGACGAGACCGCCCGGCGGCGGACCAGGGTCCCTCCCGCTACAGGCCGAAGAGCTCGGGGCGGGCGGCGAGCGCCCGGAAGTACTCCTGCGGGGCGGGCACCAGCCTGCGGGCCTTCAGGTCCATGAGCCCGCCGACCCCGGACACCTCCGCCGACACCGTGCCGTCGGCCTTGCGGATGGTCTGGGTGATCCGGAACGACTTGCCCTCGCCCCAGTGGAAGACGCAGTCCACGGTGACCTCGTCCCCGGCGTGCAACTCGCGCAGGTACCGGATGGTGGTCTCCAGGACGACGGGGCCGACGCCCTTCTCGACCAGGTCGTTCTGCCGGATGCCGGCGGCCTGCAGCAGGGACCAGCGGGCGTGCTCGGCGTACTGCAGATACACGGCCTGGTTGAGGTGCCCCTGCACGTCGGTCTCATATCCACGAACGGTCACGGGCACGGAGAACACTTCGGTCACGGTGTGCGGTTCCTTTCGGACGGGGGCGGTGCGCCCTGTGCGTCAACTCGGCCGGGGGGCGGGCCATTCCACCGGTCGCTTCTTCCCCACCCCGCCCCTTCCCGAAAGTCCTCAGCGGACGGCTCCCTGGGGGCTCCGCCCCCAGACCCCCGCTCCTCAGACGCCGGAGGGGCTGGATTTGGCGGACGTGCCCCCATAGGGGCGCGGGGCTGTGACATCAGCGGCTCCGCCGCGGGGCGCGAGCAACCACGATGGCGCGGCAGTCGAAAACGGCCGGGGTTCGGGGCGAAGCCCCGACCGAGGGGCGCGGGGAACTGCGCGACCAGCCACGATGGCGCGGCAGTCGAAAAGCGACGGGTTCGGGGCGAAGCCCCGGAGGCAACCCTTACCCCCGCCGCGGGGAGGCCAGGAGGTACCGCCCACCTCCGCGTTCCCCGTGCTCGCTCACCTGCCAGCCCGCCCGCTCCAACGCCTCCGCGCACGCGGCGAGTTGAGCCCGGACGTCCCCCTCGTCCGGCCCCGGGGCCACCCGCACCGCGACCGCCTCCGGCTGCTGAGTCGGCGTGACCCTGTAGCCCGGCGCGGGCGGGCGGGCCGAGGACGACGGGGGCAGGCCCGCCGACTCCAGGGCGAGGGCCGCGGCCTGGACCAGGTGGCCGCGTTCCCAGGCGCAGGGGCGGTCCGTCGCCCCGTCCGCGTTCGTCATCCGGCGCAACTCCAGCAGGCCCTGCCACGCGCTGTGCACTTCGCGCCGCCGCCCCGGCCCCGCCTCCGGCGCCTCCGGCTCGGTCCCGGTGCGGGCCGCGAACACCGAGCCGCCCGGATCGGCGGCCGGGGCCGGGGCGGGCGGGGCGGCGCTCAGCAGCTCGGCCCGCGCTCGATGCCCGGCCGGTGTCAGGAAGTGCGCACGCGGCGGGCGGGCGTGCCGGAACGCCAGGCCGAGCCGCACGAGCCCCGCCAACTGCGCCTCGGATCCCGTGATCCGGCCCGTCACGTCGTCCGCCTGGGCCACGATCCGCCGTTGCCCCGCGGTCAGCCGCCCGGTCATCGACTCACCCCTTCCACGCCGCTTCCCCCACCGCTGTCCATGGTGCCCGGCCGCACTGACAACCGCCCGTCCGCGCGGGTGTCCGAGGGCCGTGCGAAAGTGGCTGACTCACCTGTACGCGCCCGTGGTTCACGCGCCGGCGCCCGGACCCGAAAGGCCCCCCATGTCCACGCCTCCGCCCCCGGGCGGCCACCCCGACCCGTACGGCCAACCGGCCCCCCAGCAGCAGTACGGCCACCCGCAGCAGGGCCAACCCCCGTACCAACAGCAGCAGTACCAACAGCCGTATCAGCAACAGCCGTACCAGCAGCAACAGCCGTACCCGCAGCAGCAGCCCCCGCAGCCGCCTCCGCGGCGTGGCGGTGGGCTCAATCAGACGGTCGTCAAGGGCGTCGCCGTCGTCATCGGGTGCATCGTCGCCGGGGTCTGGTACTTCAGCACGAAGGGCGACACCGTCGAGGACGCCAAGAACGCGGCGAAGAACGACACTTCGGCCACCGGCGCCGACGTCGGCGAGTGCGTGCAGCGGCTCGGCACGGACGCCGAGCCCGACATCCGCGTCGTCGACTGCGCGGACCCGAAGGCGCAGTACAAGGTCTCCGACGAGGGCTTCACCGCGAACAGCCTCACCTGCAAGGCCGGCGACTCGAAGTTCACCATCGAGTACAGCCGGGGCCGGTCCGACGTCGCGCTCTGCCTGACCCCGTTGGACAAGTAGCGGCCCCGGGCCGGTCAGCGCAGCCTGCGACCGCCGAACGCCCCCGAGCCGTCGGCCCGTTGCCAGAACTCCTCCAGGCCCCGCTGGTCGAGCGCGGCCCAGTCCGGCGTACGGGCCACCAGCGCGTCGCCGAGGCGTCGGCCCAGCTCGACCAGGGTCCGGCCGGCGGGCGCCCGCTCCCCGTCGTACGCGTCGAGCGCCGCGCCCAGGTCGGCGGTGCCGGTGAGGGCGCGTTCCAGGGCCGAGGCGTCCTGCAGCGCCTTGACCGCGCCCGCGCCGGTGTGCGGCCTCGCGACGGTCGCCGCGTCGCCGAGCAGCAGCAGCGGCCCGGCGGCGTAGCGCGGGGCGGTGAAGTCGTACAGGGTCTGCACGGCGAGTTCGGTGCGCGCGGTCGTCTTGAGGAGCGTCGCCCAGTACGGGGGCAGGTGCGTGTCGGCGAAGCGGGCGAGCCGGTCGCGGTGGGCGTCGTCGAGGGTGTCGTCGTGCGCGTCCGGGTCGCCCGGGGTGCGGGTCAGGCCGGTCGAAGGGGCCGTGTACAGCACCCAGTTGACGCGGTGGCCCTTCGGGTCGGCGGGGCCCGCCGGGATGCGGTAGACGATCAGATGCCCGCCGGGGAACACCACGTACGCGCACTCCGACTCCGGCCACAGCCCGGCCCGCGGCAGCCGCTCCGCCGGGAAGGCGCCCCGCCAGGCCGGATAGCCCGCGAACCG
This sequence comes from Streptomyces sp. Da 82-17, assembly GCF_046098215.1. NCBI lineage: Bacteria > Bacillati > Actinomycetota > Actinomycetes > Kitasatosporales > Streptomycetaceae > Streptomyces > Streptomyces sp. Da 82-17. The sequence goes on from NZ_JBJURH010000016.1 coordinate 145,804, forward strand.
CGGCTCGACCTTCGCGAACGCCGCGGCGCGCACCACCGAACGGTGCCCGTCAGCGCCCACCACCAGGTCGTAGCGCTCACCGCCCGCCGCGGTGCGCACCTCGGCGCCGTGCCCGGCACGCGCCACCCCCGTCACCGGCGCACCGGAGCGGATCTCCGTCCCGGCGGGCGTCCGCGCCCGCAACTCGTGCCACAGGGAACCCCAGTTGTACGTGCGGAACGGAAACCGCATGCGCGCGATCCTGCGGCCCAGCGGGTCCGGGCAGGACGCGTCCCGCACGTACCAGTTCCGGTGGTCCAGCTGGACCCACGGCATCGCGGCGTCCAGATAGCCCGCGGCGGCCAGCTCCGCGTACCGGGCGTCGTGCACGGCGACGCCCATGCCGCGCTCGCCGAGCCGGCCCGGCGCACGCTCGTACAGCGTCACCTCGTCCGCGCCCGCGCGCCGGGCCGCGAGCGCCGCCGCGCAACCCGCGATGCTCCCGCCCACGACGGCGACCCTGCGCCCCCGCAACCCCTGCTCCGTCATCCGCGTACCGCCTTCCCCGTAGGGCCTGTCGTTTGGATCTTGCCGGGGTCGCGGGGTAACCGACAGGCGGCCGTCGACTGGATCCGGCCTGACCCGAACGACAGGCCCTGGGCGGCTCAGTCCATCAACGGGCGTACGGGCCGGGCAAGTTGGCGCGCGGCCGGATGGCTGAACCCGAGCGGGCGGCCCCGCACATGGGTGTGCCCCCGTGGGGCGCCGCAGGGGCGCGCCACGGGGGCACGGTCGCGGGACCGGCTCAGCCGGCCAGCTGCTCGTACGCGGGCAGCGTCAGGAAGTCCGCGTAGTCGGCGTCGAGCGACACCTGGAGGAGCAGGTCGTGCGCCTGCTGCCAGTTGCCGGCCTCGAACGCCTCGGCGCCGATCTCCTCGCGGATCTTGCCGAGCTCCTCGGCGGCGACCGTGCGGACCAGGTCCGCGGTGGCCTTCTCGCCGTTCTCGAAGACGACGCCGGCGTTGATCCACTGCCAGATCTGCGAGCGGGAGATCTCGGCGGTGGCCGCGTCCTCCATCAGGTTGAAGATCGCGACGGCGCCGAGGCCGCGCAGCCACGCCTCGATGTAGCGGGTGCCGACCTGGACGGCGTTGCGCAGGCCCTCGAAGGTGGGCTTGGCGTCGAGCGAGTCGATCGCGATGAGGTCTTCCGCCTTGACGTCGACGTCCTCGCGGAGGCGGTCCTTCTGGTTCGGCTTGTCGCCGAGGACCTTGTCGAAGGACTCCATGGCGATCGGGACCAGGTCGGGGTGGGCGACCCAGGAGCCGTCGAAGCCGTCGCCGGCCTCGCGGTCCTTGTCGTTCTTGACCTTCTCGAAGGCGACCTTGTTGACCTCGGCGTCCCGGCGCGACGGGATGAACGCCGCCATGCCGCCGATGGCGTGCGCGCCGCGCTTGTGGCACGTACGCACGAGCAGCTCGGTGTAGGCCCGCATGAACGGGGCGGTCATCGTCACCGCGTTGCGGTCCGGCAGGACGAACTTGGCGCCGCCGTCACGGAAGTTCTTGACGATGGAGAACAGGTAGTCCCAGCGGCCCGCGTTCAGACCGGACGCGTGGTCGCGCAGCTCGTAGAGGATCTCCTCCATCTCGTACGCGGCCGTGATCGTCTCGATCAGGACGGTGGCGCGGACGGTGCCCTGCGGGATGCCGACGTAGTCCTGGGCGAAGACGAAGATGTCGTTCCAGAGGCGGGCCTCCAGGTGCGACTCGGTCTTCGGCAGGTAGAAGTACGGGCCCTTGCCGAGCTCGATGAGGCGCTTGGCGTTGTGGAAGAAGTACAGGCCGAAGTCGACCAGGGCGCCGGGGACGGCGCGGCCGTCGAACTTCAGGTGGCGCTCCTCCAGGTGCCAGCCGCGCGGGCGCATCACGACGGTGGCGAGCTGGTCGGCGTCCTTGAGCGCGTACGACTTGCCGGACCTCGGGTCGGTGAAGTCGATGTTCCGCGTGTAGGCGTCGATCAGGTTGAGCTGACCGAGGACCACGTTCTCCCAGGTGGGGGCCGAGGCGTCCTCGAAGTCGGCGAGCCAGACCTTGGCGCCCGAGTTGAGGGCGTTGATGGTCATCTTGCGGTCGGTGGGACCGGTGATCTCCACGCGGCGGTCGTTCAGGGCCGCAGGCGCGGGGGCCACGCGCCAGGAGTCGTCCTCACGGATCCGAGCGGTCTCCGGGAGGAAGTCGAGCGTTGAAGTGCGGGCGATCTCGGCGCGGCGCTCGGCGCGGCGGGCGAGGAGCTCGTCACGCCGGGGCGTGAACAGCCGGTGCAGCTCCGCCACGAAGGCGAGGGCCGCGTCGGTGAGGACCTCTTCCTGCCGAGGCAGGGGCTCGGCGTCGACGATGGCCAGCGGGGACGGCGCTGGTGCGGACATGAGCGGTCACTTCCTTCAGCGGGATGAAAACTGTGCGGCCCGAAGCGCCTCGAGGCCGGTACGGCGGGGGGTTTTCGGGGTCGCCAATGCACGGCACTCAGTGCCGCGAACGGCCGACACCGGGTTCCCGGGCCGCCGGAGCGCGGGGCGCTTCTGACCAGTGGATAGTAGTTTCCTCATGGTGGAAGTTCAATGGTTTGTTGACGTCGAGATTCTCTGAGTCGACAGAACATGGCGCTGAGTGCCACGGCAGTCACTCCAAGTTCACCGGAGATGCGCCAGATCCGCCTCCGTGTCGATGTCGAAGGCCTCGGCGACGTCCCCGCACTCGACCCGAGTGATTTCCGTCTCGTGCTCCTTCAGATAGGCCCGCGCGCCCCGGTCGCCGCTCGCCGTCGCCGCGATCCCCGCCCACCGCTCGGCCCCGAACAGCACCGGATGCCCGCGCTTCCCGTCGTACGCCGCGCACACCAGACTCGACGGCGACGCGTAGGCCGCCAGCACCCGGCGCACCGCCTCCGCGCCGATCCCCGGCTGGTCGACGAGCGAGACGAGCGCCGCCCGCGCCCCGCCGCCCGCGAGCGAGGCGAGCCCCGCGCGCAGCGACGAGCCCATGCCCTGCTCCCACTCCGGGTTCTCCACGAGCACACAGCCGTCGAGCGCCGCCTCGGCCCGCACCCGGTCGGCGGCCGCCCCGATGACGACGTGCACCTCGGCGCAGCCGCCCGTACGCAGCACGCGCACCGCGTGTTCCACCAGAGGTCGGCCGCGGTACGGCAGCAGGGCCTTCGGCCGCCCGCCGAGCCGCCGCCCGCCGCCCGCGGCGAGCAACAGCCCCGCCACGGGACCGGTTCCGGCCCCGGGCTCCGGCCTCGCGGCCCCCACCTCGGCCTTCCGCGCCGCCGCAGCCTGCGCGATTCGGCCAACTCGCTCGTCCGGACCCGGCTCAGGGAGCCTCGATTCGCTCATACGGCCAGCCTACGAACGCCTTTGCCCGCCCGCGGGACGGAACGGAACCTTTCACTCGGTACGGGACACGGGGCGAGGCGGTCGAATTCGGTCAGAGGAGTGGCGAGCGCGCCACCGCGTGGCGTTTACTGACCCGCACCTCCGGGCGACCGACCATCGCCGTCGAGGAGGTCGGGGGAACGTGGAACACCGCGCAGCGACAGGCCGGGGACCAGGGGTGGCCCCGGACGGAGACCGGTACGAGACCGGCATGAGAACGGCGCACGACGGAGTGCGAGGGGGATGAACTGTGTTGCGAAGCGTGCGACAGAGACGACCGGCGGTGGGCGGCGACATGGATCCGAAGGTGGAGCGGCTGCGCTCCGCCGTGTCCCGGCTGCGCCGCGAACTCGCCGCGTATCCGGCCGAGTTCCCGGACCGCGGCATCGCCGAGGACGAGCTGGCCGCGCTCGCCGCGATGGCCTCCCACGGCACCCCCGAGGTGCCGAGGCTGCGGCGCTCGCTGCTGCTGATCGCCGGATCGGTGGGCTCGGTCAGCGCCCTGACGACGGCACTCACGGAGGTACGGGAGGCGGTGGACGTCTTCGGAGGGCCGACGGCGGGGTGAGGCCGGGGCTGCCGCGGGGGTGAGGCTGCGGCTGCGGGCCGACGCCGGTTCCCAGGTGGTCGGCAAGCGTGGGGGAGACGCCGGAGGGCCGGCGCAGCCTCGAATCCCGGGCCGTGCCCACGACTTGGGCGGCCTCACCTGGCGCGGCTGGGCCCGCGGGGCCGATGCGGGTACGGGGGTGCAGGGCCGCAGGACCGCAGGACCGCAGGGCTGACGTCGGGGCGGCTGCGGACTCAAGCCACCCAGTGGCGGCGCCTGTTGTCCCCGGACGTCGCGGGCAGCCCCGCAGCCAGCGTGCTGGCCAGCCGGCCGACCGCCTCGACGCACTGGTCGGCGGGCAGCGCGTACGGGATGCGGAGCCGGTGCTCGTGCGTGCCCGGATCGGCGCCGAAACGGGCGCCGCCCTCGATGCGTACGCCATGGTCGAGGGCCGCCGCCGCCAGGGCCGAGGACACCGGCGCGCCCAGATCCACCCACAGGCAGAGCCCGCCGGGCGGCAACTGCCAGCGCCAGTCGGGGAGTTGCTCGGCCAGCGCGGCAGCGAGCGCCGTCCGCTGCGAGCGCAGCAGCGGCAGCCGCTCGGCGAGCACCGCGTCCGTCCGCTCAATCAGCTCGACCGCCACCAACTGGTCCAGGACCGAACCCGCGATGTCCGTCGGCACCCGGTGCGTGGCCAGCTCGGTGATCAGCTGCGAGCCCGCCCGTACCCAGCCGATGCGCAGCCCGCCCCAGTGCGTCTTGCTCAACGACCCGACGGTGACGACCTGTTCGCCCACCCCGTGCCCGGCGAGCGACGCGAACGGCACGGGCGGCGGGACGTCGAGCGCGATGTCCGTGAGCGTCTCGTCGACGATCAGCCAGGTGCCGGTGCGCCGCACCGTGCCGAGCAGCCGCAGCCGCTGCTCCTCGGGCATCAGCCGACCCGTCGGATTGTGGAAGTCCGGTACGAGATAGGCGAGTCGGGGCGCCGACTGCCGCAGCGTCGACTCCGCCACCTCCGCGTCCCAGCCCTCGTCCGTCACCGGCACCGGCGTCGCCCGCAGCCCGCCCCTGCGCACCGCGTCCAGGACGTTCGCGTACGACGGGTTCTCCACCAGGACCCGGTCGCCGGGGCGGGCCAGCAGGTCGAGGGTGAGGGAGACGGCCTGCTGCGCGCCGGAGGTGATCAGGATCTGCTCGGGCAGCGTGGGCAGCCCGCGCCGCGTGAACCGCTCCGCCACGGCCGCCCGCAACTCCGGGAGCCCGTACGGGTGGTAGCCCGCGCTCGCCGCGTGCCGGGCCATCGCCGCGCCGGTGGCGGCGGCCAGCGCGTCGGCGAGCGCGCCGTGCGGGGCGTACGGGGCGGCCAGGGCCAGGTCGATGACGTCGTCCGCGTCGGCGAAGGCGACACTGCTGGGCCTGCGGCCCTCGGGCAGCGCCGTCCAGGTCCCCGAGCCGCGCCTGCTGTGCGCGAACCCGTCGGTGCGCAGCAGGTCGTACGCGGCGGTGACCGTGGCCCTGCTGATACCGAGCGCCGTGGCGAGCTCGCGCTCGGCGGGGAGGCGGGTGCGGAGCGCGATGCGGCCGTCGAGCAGCAGCGTCCGCACGCCGTGCGCGAGGGCGCGGTAGCCGGGGCGTTCCCCCGCGGTCGCGGTGAGCAGACCGGCGAGCCGCCGGGGGCCGAGGATGCCTTGAGGGTCCGCTGCCATGCCAACTCCTTCGTGATTGGCCTTGCAGGCCTGGCCAATCAGGGTAGCGGTGGGTGGGGTCCGAGGCGATTGGCCTGTCTGCGGCCTCGATGTGGCTGAGCGCGCAGTTCCCCGCGCCCCTGAAAGATCAGTCCCTCCGGCGTTTGCGGAGCGGGTCCGGGGCGGAGCCCCGGGACGGGTCATCGGGGCAGCATGCCGCGGTCCCGCGCCACCGCCACCGCCGCCGTGCGGGAGTCGACGTTCAACTTGGCGAACACGTGGACCAGGTGGGACTTGACCGTGGCCTGGCTCAGGAACAGCCGCTTGCTGATCTGCTGGTTCGACAGACCGTCCGCCACCAGCCCCAGCACCTCCAGCTCACGTCTGCTCAGCGCCTCCGCAGGAGCCCGCATCCGGTCCATCAGCCGCAGCGCGATCGCGGGCGCGAGGGCCGACTGCCCGGCCGCCGCCGTGCGCACCGCCGCGGCCAGCTCCTCCGGCGGGGCGTCCTTGAGGAGATAGCCCGCCGCCCCGGCCTCCACCGCGGCGAGGATGTCGGCGTCCGTGTCGTACGTCGTGAGGACCAGGACGCGCGGCCCGCCGTCGAGGGCGGCGATCGCGGCGGTCGCCTCCGCGCCGTGCATCCGGCCGGGCCCGAACTGCAGGTCCATCAGGACGACGTCCACCGCCCCGGCCGCCGTGAGCTCGACCGCCAGCTCCACCGCACGCTCCGCGCTCGCCGCCTCCGCGACGACCCGGAAGTCCTCCTCCGTGTCGAGCACCGCCCGCAGCCCCGCGCGCACCACCGGGTGGTCGTCGGCGAGGAGCAGCCGCACGGGCCGGCCGGCCGTCATGCCCGTACCTCACGAGGTGCGGGAGCCGGAGTCGGCAGCGGCAGCGTGATCGCGAGGGCCGTGCCCTGGCCAGGCGCGGACTCCACGCTCAGCGTCCCGCCCAGCGACTGGGCCCGCGACCGCATGGCCCGCAGCCCGAACCCGAGCCCGAACTCGCCGTCCGCACCGCCCCGTCGACCCGCCTGCTCCTCGTGGGGCGAGAACCCTCTGCCGTCGTCCACCACGTCGAGCGCCACCGACGTGTCCATGAAGCTGAGGGTGATCGACGCGCGCTCGGCCGCCGCGTGCCGGAGCGTGTTCGCGAGGGCGGTCTGCGCGACCCGCAGCAGCGCCACCTCGTACGGAGTGGGCAGCTCCACCGGCGTACCGCTCACCGCGAACTCGACGCGCGGCCCGCCGGAAGGCGAAGCACAGAGGCGTTCGAGGGCGCCGACCAGCGAGCCGTGCTCCAGGTCGGGCGGGGCGAGGGCGCGCACGAAGCGGCGGGCCTCCGCGAGGTTGTCGACGGCGGCCACGCGCGCCTCGCGTACATGGGTGAGCGCGGGCGCGTCCGCGGGCAGGCTGCGCTCGGCGGCGCGCAGCAGCAACTGGATGCTGGACAGGCCCTGCGCGAGGGTGTCGTGGATCTCCCGCGCGAGCCGCTCCCGCTCGGCCAGGGTGCCCGCGGCCCGCTCGGCCTCGGCGAGCTCCGCGCGGGTGGCGAGCAGCTCCTCGATGAGCTCGCGGCGGCGCTCGCTCTCCTGGTGCAGCGCGCGGTACCCGAGCACCGTGCCGATCGCGACCGCCGCGCCCAGCGCGGGGCCCAGCACCGCGCCCGGTGTGGCCGCTGCGCCGTGCGCCACGAAGCCCGTGACGGCCGCCGCCGTCGTGCCCGCGACCGCCGTCACGCCCCAGCGCAGCGGCAGCAGATGCAACTGCAGGAAGAACAGCGGGAACGCCGTCCACAGCGCGTCCGGTGTGAGGACGAGGAGGAGCAGCCAGAGCGCGCACAGCAGCCCGAGCCAGACCGCGGATCTCCGCTTCGACCGGCGCACGGGCGGCAGCGCCAGCCCCGCCCCGTACACCGCGGCGAAGCCCGCGCACACCGTCACCACCGCCGCCGCGTACGGCGCGTCCGTGCTGGTCGCGCGCACGGCGGCGAGCGCGAGCAGCCCGGCCGTCAGCACATGCAGACAGCCGCGCAGGACGCGCAGGACAGGGGCGAGTGAGCGTGCTTCCATAACCCGTCCAGCGTAGGCGCGCCCACTGACACCGGCCCGGGACAGGCGGTCAACCGAAAGTTGGAAAACGCGCTCCCACCTATGGCCGCGCAGGGCCGAACCGCAGGGCGATGCCGGGGGCGGGGCCGGCGGGACACCGTTGCCGCATGTTCGTCGCATGGAGAGATCTCAGGTTCGCCAAGGGGCGGTTCGCGCTGATGGGCGCGGTGGTCGTGCTGATCACGCTCCTCGTCGGCCTCCTTTCGGGCCTGACAGCGGGCCTCGCCCGGGAGAACACCTCGGCCGTGACCGGCCTGCCCGCCGACCACCTCGCCTTCGCCGCGCCCCCGGACGGCCGCGCGGTGTCGTTCGCCGACTCGACCGTCACCCGGGACGCCTGGGACGCGTGGGCGGGGCGGCCCGGAGTCGAGTCGGCCGAGCCCCTCGGCATCCGCACCCTCGACGGCACGGCAGGCGACCGCACCGCCGCCGTGTCCGCGTTCGGCGTCCGGCCCGGCGGCGCGCTCGCCCCGGCCGGGCTCGCACCGGGTACCGCCGTCCTGTCGGAGCGGGCGGCGGCCGATCTGGGCGTCACGGCGGGCGACACCGTACGGATCGGGGGTACGCGGCTGCGCGTCGCGGCGGTCGCGGGGGAGGACTCGTACAGCCACACGCCCGTCGTGTGGACGGCGCTCGGCGACGGGCCGGGCGGCGGGGCGGGCGCGCGGGCGACCGTGGTCGCGCTGCGGACCGGCGCCGGTGCCGACCTCGCGGCGGGGGACCGGGCGGCGGGCACGCGGACGGTCGGCCTGGACGATTCGCTCACCGCGATCGGCTCCTACCAGGCCGAGAACGGCTCGCTGCAGCTGATGCGGGGCTTCCTGTTCGTGATCTCGGCGCTGGTCATCGGCGCGTTCTTCACGGTGTGGACGATCCAGCGCAGCGCCGACGTCGCCGTCCTGAAGGCGCTCGGCGCGGCCACCCCGTACCTCCTGAAGGACGCGCTCGGGCAGGCCGTCGTGATGCTCGGGCTCGGCACCGGCCTGGGCACGCTGCTCGCCGTCGGCGCGGGTGCGCTGATCGGCGGTGGCGACGTGCCGTTCGTCCTCGATCCGCCGACCGTGCTCGGCCCCGCCGCCGTGATGATCGCCCTCGGCGCCCTGGGCGCGGGCCTGTCCGTCCGCCGCATCACGTCCGTCGACCCCCTGACGGCCCTCGGCAGCGCCCGATGACCCCGCGCCCCGCCCCCTTCCACACCCCCCGGAGCACCCCATGACCCTCCACCTCGACTGCGTGACGCTCACCTACCCGGACGGCGACGACCGGCTCACCGCGCTCGACCGCGTCGACCTGCACGTGCCGGCCGGGACGCTGGCCGCGGTGGTCGGGCCGTCCGGGTCCGGGAAGTCCAGCCTGCTCGCCGTCGCGGCCACCCTGGTCACGCCGGACAGCGGCCGTGTCGTCGTAGCCGGTACCGACACGGGCGGGCTGAGCCGTGCCGGGAAGTCGACGCTGCGCCGGGAGCGGATCGGCGTCGTGTTCCAGCAGCCCAACCTGCTGCCGTCCCTCACCGCCGCCGAGCAACTCCAGGTCATGGCCCACCTGGACGGCCGCAAGCCGCGTCAAGTACGGGACCGGGTACGGGAGTTGCTGGACGCGGTCGGCCTCGCCGGGCAGGCGGGGCGGCGGCCGCACCAGCTGTCCGGCGGGCAGCGGCAGCGCGTCAACATCGCCCGCGCGCTGATGAACGAACCGGACGTGCTGCTGGTCGACGAACCCACCAGCGCCCTCGACCACGAACGCGGCGCCGCCGTCCTCGACCTGCTCGTCCGCCTCACCCGCGACCGCGGCACCGCCACCGTCCTCGTCACCCACGACCGCACCCACCTCGCCGAGGCGGACCAGGTCAGGGAGATGACCGACGGCAGGCTCGGCGCGTACGCCGAGGTCTGAACGCACGTCGGCCGTACGACGGAGGGCGGGGCCACCGTGCGTGGCCCCGCCCTCCGTCGTAGCTGCGCGGCTCGTCCGCGCGCGTGAAATCCCCGCCGTTCAGGACCCGTTGGACGAGTTCGCCAGGGCCACCGACAGTTCGGAGGCGACCTGCTGGAGGATCGGGACGATCTTCTCCGTGGCGGCCTCCGTGACGCGGCCGGCCGGGCCCGAGATCGAGATGGCCGCCGCGGTGGGGGAGTCCGGCACCGAGACCGCGAGGCAGCGGACCCCGATCTCCTGCTCGTTGTCGTCCACCGCGTACCCCGCCTCGCGGACCTCCGCGAGCGCGTCGAGGAAGCCCTCGGGCGTGGTGATGGTCTTCTCCGTCGCGGCCGGCATGCCGGTACGGGCGAGGAGCGCGCGGACCTCGTCGGCCGGGGTGTCGGCGAGCAGGGCCTTGCCCACGCCGGTCGAGTGCGGCAGGACCCGGCGACCCACCTCGGTGAACATCCGCATGGAGTGCTTCGACGGGACCTGCGCCACGTACACGATCTCGTCGCCGTCGAGCAGCGCCATGTTGGCCGTCTCGCCGGTCTCCTCGACGAGGCGGGCCAGATACGGGCGGGCCCAGGTGCCGAGCAGCCGGGACGCGGACTCGCCGAGGCGGATCAGGCGGGGGCCGAGCGAATAGCGGCGGTTGGGCTGCTGGCGGACGTACCCCGTCGCGACCAGGGTGCGCATCAGGCGGTGGATGGTCGGCAGCGGCAGTCCGCTGCTCGCGGAGAGCTCGCTCAGGCCGACCTCGCCGCCCGCGTCCGCCATGCGCTCGAGCAGGTCGAAGGCGCGCTCGAGGGACTGGACACCGCCGCTGGCGGCGGGCTTGGTTGCGGCGCTTTCGGTGGAGGCGTCGCTGGCGCTGGACGTCGGCACGGCGCGGTCCTTTCGGTGCTTCTGGAGCAGGAAGGCAGAGGTGCAGCCTACCGGTCGGTCGCTCACGTGCCAGTGGCCCGGTGGAGGAGATCTCCGCCGGTCAGTGCCTGTATGTCCAAGTGTCGGCCCACACGTCGCGGCGGCCGTGCGGCTTCTGTCTCGTACGGAAGTATATTCTGCGTAGTGAAATCTAGCTTTCGCTTCATGGAAAGCTCTAAGCTGGCGGGGAATCGGAACAAGGCGTTCCGGCTGTGCTCGTGAGGGTCTTGACTGAGTCCTGTGGCGCAGTGAAGATTCGTTCAACAGATTGTTGAATACCCCATTCCGTGCTGAGCAAGCCGCGGAACTGGAATGAGAGGGGAAACGGGTGTCCGACGTGGAACTGGTCCTTCGCTCGACGCGAGTCGTCACCCCCGAGGGCACGCGCGCCGCCTCCGTCGCCGTCGCCGACGGGAAGATCGCAGCCGTCCTGCCGTACGACGCAGAGGTCCCCGAAGGCGCCCGCCTCGAGGACTTCGGGGACGACGCGCTGCTCCCCGGCATCGTCGACACCCACGTCCACGTCAACGACCCGGGCCGCACCGAGTGGGAGGGCTTCTGGACCGCCACCCGCGCCGCGGCCGCCGGCGGCATCACCACCCTCGTGGACATGCCGCTCAACTCGCTGCCGCCCACCACCACCGTCGACAACCTGCGCACCAAGCAGGAAGTGGCCCGCACCAAGGCGCACATCGACATCGGCTTCTGGGGCGGCGCCCTGCCGGACAACGTCCAGGACCTCAAGCCCCTGCACGACGCGGGCGTCTACGGCTTCAAGTGCTTCCTCTCGCCCTCCGGCGTCGACGAGTTCCCGCACCTGGACCGCGAGCAGCTCGCCGCGTCCATGGGTGAGATCGCCGGCTTCGGCGGACTGCTCATCGTGCACGCCGAGGACCCGCACGAGCTGGACTCCGCCCCGCACCTCAGCGGCCCCAAGTACGGCGACTACCTGCAGACCCGGCCGCGGATCTCCGAGGACGTGGCGATCAAGGGCCTGATCGAGACCGCCAAGCGCCTCGACGCCCGCGTGCACGTCCTGCACCTGTCGTCCTCCGACGCGCTGCCGCTGATCGCCGCCGCCAAGGCCGAGGGCGTCAAGCTCACCGTCGAGACCTGCCCGCACTACCTCACGCTCACCGCCGAGGAAGTCCCGGACGGCGCCAGCGAGTTCAAGTGCTGCCCGCCCATCCGCGAGAGCGCCAACCAGGACCTGCTGTGGCAGGCGCTCGCCGACGGCACCGTCGACTGCATCGTCACCGACCACTCGCCGTCCACCGCCGACCTGAAGACCGACGACTTCGCCACCGCGTGGGGCGGCATCTCCGGTCTGCAGCTCAGCCTCCCGGCCATCTGGACCGCCGCCCGCGAGCGCGGCCACTCGCTCGACGACGTGGTCCGCTGGATGTCGGCCCGTACCTCCGAGCTGGTCGGCCTGGACCAGAAGGGCGCCATCGAGGCCGGCCGCGACGCCGACTTCGCGGTCCTCGCGCCCGACGAGACCTTCACCGTCGACCCCGCCGGACTCCAGCACCGCAACAAGGTCACCGCGTACGCGGGCAAGACCCTGCACGGCGTCGTGAAGTCCACCTGGCTGCGGGGCGAGCGCATCCACGCGGACGGTGAGTTCACCGAGCCCACCGGCCGTCTCCTCGAAAGGAAGAACTGATTCCCGTGGCGATACCGTCCTTCACCGGTGACGCGAGCCCGTACGGCGGCGGCGAGCCGTACGCCGACTACCGCACCGCCGAGTTCCCCTTCACCCAGTACGCCAACCTGGCCGACCGCCAGCTCGGCGCGGGTGTCATCGCCGCCAACGACGAGTTCTTCGCCGAGCGCGAGAACCTCCTGAAGCCCGAGGCCGCCGAGTTCGACCCGGAGCACTTCGGCCACAAGGGCAAGATCATGGACGGCTGGGAGACCCGCCGCCGCCGCGGTGTCTCGGCCGAGGTCCCGCACCCCACCGACGAGGACCACGACTGGGCGCTCGTCCGCCTCGGCGCCCCCGGCGTCATCCGCGGCATCGTCGTCGACACCGCCCACTTCCGCGGCAACTACCCGCAGGCCGTGTCCATCGAGGGCGCCAACGTCGAGGGCTCGCCCACGCCCGACGAGCTGCTCTCCGGCGACGTGAAGTGGACGACCCTCGTCCCGCGCACCGCCGTCGGCGGCCACGCGGCCAACGGCTTCGAGGTCACCGCCGAGCAGCGCTTCACGCACCTGCGCGTCAACCAGCACCCCGACGGCGGCATCGCCCGCCTGCGGGTCCACGGCGAGGTCGTGCCGGACCCGAAGTGGCTCGCCGCGCTCGGCACGTTCGACGTGGTCGCCCTGGAGAACGGCGGCCAGGTCGAGGACGCCTCCGACCGCTTCTACTCGCCCGCCACCAACACCATCCAGCCGGGCCGCTCCCGCAAGATGGACGACGGCTGGGAGACCCGGCGCCGCCGCGACAAGGGCAACGACTGGATCCGCTACCAGCTCGTCCAGCAGTCCGAGATCCGCGCCGTCGAGATCGACACCGCCTACCTCAAGGGCAACTCGGCCGGCTGGGCCGCGCTTTCCGTGAAGGACGGCGAGGACGGCGAGTGGACCGAGGTGCTTCCCCGCACCCGCCTGCAGCCCGACACCAACCACCGGTTCGTGCTCGACACGGCGGCCAAGGGCACGCACGTCCGCATCGACATCTACCCCGACGGCGGCATCTCCCGCCTGCGCCTCTTCGGTTCGCTGACCGAGGACGGCGCCGCGCGCCTCGCCGCCCGTCACCAGGAGCTGGGCGGCTGACGACACCCGCCCACGGGGCGTGCGCGTACCGCCCTGAGGGGCGCGCCGGGAGGACAGCCCCGGCGCGCCCCTTCTTCCTTCCCCCGCAGGGGAGTTAGGCCGCGTGCCCACCGTCGACGGAGAACTCCGCGCCGGTGACGTACGCGGCCTCGTCGCCCGCCAAGTAGCCCACCAGCGAGGCGACTTCGCCCGCGGTGCCGTAGCGGCCGAGGGCCGTCATCGCGCTCTGCGCCTCGGCGTACGGGCCGTCCGCCGGGTTCATGTCCGTGTCGGTCGGGCCCGGGTGGACGATGTTCGCGGTCACCCCGCGCCCGCCCAACTCCCGCGCCAGCGCCTTCGTCAGACCGACCAGCGCCGCCTTGCTCGTCGCGTACAGCGTCCCGCCGGGCCCCGGTACGCGCTGCGCCATGCAGCTGCCGACCGTCACGATCCGGCCGCCCTGCCCGAGCCGTGCGGCCGCGGCCTGCGACGTCAGGAACACCGAGCGGACGTTGACGTCGAGGACCCGGTCCACCGCGTCGAGCCCCAGCTCGTCGAGCGGGCCGAGGACGCCGACGCCCACGTTGTTGACGAGCACGTCGAGCCGGCCGAACGCGGCGACCGTGCGCTCCACGACCTCGGCCGCCGCGGCCGCGTCGGCGGCGTCCGCCCGGATCGCCAGACCCCTGCGGCCCGTCGCCTCGATCTTCCCGACGACCGCCTGCGCCGCGGCCTCGTCCTGTACGTAGGTGATCGCCACGTCGGCGCCGTCCTCGGCGAGCCGCAGCGCGACCGCCGCCCCGATGCCCCGGCTGCCGCCCGTCACGAGTGCCACCTTGCCGCTCATGTCCGTACTCCTCGCTGTATGCGCCGTGTTGTCGTTACGTGCTCAAGTACAGCGGCCCGGGGACGCGCACGCTGGCGGGAATCGGACGCCGAGCCGAGGGCCCGGAGGAGTGGCGGGGAAGGGGGCGGCGATGAGTTTCCGGACGCGGGACGGTCACCCCTGTGACAGCCGCGCCCACGACGCACCGCCGCGGCGACGCACGACCACGGAGCACAAGGACCCCCCATGAAACTCACCCTCACGCAGATGCTCACCCTCGACGGCGTCATGCAGGGCCCCGGCGGCCCCGACGAGGACACCGGCGGCGGCTTCACCCAGGGCGGCTGGGTCTGGCCCTACTTCGACAACGACTTCGGCCGGTTCATGGACGACAACTTCCGCCGCGCCGACGCCTTCCTCCTCGGCCGGCACACGTACGAGATCTTCGCCGCGTACTGGCCGAAGGTGAGCGGCGACCCCGTGTCCGACGCGCTCAACTCCCTGCCCAAGCACGTCGCCAGCACCACCCTGACCAGCACCGACTGGGAGGGCGCCCGGATCGTCGAGGGGGACGTCGCCGAGCGGGTCGCCGCGCTCAAGGAACAGCCGGGCCGCGAGCTGCAGATGCACGGCAGCGCCGGACTCGCCCGCTCCCTCTTCGGGCACGGGCTGATCGACACCCTGCACCTCATCACCGTGCCGGTCGTCCTCGGCGCCGGGAAGCGCCTCTTCGCGGAAGGCGCCCTGCCCACCGCGTTCCGGCAGGCCGACACCCGCGTCACCGGCACGGGCGTCGTCATCAGCACGTACGAACGCGAAGGCGCCCCGCAGTACGGCTCGTTCTGACCGATGGGCCGTCCGGCGTGCCGTCCGGCGGGGTGAACTCACGGAAAATTTCCGGCACTTGACGTTGACACGTCAGGCTCTACGCGCGTCATCCTAGGAGCATGCGAATCCCCCCACGTATCGCCACAGGTATCGCTCTGGCCGCCGCGCTTCTCGTCGGCGGACCCGTCGCCGCGAACGCGGCCCCCGCCCCCGTGTCCGCCCACTCGACGACCGCGTCCGTCGCCGCCGTCGGGGACATCTGCTACTCCGCGCTGCCGCCCGAGGCGCACGACACCCTCGACCTGATCGAGGCGGGCGGCCCCTACCCGTACCCGCAGGACGGCACCGTCTTCCAGAACCGTGAGGGCCTGCTGCCCTCGCAGGACTCCGGCTACTACCACGAGTACACCGTGGAGACCCCGGGCTCCGACGACCGCGGCGCCCGCCGCATCGTCACCGGCGAGGCCGACCAGGAGGACTACTACACCGCCGACCACTACGAGTCGTTCGACCTGGTCGACTACAACTGCTGAGCCCTGTAGGCGAGTTCGGCAGCGGTCACGGGCCCCGGCCCCGCGGTCACCCCGCGCGGCCGGGGCCCGCTCATGCCCGGCTCTCCGCCGCCGCGAACACCGCGACCGCCAGGACCACCAGCACGATCCCCGCGTACAGCTCGTACCCGTCGAGGAAACCGATGTGCTGGACGACGCCCCAGCCGCGCAGCCACCCGGTCAGCTCGTGCACGACCGCCGCGACGCCCTGCAGGAACAGCACCACACCCAGGAACTCGAACACCTTCTTCATGCCGCGATCCTCGCCGCGCCCGCCCGCCCCGCGCATCCGCCGCAGGTCCAGGCCCGGCCCCGCGCCCCGGTCCGAAGGTCGAGAGCCCCGCGACTTTCGGCTACGGTCCGCGCCCGCGGCGCCCGTACGGCTGCGGCGCCGCATAGTTTTGCCGACCATGAGAGGTATGCAGCAGCCGCCCCCGGCCGACCCCACGCCGGGCCCCGAGTACCGGTGGCCCAGTCTGCTGCCCGCCGCCGTCGCCGCCGAACTCGACCCCGACCGGATCAGGAACGGCCGGCCGCAGCGCACCGCCCGGGACTGGGTGGTCGACTTCGGCTGCTTCCTCGCGGCCTTCGCCCTCGGCCTGGTCGGCGCGTCCGAGGTCCGCGACAACCCGCTCCTGCCGCACACCGTCGTCGAGATCGACCAGATCGTCGGCGCCCTGGCCTGCGCCGCCGTCTGGCTGCGCCGCCGCTGGCCGGTCGGCCTGGCCCTCGCGATGGTGCCGGTCAGCGTGGTCTCCGACACCGCGGGCGGCGCGACCGCCGTCGCCGTCTTCACCCTCGCCGTGCACCGCCCGTTCCGGTACGTGGCGTGGATCGGCGGCGTCTCCCTCGCCCTCGTCCCGCTCTTCTACGCGCTGCGCCCCGACCCCGACCTGCCGTACCCGGCGACCGTCACCTTCGCGATGACCGTCTCCGTCTGCGTCATCGGCTGGGGCATGTTCGTACGCTCCCGGCGTCAGCTCCTGCTCAGCCTCCGTGAGCGCGCCGAACGCGCCGAGGCCGAGGCGGCGCTGCGCGCCAAGGCGGCGCAACGGCTCGCCCGCGAGGCCATCGCCCGCGAGATGCACGACGTACTGGCCCACCGGCTCACCCTGCTCAGCGTGCACGCGGGCGCCCTGGAGTTCCGGCCCGACGCCCCCGAGCAGGAGATCGCCCGGGCCGCCGGCGTCATCCGGGACAGCGCCCACGAGGCCCTGCAGGACCTGCGCGAGATCATCGGCGTACTGCGCGCCGACGACGCCGACGCCTCCGACGAGGGCGGCCGGCCCCAGCCCACGCTCGCCGCGCTCGACGCACTCGTCGCCGAGTCCCGCGCCGCCGGCATGAAGATCACCCTCGACAACCGGGTCGCCGACCCCGCGTCCGTTCCCGCCGGCGCCGGGCGGAACGCGTACCGCATCGCCCAGGAGGGCCTCACCAACGCCCGCAAGCACGCGCCCGGCGCCGAGGTCACCGTCCGCGTCACCGGCGCACCCGGCGACGGCCTGACCGTCGAGGTGCACAACCCCGCCCCGCCCGGCGACGTGCCGGACGTGCCCGGCTCGGGGCAGGGGCTGATCGGCCTCACCGAACGGGCCATGCTCGCGGGAGGCCGCCTCACGCACGGACCGGAGGGCGACGGCGGCTTCCACGTGACGGCCTGGCTACCGTGGGCGGCATGACCTCGAACGTGGACGCCACGCCCGCCCCGGACGCCGGGCCGACCCCTGTCCGGCTGCTGCTCGTCGACGACGACCCGCTGGTACGCGCGGGCCTCTCCCTGATGTTCGGCGGGGCCGACGGCGTCGAGATCGTCGGGGAGGCCGCCGACGGGGCCGAAGTCCCCGCGCGCGTCGCGGAGTTGAAGCCCGACGTGGTCCTCATGGACCTGCGCATGCCGAAGGTCGACGGCCTCACCGCCACCGAGGAGCTGCGCGCCCGCCCGGACGCGCCCGAGGTCGTCGTCCTCACCACGTTCCACGCCGACGAGCAGGTGCTGCGTGCGCTGCGCGCGGGCGCGGCGGGCTTCGTCCTCAAGGACACCCCGCCCGCGGAGATCGTCTCGGCGGTACGTCGCGTCGCCGCGGGCGACCCGGTCCTGTCGCCGACGGTCACCCGCCAGCTCATCGCCCGCGCGGCGGGCCCCGACCCGTACAGCGACCGCCGCGGCCGGGCCGCCGCCCGCCTCGCCGTCCTCGCCGAACGCGAACGCGAGGTCGCGGTGGCGGTCGGCCGCGGCCGCTCCAACGCGGAGATCGCGGCCCAGCTGTACATGAGCGTCGCCACGGTCAAGGCGCACGTGAGCCGCATCCTCACGAAACTGGACCTCAACAACCGTGTGCAGATCGCGCTGTTGGCCCACGACGCGGGTCTGCTGGAGGCGGAGGACGGGGCCTGAGGGCCGGGTCCTCGCCGGTGGTCAGCTCACCGACAGGAACAGCCAGAAGATCCACCCGAACGACGCCGCCCCGGCCACCGTGCCGACGACCGACGCCCACATCCGGCCGACCCCCAGGCGGGCCTGATGGATACCGGCCAGGCCGAGCGTGAGGCCCAGGCCGCCGCCGATGATCGTCCAGGGCAGGGTGACCACGAACAGCTCCGGGACCCAGAGCCCCACCGTCGAGAGCACGCCGAGCACCAGAGCGGTGGGGCCGAGGGCGACGGCGGGGGAGTCGGAGCGGGTGGGCGCGGTGGTGGCCGAGGTCTTGGCGGTCGGCGTCGGTGTCGTGGTCATGAGCGGATCCCCCTGGAGTTTTGAACGAGTTCAAATCCTGCGTCGAGCATAACCTCGTGCGGCGGCGCGCCGACGGCGGGATCCGGTCACCCGTGGCCCCCCTCAGTCCCCGCCCCCAAGCACCTCAGTCCCGCAGCCGGAACGCCAGTTCCGTCTCCCACTTGGTGAGGTCGGGCTCCTCACGCGGGTCCGTCTTGTAGCTCTCCAGGCGGCAGGCCCACACCTCGCCCTCCTCCGTACGCTCCATGTCCCACTCCAGGCCCTTCGCCGCCGCCCACTTCAGGACCGTCGTCGTGACCGCGAACAGCTCGTCGGGGTGGCCGACATGGCGGACCGTCACATAGCGGCCCGCCGGCAGCGCGCCCACGAGGAGCTCGCCCGGCGGGATCCGCACCCGCTCGCCGACCGGCACCCCCGCCATCACCTCGAACTCCCGCGTACGGTCGTCCGGGTCGAGCACCTCGTACTTGAAGAACGGGCCGTCCGCGACGGGGATGCCGCGTTCGCCGAGCCAGCCCACGATCTCCGGCAGCCGGTCCGCGAGCTGCCCGAACGTGTCCCAGGTGACCCGGCCCCTGACACCCACGAAGGGCTGCTCGGGACGTTCCTCGATCCTCGGTTGGTTCGCCATGGGCCGATCCTGCCGGTGCGCGCCCCGCCCCGCACCCCGGCTCGCAGACTGGGCCCGGCCCGGCGGCCCCTGTAGGTTCGCGAAGGCCGCACGCTGAGCAGAGGAGATCCGTACGATGACGCAGCCCGCGCCCGCCGCCGACCTGCCCGCCCTCGACCTCGCCGCGGCCCGGCGGACCCTGGACGCCCAGCCGTTCAGCCGACTGCTCGGGGCGCGGATCACGGCGTTCGGGGACGGCGGGGCGACGCTGGAGCTCGATGTCCGCGAGGAGTTGCAGCAGCAGAACGGTCATCTGCACGGCGGTGTCGTCTCGTACGCGGCGGACAACGCGATCACGTTCGCCGCGGGCACGGCCCTCGGGCCGGCGGTCCTCACCGGCGGCTTCTCGATCCAGTACGTGCGCCCCGCGCGCGGGCGCGTGCTCGTGGCGCGGGCCGAGGTCGTGCACAGCGGGCGCCGGCAGGCCGTGGTCCGCTGCGACCTCGTGACCGTCGACGAGGCGGGTGCGGAGAGGGTGTGCGCGGTGGCGCAGGGGACGGTGCTTTCGGCTGGTGCGGCGCAGGGGTGAGTCTCGTCCTTCGAGCCTGCTCTCTTCCTCCTCCCGCTCCTTCCCGGCTGCGTCCGATATGCGGCTGGCGCCGCGCGGCCCCGGCGGTGTTCGGCCGGCCCGCCGTCGTGGCTGATCGCGCAGTTCCCCGCGCCCCTGACGGGGCACGGAATCCCCGGTCAGGTGACCGCGATCTCCGCGATGCGTACCGGCCTGCGCTCGCGCCGCGAGACCTCGCAGGCCTCCGCGATGCGCAGGGCGTGCAGCGCCTCGTGGCCGTCGCACGGGTTCTCGCGCTCGCCGCGCGCCAGCTCGACGAACGCCGCCAGCTCCGCCTCGTACGCCGGGGCGAACCGCTCGAGGAAGCCCGGCCAGGGCTTCTCCGGGGCCGCGGGCCCGCCCGGCTCGGCGGACGTGAGGGGCGTGCGGTCGTCCCAGCCGACCGCCAACTGGTCCCGCTCACCGGCGAGTTCCATCCGCACGTCGTACCCCGCGCCGTTGCAGCGCGTCGCCGTCGCCGTGGCGAGCGTGCCGTCGTCGAGGGTGAGGACGACCGCCGCCGTGTCCACGTCGTCCGCCTCGCGGAACATCGCCGGGCCGGTGTCCGAGCCGACGGCGTACACCTCCCGCACCTCCCGCCCCGTCACCCAGCGCAGCGCGTCGAAGTCGTGGACCAGGCAGTCCCGGTACAGCCCGCCCGACAGCGGCAGATACGCGGCGGGCGGCGGCGCCGGGTCGGAGGTGATCGCCCGCACCGTGTGCAGCCGCCCGAGCCTGCCCTCCCGTACCGCCGCGCGCGCGGCCGCGTACCCCGCGTCGAAGCGGCGCTGGAAGCCGAGTTGGAGGACCCCGCCGGACCGCTCGACCTCCTGGAGCGCGGTCAGCGTGCCCGGCAGGTCGAGGGCGATCGGCTTCTCGCAGAACGTGGGGAGCCCGGCCCGCGCCGCCCGGCCGATGAGCGCGGCGTGCGCCGAGGTCGCCGCGGTGATCACGAGGGCGTCCACCCCGGCCGCGAACACCGCGTCGACGTCGGCCGCCGCGTCCGCGCCCGTGCGGCCCGCGAGGTCCGCCGCCCGCAGGGGATCCGCGTCGGCGACGAGCAGAGCGTCCACCGCGGGGTGCCGGGCGAGCGCCGCCGCGTGGAACGAACCGATACGACCTGTTCCGATGAGTCCGATGCGCATGCCCCCAACCTGGCACCGCCGCCCGCACCGCGTCCAGCATTTGTCAGGACATTCGCATCGCCGGGGTCGTGTGCCGCCCGCCCGCCTACACTCGAACACCCCATGCAGCCAAGGGAGTTGACGTATGACGGAGACGTCCGAGAGCGGCCGCGGCCCGGTGACCGATGCCAAGGCGACCGACGCGAAGGTGACCGACACCGAGGTGATCGACGCCAAGGTGATCGACACCAGCAAGCCGCACCCGGCCCGCGTGTACGACTGGTATCTCGGCGGCAAGGACAACTACCCGGTGGACGAGGAGCTCGGCCGCCAGATCGCCCTGCTCGAACCGACGGCCAAGTACGCGGCGCAGCACAACCGCTGGTTCATGCACCGGGCGACGCGGTACCTCGCGGGCGCGGCCGGCCTCCGGCAGTTCCTCGACATCGGCTCCGGCATCCCCACGGAGCCCAACCTGCACCGGGTCGCCCAGACCGTCGCCCCCGAGTCCCGCGTGGTGTACGGCGACAACGACCCGATCGTCCTCGCCCACGCGGCGGCCCTGCTGCGCGGCACCGACGAGGGGGCGACGGACTACCTCCAGGTCGATGTCCGCGAACCGCAGCGGATACTCGAACTGGCCGCGAAGACCCTGGACTTCGACCGCCCGGTCGCCGTCTCCCTGAACGCGGTCCTGCACTTCGTGCCCGACGAGGAGGGCGCCCGCGAGACCGTCCGGCTGCTGATGGCCGCCGCGGCCCCGGGCAGCCACCTCACCCTGACCAACGTGTCCTCCGACTACGACCCGGAGCGCACGAAGGAGGCCGTCGCCCTCTACAAGGCGGGCGGCGTGACCCTCGTACCCCGCTCCCGCGAGGAGTTCACCAGCCTCTTCGACGGCCTCGACCTGGTCGATCCGGGCGTCGTCTGGGTCCCGGACTGGCGGCCCGAGCTCGCCCAGGACGAGGTCAGGGACGGCTCGCCCGTGCCCATGTACGCGGGGGTGGCACGCAAGCCCTGAGACGGCCGATTGTGCGGTGACGGCTCACAACTCGCCCGCCCGGTCGCGTACGTGACCCGCGACCGGGCCGAGCACCTCGCCCTCCATGACCGAGCCCTCCTCCGCCTCGTCCCCGAAACTGTTCACGGAGACCAGCACGCCCCGGCCCGTCCGCGCGTCGAAGTCCGCCAGCCAGGGCCCGCCGCTCGACCCGCCCTCCATCGGGCACGGCACGCGCTGCTGCCCGCCCGACGCCGCCGACGTCGTACCCGAGCAGTACATGAGCCGCTCACCGCGCTCCTCCCGGCTGTCCGGATAGCCGAAAACCGTCACCTTCCCGCCCGGTTTCCGGCCCACCGCGAGCCGCTGCCCGCCGACCGTGTCCGTCAGCGCCCCTCCCGGCCGCGCGTCCACCACCACGGCCGCCACATCCGTCGTCGCGTCCCGCTCCCAACTGCGCGGCATCACGAGCGCCCGCACCACGAACACCCCGTAGGGGAGCCGGTTTTCGGCATAGCCCGGCACGAACACCATGTTG
Organism: Streptomyces sp. Da 82-17; assembly: GCF_046098215.1. Lineage (NCBI taxonomy): Bacteria > Bacillati > Actinomycetota > Actinomycetes > Kitasatosporales > Streptomycetaceae > Streptomyces > Streptomyces sp. Da 82-17. The sequence goes on from NZ_JBJURH010000016.1 coordinate 167,995, forward strand.
GTGTGGTGGTTTCCGGGCGACGCGGGCAGCTGCACACAGTGCCCGGCCGTCATCGCCGTCGACCTGTTCCGCGCTTGCACCGCCGTGGCCGTGCAGTACGAGTCCCGCCCCTGCTCGTCCGTGAAGAACAGCCGCCCCACCGTCCGCATCTCCGGCCGCCCGGCCCCGCCCCACGGCCGCACGGAAGCGGAGTCCCGCCCGAGGGTGCGCGCGCCGACGTCCCGCATGCGGTCCGGCGCCCAGTACGCGAGGGTCGCGCGCCGCTCGGCCGCCGTGAACGTGACCTCGCTCAGCGCGGCCCTGTCGTACGACGCACCGTCCCGCGGGCCCGCCGGCATGTTCCCCGCGAGCACGGCCGCGACCGCGGCCACCGCGAGCGCGGGCGGCACCAGACGACGCATGCCGTACCTCCTCGGCCTCTGCGCGTGTCCCTCGCCCCCTCGAACGACGCTAGGCCCGGGCGGGGCGATCCGCCCGCCGGAGCGCCCGCCGAGCACCTGCCGGAGTGCCCGCAGGAGCTGCCTCCCGTGCGGTCCTCCCATGTCCGGACAATCGAACTTCAGGACTTCCCGTCAACATGAGCCACGACTACGCTCGGCCCGTGCCCAAGCCCCCCGCCGATCAGGCCGAGTCGCTCCAGCTCAGCGTGGACCGCAGCAGCCCCGTCCCGCTGTACTTCCAGCTGTCCCAGCAGCTGGAGGCGGCCATCGAGCAGGGCAGGCTCGCCCCGGGCAGCCTCCTCGGCAACGAGATCGACCTCGCCAAGGGCCTCGGACTGTCCCGGCCCACCGTCCGGCAGGCCATCCAGTCCCTCGTCGACAAGGGCCTCCTCGTCCGCCGCAGAGGCGTCGGCACGCAGGTCGTGCACAGCCAGGTCAAGCGCCCCCTGGAGCTCAGCAGCCTGTACGACGACCTGGAGGCGGCCGGCCAGCGCCCCGCCACCCGCGTCGTGCGCAACGCCGTCGAGCCCGCGTCCGCCGAGGTCGCCGCCGCCCTCGGCCTCGCGGAGGGCGCCGACGTGCACCGCGTCGAACGGCTCCGGCTCGCCCACGACGAGCCCATGGCGTACCTCACGAACCACCTGCCCGTCGGCCTCTTCGCCCCGGAGACCGCCCGCCTCGAAACCACCGGGCTCTACCGCCTGATGCGCGGCGCCGGCATCACCCTGCACAGCGCCCGGCAGACCGTCGGCGCCCGCGCGGCCACCGAGTCGGAGGGACAGCTGCTCGCCGAGCCCGCCGGGGCGCCGCTGCTCACGATGGCCCGCACGACCTTCGACGACACCGGCCGCCCGGTCGAGTTCGGCACGCACATCTACCGCGCCTCCCGCTACTCCTTCGAGTTCCAGCTCCTCGTACGGCCCTGAAGCGGCCATCGCGAGCCGCCGTGAGGTCCGTATGTTCTGACAAAGTCATTGACGGCCCCGCGCGCCCCCGCTAGAACACCTCAAGCCGCACCCGGGCGGCCCGGAGGAGGGGTGGGTCCATCCATGCGCACTGCCCGAACAGCCCGCAGAGTCACCGGAGTTGCCGCCTGCGCGGCGGTGCTCGCCCTCCTCGCCGGGTGCAGCGGCTCCGGCGGCAAGGGCGCCGAGGAGGAGACCGACGCGGCCGCGCCCGGCGGCAAGGCCTCGGGGCCGCGCCTGAAGATCGGCATGGTGACGCACTCCGGCGAGGGCGACACGTTCTGGGACATCGTCCAGAAGGGCGCGAAACAGGCCGCCGCGAAGGACAACGTCGAGTTCCTCTACGCCAACAACAAGGAGGCGAAGGAACAGGCCGAGCTGGTCCAGTCGTACATCGACAAGAAGGTCGACGGCCTGATCGTCACGCTCGCCAAGCCCGAGGCCATGAAGGCCGTGCTCGCCAAGGCCGGCAAGGCGGGCATCCCGGTCGTGACGATCAACTCGGGGGCACAGTTCTCGCAGGAGTTCGGGGCGCTCACGCACATCGGCCAGGACGAGGCCGTGGCGGGCGAGGCGGTCGGCGAGGAGCTGAACGAACGCGGCCGGAAGAAGGCCCTGTGCGTCATCCACGAGCAGGGCAACGTCTCCCTGGAGGAGCGCTGCGCGGGCGTGAAGAAGACGTTCGACGGCACGGTGGAGAACCTCAACGTCAACGGCACGAACATGCCCGAGTCGCAGTCGACGATCCAGGCCAAGCTGAACTCGGGCGCCGACTTCGACACCGTCGTCACGCTCGGCGCGCCCTTCGCGGAGGCCGCGGCGCAGGCCAAGCGGGACTCGGGCAGCGACGCGGAGATCGACACGTTCGACCTCAACGCCGAGGTGGTGAAGCAGCTCAAGGCCGACGAGATCGGCTTCGCCGTCGACCAGCAGCCGTACCTCCAGGGCTACCTGGCCGTCGACGGCCTCTGGCTCCACCGCGTCAACGGCAACGTCACCGGCGGCGGGAAGCCCGTCCTCACCGGACCCGCGATCGTGACGAAGAAGGACGTGCCGAAGCTGGAGAGACTCACCGCGAACGGCACCCGGTGACGGAGGCCGAACGGCACCCGGTGACCGACGCCGAACAGCACCCGGCGACCGAGCGGGAACGGCACCCGGCGACCCCGCTGCCCGCACCCGTGATCGCCGTGACCGATACTGGGGCGTTCGGGGCGAGCCGCCGGCCCGCCCCGCGGCACCACGCAGCAGTACAGCGAGAAGGGCACGACTTCGTGGCAAGAGTTCGCACCTGGGCAGGCATCGCGCTCGCGGCGGTGCTCGGCATCGCGCTGACCGGTTGCAGCAGCACCGGCGGCAAGCGCGCCGAGGACGCCCGGAAGGCCCAGGCGCAGGGCCGGGCCGCGGTCGACACCCCGCGCTGGACGATCGGCATGGTCACCCACTCGGGCGACGGCGACACCTTCTGGGACATCGTCCGCGGCGGCGCCGAACAGGCCGCCGTCAAGGACAACATCAACTTCCTGTACGCCAACCACGACGAGGGCAAGGAACAGGCCCAGCTGGTCGACTCGTACATCGACAAGAAGGTCGACGGCCTGATCGTCACCCTCGCCAAGCCCGACGCGATGAAGGCGTCCCTGGACCGCGCCCGCAAGGCCGGCATCCCGGTGATCACCGTCAACTCCGGCTCCGCCGAGTCCAAGAAGTTCGGCGCCCTCGCACACATCGGCCAGGACGAGGTGATCGCCGGCGAGGCGGTCGGCGAGGAGCTCAACAAGCGCGGGAAGAAGAAGGCCCTGTGCGTCCTGCACGAGCAGGGCAACGTCGGCCACGAGCAGCGCTGCGCGGGCGCCAGGAAGACGTTCGACGGCAGGATGCAGAACCTGTACGTCGACGGCACCAACATGCCCGACGTCCAGTCCGGCATCAGCGCCAAGCTGCAGGCCGACTCCGGCATCGACGCGGTGGTCACGCTCGGCGCGCCCTTCGCCGACACCGCGGTCAAGGCCAAGGAGGACGTGGGCAGCAAGGCGGAGATCGACACCTTCGACCTGAACGCGAAGGTCGCCGCGGGCCTCAAGTCCCGCACCCTCGGCTTCGCCGTCGACCAGCAGCCGTACCTCCAGGGGTACGAGGCGGTCGACCTGCTGTGGCTGTACAAGTACAACGCCGACGTCCTCGGCGGCGGCCGGCCCGTCCTGACCGGGCCGGAGATCGTCACCGAGAAGGACGCCGGCAAGCTGGAGGAGCTCGCGAAGCGGGGGACCCGATGAGTGCGACCGCCCCGGCCCCGACGCCGGACAAGCTGGACAAGGACGTCGACGAGCGTCTGCTGAAGACCTCGCTGCTGCGCAAGCTGCTCGGCCGGCCCGAACTGGGCGCGGTGGTCGGCGCGATCGCCGTGTTCGTGTTCTTCGCGTTCGCCGCGGACAGCTTCCTGCGCGCGTCCAGCCTGTCGACGGTCCTGTACGCCTCGTCGACCATCGGGATCATGGCGGTGCCGGTGGCGCTGCTGATGATCGGCGGCGAGTTCGACCTGTCGGCGGGCGTCCTGGTGACCAGCTCCGCGCTGATCTCGTCGATGTTCAGCTACCAGATGACGGCCAACGTGTGGGTCGGCGTGGGCGTCTCGCTGCTCACCACGCTCGCCATCGGCGTCTTCAACGGCTACATGCTGACCCGTACGAAACTGCCGAGCTTCATCATCACGCTCGGCACGTTCCTGATGCTCACCGGGCTCAACCTGGGCTTCACCAAGCTGATCAGCGGCACCGTCTCCACCAAGACGATCGCCGACATGGAGGGCTTCGAGTCCGCGAAGGCGCTGTTCGCCTCGCAGTTCACCATCGGCGGGGTCGCGTTCAAGGTGACGATCCTGTGGTGGATCGCGCTCGTCGCCGTCGCCACCTGGATCCTGCTCCGCACCCGCGCGGGCAACTGGATCTTCGCGGTCGGCGGCAACATGGACGCGGCCCGCGCGGTCGGCGTCCCCGTCATCAAGACCAAAATCGGGCTCTATATGGGAGTCGCTTTCGCCGCCTGGGTGTCGGGCCAGCACCTGCTGTTCTCGTTCGACGCGGTGCAGTCCGGCGAGGGCGTCGGCAACGAGCTCATCTACATCGTCGCGGCCGTCATCGGCGGCTCCCTGATCACCGGCGGATACGGCTCCGCGATCGGCTCGGCGTTCGGCGCGTTCATCTTCGGCATGACCGGCAAGGGCATCGTGTACGCGGAGTGGAACGCCGACTGGTACAAGTTCTTCCTCGGAGCGATGCTCCTCCTGGCGACCCTCCTGAACCACTGGGTCCGCAAGCGCGCGGAGGCCACGAAATGACCACTCTGGAGAAGGCGGCCGGCGACGAGGCGGACGCCCCGCTCGTCGAGCTCGACTCGGTCAGCAAGTACTACGGCAACATCCGCGCCCTCGAAGGCGTCTCCCTGACGGTGCACGCCGGCGAGGTGTCCTGCGTGCTCGGCGACAACGGCGCCGGCAAGTCCACCCTCATCAAGATCATCGCGGGCCTGCACCAGCACGACGCGGGCACCTTCCGCATCGAGGGCGAGGAGACCCGCCTCACCAACCCGCGCGACGCCCTGGACCGCGGCATCGCCACCGTCTACCAGGACCTGGCCGTCGTCCCGCTGATGCCGGTCTGGCGGAACTTCTTCCTCGGCTCCGAACCGACCAAGGGAAGCGGCCCCTTCAAGCGCCTCGACGTCGACCTGATGCGCCGCACCACGCACGCGGAGCTGCTCCGCATGGGCATCGACCTGCGCGACGTCGACCAGCCCATCGGCACCCTCTCCGGCGGCGAGCGCCAGTGCGTGGCCATCGCCCGCGCGGTGTACTTCGGCGCCAAGGTCCTCGTACTCGACGAACCGACCGCGGCGCTCGGCGTGAAGCAGTCCGGCGTAGTCCTGAAGTATGTGGCGGCCGCGCGTGACGCAGGCCTCGGCGTGGTCCTCATCACGCACAACCCGCACCACGCGTACCTGGTCGGCGACCGCTTCGTGCTCCTCAAGCGCGGCACCATGGCGGGCAGTCACCTGCGCTCCCAGATCGGCCTGGACGAGCTGACCCGGCAGATGGCGGGCGGCTCGGAGCTGGAGGAACTGAGCCACGAACTGGAGCGGGCCCAGGGCGAGTGACCGGCCCCGCGGCGCGTCCCGCGCGGTCGCACCTCACCGAGTCTTGACATCCGGCCCCCGTAGAATCGCCCCGATGAGCACCTACCGCGACTTCGCACACCGCGGCTCCGCGCGCGCCACCGTCCTGCGGACCGTCGGCACCCGCGAGCGCCGCTCCCACCTCTCCGCCCCCCGCGTGCCGACCGTCGGCATCGACATCGGCGGTACGAAGGTGATGGCCGGCGTGGTCGACGCGGACGGCCAGATCCTGGAGAAGGTCAGGACCGAGACGCCGGACAAGTCGAAGAGCCCGAAGGTCGTCGAGGACACCATCTGCGAGCTGGTGCTCGACCTGTCCGACCGGCACGACGTCCACGCGGTCGGCATCGGCGCCGCCGGCTGGGTCGACGCGGACCGCAACCGCGTCCTGTTCGCCCCGCACCTCTCCTGGCGCAACGAACCCCTGCGCGACTCCCTGCAGTCCCGCCTCGCCGTCCCGGTGATGGTCGACAACGACGCCAACACCGCGGCCTGGGCCGAGTGGCGCTTCGGCGCGGGCGCGGGCGAGGACCACCTCGTCATGATCACCCTCGGCACCGGCATCGGCGGCGCCATCCTGGAGGACGGCCGGGTCAAGCGCGGCAAGTTCGGCGTCGCCGGCGAGTTCGGGCACATGCAGGTCGTGCCCGGCGGCCACCGCTGCCCGTGCGGCAACCGCGGCTGCTGGGAGCAGTACAGCTCGGGCAACGCCCTGGTCCGCGAGGCCCGCGAACTTGCCGCCGCCGACTCCCCGGTGGCGTACAACATCATCGAGCGCGTCAAGGGCCAGATCCCCGACATCACCGGCCCGCTCATCACCGAGCTGGCGCGCGAGGGCGACGCGATGTGCGTCGAGCTGCTGCAGGACATCGGGCAGTGGCTCGGCGTCGGCATCGCCAACCTCGCCGCCGCCCTCGACCCCTCCTGCTTCGTCATCGGCGGCGGCGTCAGCGCCGCCGACGACCTCCTCATCGGGCCCGCCCGGGACGCCTTCCGCCGCCACCTCACCGGCCGCGGCTACCGCCCGGAGGCCCGCATCGCCAAGGCCCAGCTGGGGCCCGAGGCCGGCATGGTGGGCGCGGCCGACCTGGCGCGCCTCGTCGCCCGCCGCTTCCGCCGCGCCAACCGGCGCAGACTCGAGCGCTACGAACGGTACGAGCGCTACGCGCAGGCGATCCGCACCACCACTCGCCACACCCAGGGAAACAAGTAGATGACCCCGTCCGTGCCCCGTCAGCCCACGCCGCCGGAGGGGTCGAAGCCGCCCGAGGACCGCAAGCACATGATCCGCCGCCGCTGGCTGACGGCGATCATCATCGTGCTCCTCATCGGCATCCCCGCCGGCTACCTGGCGGTCTCCGCGGGCCAGAGCCGCGACAGCGGCCGCGACAAGGAGGAGAAGTACTCGGCGACGGGCCTGACCTCGGCCTGGCCCTCGCGCGTGCAGCGCCGCATCTACGAGGTGCCGATCCCGAGCTACTCCCGCCGCGTCGCGTACTACGAGACCAACAACTGGCGCACCAGCCGGCTGTACGTCCAGTTCCTCACCAGCAACGAGGGCCTGAAGAAGTTCCTCAAGAGCATGGACAAGGACGTCTCGGACCTGAAGAAGGACGAGATGCCGCTCAGCAAGCGCGACCGCTCCGTCGTCGGCTGGACCTTCACCAACCCCGGCCCGTACTACGGCCTGGAGCACGAGCAGGACGACCCGCGCCCCAGCCACGACGTGTACGTGGACCGCAGCAACTCCCACCACCCGATGGTCTACGTCGTCGCGACGGCCAACCCGTAGCCGTCCGCGCACGGCCGCCTCACGGCCGATTGTCAGTGCCCCTCCGTAGAGTCGTAGACGTCCGATCGACGGCTGTCCGGAGGGGGTGAGCTGCGCCATGACCGAAACAAGGGAACGAACCGAAGCCTCGGCACGACACGAGCGGGCGGGGGCCGATCCGCGGCTGCGGCTCGCCGCGGTCTTCCTGCCCGCCGCCCTGCCCCGCGAGGGCCGCATCGCCCTCTGGCACCCCGACGGCGCCCCCCTGCCCGAGGCACCGGGCACTGCCGCCGAGCTCACGGTCGTCCGCAGCAGGGGCGCCGTCGTCCGCAGGGCCACCGCGCCCGCCCTCACCCTCGGCGTCGGCGAGGCCCTGCCGCTGCTGCTCGCCGCCCACCGCCACCCGGCCGCCCACCCCGCCACGGCCTGCTGGGGCGCCGCCGCCCACCTCGCCCTGCGCCTGGTCGCCCGCGGCCGCCTGCTGCCCGGCCTCACCCCGGACGACCTGGACGCCTGGCGCGCGGGCCCGCTGGAGAGCGCCGACGTCGAGCAGCTGCGCTCCCTCGCCGCCGCGCTGCCGTACGAGGGCCACGCCGTCCCGTTGGAAGACGCCGTTCCGCTGCAGCTCCCGCAGCCGGAGGCCCTGATGCGGGCCTTCCTCGACGCGGTCGCGGACACCCTGCCCCGCACCCCGGCCGCGCCGCACTCGGTGGGCGCCCCGTTCGCGGCGCGCGCCCCGCAGCGCCTGCCGCACGCGCGCGAGTGGGCCGCCGAGGCCGCCGCCGGCATGGACGCGGGCGTGCGCATCTCCCTCCGCCTCGACCTCTCGGGCCGCGACCTGTTCGACCGCAGCGACGAGGACCGCACGGCGGGCGCGGCGGTGGTCCAGGTGCACAGCCTCGCCGACCCCACCCTCGTCATCGACGCGGTCGCGCTGTGGGACGGCGAGGGCGAGGAGACCTTCGGCCCGCGCGCCCGCGTGGACGCCGCCCTCGCCCTGCGCCGCGCGGCCCGCGTCTGGCCGCCCCTGGAGCGCCTCACCGAACAGGACACCCCGGGCGTACTCCCGCTCTCCGAGACCGAGTTGTACGACCTGCTCGGCACGGCCGCCGCCCGCCTCGGCGCGGCCGGGGTCGCGGTGCACTGGCCGCGGGACCTCGCCCAGGACCTGTCGGCCGCCGCGATGGTGCGCTCCGCCCCCGGCTCGGCGACGGACGGCACCGGCTTCTTCGAAGCCGAGCATCTCCTGGAGTTCCGCTGGCAGTTGGCGCTCGGCGGGGACCCGCTCACCGACGCCGAGATGGACCAGCTCGCCGAGGCGCACCGGCCCGTGGTGCGGCTGCGCGACCAGTGGGTGCTCGTCGACCCGGAGCTGGTCCGCAAGGCCCGCAAACGCGAACTCGGCCTGCTCGACCCGGTCGACGCCCTGTCGGTCGCCCTCACCGGCACGGCCGACGTCGACGGCGAGGAGGTCGAGGCCGTCCCGGTCGGCGCGCTCGCCGAGCTGCGGGACCGCCTCACCGCGGGCCTCGCCCCCGCCGAGCCGCCGCCCGGCCTGGCCGCCACCCTGCGGGACTACCAACTGCGCGGGCTGGCCTGGCTCGACCTCATGACCTCGCTCGGCCTCGGCGGCTGCCTCGCGGACGACATGGGCCTCGGCAAGACCGTCACGCTCATCGCCCTGCACCTGCGCCGCGCGCGCCGCGAACCCACCCTGGTCGTCTGCCCCGCCTCCCTCCTCGGCAACTGGCAGCGCGAGATCACCCGCTTCGCGCCGGGCGTCCCGGTCCGCCGCTTCCACGGCACGAGCCGCTCGCTCGACGACCTGGACGGCGGCTTCGTCCTCACCACGTACGCCACGATGCGCACGGCAGCGCCGCGTCTCGCCGAGCAGCCCTGGGGCATGGTCGTCGCCGACGAGGCGCAGCACGTCAAGAACCCCCACTCGGCGACGGCCAAGGCGCTGCGCACCCTCCCGGCCCCGGCCCGCATCGCCCTGACCGGCACCCCGGTGGAGAACAACCTGTCCGAGCTGTGGGCCCTCCTCGACTGGACGACGCCGGGGCTGCTCGGCCCCCTCAAGGCGTTCCGGTCGCGGCACGCGCGCGCGGTGGAGGGCGGCGAGCAGGACGAGGCCGTGGAGCGCCTGGCCCGGCTGATCCGCCCGTTCCTGCTGCGCCGCAAGAAGTCCGACCCGGGCATCGTGCCCGAGCTGCCGCCCAAGACGGAGACCGACCACCCGGTGCCGCTCTCCCGCGAGCAGGCCTCGCTGTACGAGGCGGTGGTCCGCGAGTCGATGGCGGCGATCGAGGCCGCGCAGGGCATCGCGCGGCGCGGCCTCGTCCTGAAGCTCCTCGGCGCGCTCAAGCAGATCTGCAACCACCCCGCGCAGTACCTGAAGGAGGCCGCCGAGCACGCGGGGGCGGTGCGCCTGGAGGGCCGCTCCGGCAAACTCGACCTGCTCGACGAGCTGTTGGACACGATCCTCGCGGAGGACGGCTCGACGCTGATCTTCACGCAGTACGTCGGCATGGCCGAGCTGATCGCCGAGCACCTCGCGGGCCGCGCGATCCCCGCCGAACTGCTGCACGGCGGTACGCCGGTGGCCGAGCGGGAGCGGATGGTCGACCGCTTCCAGTCGGGGGCGACGCCGGTGCTCGTCCTCTCCCTGAAGGCGGCGGGCACGGGCCTCAACCTCACCCGCGCGGGGCACGTCGTGCACTTCGACCGCTGGTGGAACCCGGCGGTGGAGGAGCAGGCCACCGACCGTGCGTACCGCATCGGGCAGACCCAGCCGGTGCAGGTCCACCGGCTCATCACGGAGGGCACGGTGGAGGACCGGATCGCCGAGATGCTCGCCTCGAAGCGGGCCCTCGCGGACGCGGTGCTCGGCTCGGGCGAGTCGGCCCTCACGGAACTGACGGATCGTGAACTGACGGATCTGATCTCCCTGCGGAGGCCGGCATGAACGCGCGACCGGACGGTGCGGAGACCCCGGCCCAGGCGGCCCGCCGCGCCCTGCGCGAGGCCCGCCGGACAGAGGCGGCGGAGCGGGCGGAGCAGGCGGAACGGGCGGAGCCGTCGAGGGAGGCGTCGGCCTCCCTTGCCTCGGCGACCGAACTTCCCGCGCCCGCCGAGCTCACCGAACCCGCCGCGGCCCCCGAGTCCGCTGAACCGGCCGAACCCACCGCACTCACCGAGCTCACCGAACCCGCCGCCCCGCGCCCCGGTGACGTGGCGCGCGAAGCCCTGCGCGCCGCCCGGCGAGGGCAGGCGGTGCGACGAGAGCCCGTCGCGGACGACGACGAGGACGAGGGCGAGGACGGCAAACGCGCACCGGACCCTCTCCGTACCGCGGCCTCCCGTACCACCCCGGGTTCCGGTGCTACGGGTCAATCCGCCGAAACCGTCAGCGAGTTGAAGCGGATGGCGCGCGAGGGCCGCCGTTCGACGCGCGAGCCGGGCGAGGGCGCGGCGCACACGGCAGCGGGCTCGCCCCAGGACCGGCCGGGGCAGGACGAACCCGACCGGCAAGCCGACACCACCGCCCCACCCCGCCCCACCACCCCGCCTCGCACCAACTCTCCTTCCCGGGCGGCGCGTTCCGCGCTCGCGCAGGCCGGTGCCGAGCGGCGGCGGGCGGCGCGGGACGAGCCGAAGCCGGTGCGGACGAGCAGGCGTCGCCGCCGCCTGAGCGAGGACCCGCGGCAGGGCCCGCCCCAACCGACACCTACCGCCCCGACCGCCACCGCCTCCCCCCCCGCCACCTCCC